>NZ_MWMM01000045.1:0-2458 GCF_002189605.1 Pseudobacillus badius
TGTATTTCGCAACTGAAAAGTGAGCCATTTATTAATTAAAAATTGAGCCACTAAGATTGGCTGTTTTCTAGCCATTCTTTTGTTTCTAAAATTCGATAAGATGGTCCCACCATGTCGATCATATAAGCACGGTGAGTTAAACGGTCTGTTAAAGCAGCTGTTAAAACAGGATCGTGAAAGACTTCTTCCCAACGATCAAACGATAGATTGCTTGTGATAATGGTTGCGGCCCGGCCAGCGCGTAAAGAGAGGTGGGTGAATAATAACTCTGCTCCTTCTTTGTCAAAGGAAATGTACCCAAGTTCATCTATGATCACCAGATCATACTTCTCGAACTTTAGCTCAAATGACCGCAGTGTCCGTTCTGACCGCCTTTCTTTTAATTGATTAATGAGGGAGGCAATGGTCGTGAAATACACTTTATACCCCGACAAACACGCCTCGATTCCTAAACCAATCGCAAGATGGGTCTTGCCTGTTCCAGGCGATCCAATCAGTAAAATATTTTGTTTTTCCTTGATAAAGTCTAAGGTCTTTAAAGAAGGGAGGCGGCTTGCCGCCTTTTGGGGCAGCCTCTCCACATCTAATTCTGCTAATAGCTTTTTTTCCGGGAAATTCGCAAGGCGAATACGGTTCGCTTTGGCACGCACCTCACGGTCCTGCATTTCCTGGACAAGCGCTTGATACAAAAAGTCTTCTGCTTTTTTATGTTGCTTCCATACCTCTTCCTGCTGAATGAATGCCCGAATGCTAGGCAGGCGCAATTCTTTACACATATCAATCATTTCCTGCAATTTCTCCATCAATGAAGCACCCCCGTTGTTTTGGTTTCAAATAAAGCATGAATGGCGGATAAGTTCTCAAGGGATTGGCTGGTGACTTCATCGCCAGGTTCGGGAGAAGCTTTTGCAGTTCTTTCCTCCTGGCTTGCCAGAAAAATGATCTTGTCTGTTGTTAGTTGAACCATCGGGTTCTTCTGGAGCTGATGAATGGCGTTTAATACGCGACTCAAATTTTGATGCTCTTTTAAGTAAAGAAGCAGCTCTAGAAAATCACGTTCATTTCCGATATAATGATCCTGATAGATTTTTTGTAATTGGGCGGGTGCCTGGCTTAAACATTCACTTTGAGCCAAGGCGCCTTTTTTCTTTTGAAAGGTGTGGATGTAATGGAAAATATCCATCACCCATTGGTGGTTTTGCCAACAGCGGCGATGGGTCGCCAGGCATTCGTCTTCACTGAAAACCCGGATGGTTTCCGCACTTGCCTTCAGCTTTACCCATTTCCCTACATGGCCTTCCGGCACGGAATAATGATTCTGCCGGTACGTCACAGTGCTGTATTTGTCCACCCTCGATTCCAGTAACTCTGAAGCATCGAATGGTACAACTTCTGCACCAGCTGCACGGTCGGCTCTTTCTTCGAGCATCAGCTCATGATGAGCTATGTTTTTCTTGTAATGCTGGTGTGTATTGAGTTTGTGGACGATGGCTGCCAAATAAGACCGGGCTGCCTGTAAATCTGAAAATGAATCCTGATGGGCAAAGGCTTTTCGCCGAATATACTCCACACTTCGCTCTACATGCCCTTTTTCATTGCCTTTGCGGGGCTGACAGAGCCTGATCTTAAAATGGTAATGCATCGACACATTTCTCATGCCTTCTGTAATTTCCCGTTCTGTTCCAATGAAATTTTTAACCACCGTGCGCATATTATCATACGTAAAAACCTCCGGTACAAATTGCAGGGAAGCTACACACTTCGCATGGGCATCCTGTACGCAAACCATGGTTTCTGATTCATATAGATAAGCAAACCGCCAGTTACTGTATGGAAGGGTGAAAACGGCCATCGAAAGAGAGCGCCATGACTGGCCGATACATAACTTGACCTCCCCCCAATCAAATTCAATTTCCCGGCCTGCGACTGCTTTTTGCCGAATGAACACTTCTTTTTTGCGTGCTTCCTCACGATTTATGAAGTTCCTCACCGTTGTGTAGCTGATATTAAACCCTTTATCTAGCAGCTTCTCATGTATGTCCACCATTTTCAGCTGTTGTTTATGCATCTGGTGTTGACGCTTGTATTCATTTTCTTTTAACATTTTTCGGATTTGTTTGATCACTGAGTGAGTCAGCGCCCGTTTTTGTCCATTTCGTTTTTTATACGATGGCGGAGCTATGTAATTATCGGTTACAGGCAAATTCCGACTGTCCTTTTTTCTGCTCTCAAGGTCCTCTTCAATGTAGCGTTTGACTGTATTTCTAGATAAGCCTACCTCTTTTGCAATCTTCCTTTGGCTTTTGCCCTCCTGATGGAAGGCTATGAGCACTTGTTGTTTCTTTTTCAACGAGATCACCTCTATATCCCCCTAACTCTTACAAGCTAGGATTATTTTCATATAAGGTGGCTCACTTTTCAATTGCGATGGTGGTTCACTTTTAGGTTAACAAATACA
>NZ_MWMM01000046.1:0-2324 GCF_002189605.1 Pseudobacillus badius
AGTTGCTATAACGAAAAACCCCTTGGTTTCCAAGGGGTTTTTCGTGTGCTACGGGTTGCTTTTTGAATGCAACATAATCATCATTATGTTGCATTGAGATCTAATTTAAAAATCACTTAATTCAACAGATACGTGCATTAGTTGAATTAGTCTTCGGAAGGTTTGCGAAATACTTTAATGTGTTGCTTTTTGATGTTAAAAGTAAACTCTATGTCCCAACCAGATTTTTTAACTTTAATAACCTCTTCTTTGAAGTAAAATACAAACGCCGTATCCAATTCTTCATCAACAATTAAATAATTAGGGGCATTATTCCACAGTGAGAACTCTGCGTTAGTGTATAGTTTCCAACCATTGTTTAACTCGTGCTGTTTCATGTGAGGTAGTTCATTAAATTTTTCCATTTGTTTTCTCCACGCTTCTTTTGGTGATTTTGGTTTTTCGTTTGATCCTTCGTTCATAGCCTGGCACCTTCCTATTTTTATAAATTTTTTATCTTTATTAAGTAACCTGCCCGGCCAACTTGAGAAGAAGCAGCCTCTAATTAAGTACCTAATTCTTGTTCGTCTCTACTCTATTTTTGATACGTTACAGGTACAGTTTTCATTTCTAGCTTTTCAGCTACAATATAGCGTCTATAACCATCTGTCAGAACCTTTGTTTCCCGATTAATTGTAATGGGCTCATCTAGACAGCCGTTCTCTTTTACATAGTCAATGACTTTCTGTGTTTTTACTGGATTCGGCCTTGTCTGTAAAAAAGTTTCGGGAACTTGAATCTGTTTTAGTGAAATAAAGTCCTCTGTTCCTTCCGGTCCTTTCGGCTTCTCTTCTGTTTCTGGTTCCTTTTTTTCTGGTTCTTTTTCTACTACGTCAGATTCTTTCTTCTTTTGTTTCTCCGGAATAATGGATACTTGGAAGCAAATTACACCAATTTCGCCTGGACAGTCGTCTACAGAAATATCTAAGGTTGGTTCTCCCTGCACCATAACCTTTTGCATTTGAATGTTTTCTTCCGTTAAACCAACTTTCTTTAACTGCTTCTGATTAATAAATACGGTATAAGTAATGGTCGAACTGCTCGGAAGACCTTTAGGTGCTGCCGGAGATCCACTCTCCTCCATATCGAATGTATAATAAGTCTCTTTTGAACGCAGCTCACTCACTGGCTTACCTGTTAGCGTAACTTTATGTGCCATGTCCTTTCCCCTTTCTTTCACAACAACGAACGCTTCATCTACATGAAAACTATTATTTAATCATCTTCAAAATCTTCTTTGATTTTCCTCTCAAAGTTCTCTTGAACATATTTTTTAATAAATTGTTCTCTCTTGTCCCTATCCTCTTCTTTACGAAAAAAGCCAACCCTTTTTATCCGTTCTTCTTCCGGTTGTTGTTTCCACTTCCCTAAAGCCTCATCTTCAAGTTGGGATCTAATTCGATGCTGCGTAATCATATCTGTTATTCTTTTATCTCTTTCTTGTTCCGGACTTGGTAGTGCTGCTAATAGCTCTTTTTTTAAAAGAGCCACCTGTGAATCATATTTCTTTTCAAACAAAACAGTTATTTCTTTTGCTATTTGCTCTCTTAGGCTCTCAACACTGATCACTTGTGAGTCATTATCTCGTTCTTTATGTAAAGGAAATGGGCGCAATTCAAAATGTTGAGGGAGACTTTCGAAAATAGCATCCAGTGACCATTTTTCTTTTCTCTTTTCTTTTATAAAAAGAGCGATCTTTAAATCCAATTCATCATAGGCTTTTTCTTGTGTACTAACCAATCGATTTACGTAATGGATTTGTTGTGCTTCCAATTTTTTAAACCAAGCATCTATTGTGTTATAATGCTTGCCTACTTGTTTAGAAAAATCGATAATCTTCCAATGCGTTTGCAAAAAACCACCCCATCACTTGTGAATCACACATCACTGATGAATCATTTTTTACTACTATTCCAGTTTAACAAACAAAGAAATCCAAGGTAATGATAATTCATAAATAATATGTGAATCATCATTGATTGGTAGCTCAAAAAATGAAAATAACCTTTCTTAGAATTTTTCCTTAAAAAGAGAGAAGAGCATAAGAGAAAAATGCTCCCACTTGGTGTGTGGGGTTAGGCAGAGCCTAACTTTTTCATGGGGACGTAAAAAACAGCAAAAAAATACTAAAACAATACTTCATCAATTAGGTGAAACCATACAAAAAAAGCGATTTTGCCCACACTATCCTTAGTGATCAAAATCGCTTTTTATAATTTAGGGAACTTAGAATACAAGTTCAATGTTTTAACTCATTAAAGAGATCCCCAAATAGCCTTTCCACC
>NZ_MWMM01000047.1:0-2188 GCF_002189605.1 Pseudobacillus badius
GCTTCTCGCGCGTGTGGCATTGAAGGAGCCATTGGCACCCACACCATGAGGAAGACCTTCGGCTATCATTTTTACCAGCAAACGAAGGACGTGGCCATGCTGCAGCAAATCTTTGGCCACTCGGCACCATCGGTTACTTTACGTTATATTGGCATTAACGACGAAATGATTGATCAGATACTAGAGAGATTTTCTTTATAAATAAAAAAGGCAACGCATTCGTATTGAATGAGTCGCCTCTGTACGAACCTCGCACTCAAATTGAATGAGAGGTGTGTAAATAAGTTTAGTTATAACATGAAGTTTTATTCCTGTTTGTTTATACAAATTAATATATTTAGCTGAAATTGTCAAGTTCCGCAAAGGGAGTGCTAAAGGAATGAGTCACCTATTTAATGCGTTTCATACGAGAGAAATGAATGTCTTCTTTGATGAATCAGGAAAAGAAAGCGATAGACCCAATCTTCTGGGGTCTCTTTCGATACCTAAAAGAATATATGAATTAGACGACCTACAATACATGAATTACTTTCTAAAGAAAAGGCGTTTTAAGATACATTGGAAAAATTACAATGGCAATCAAAATGCCAAAGAAAATATCAAAAACTTAATTGGTGCATTTATTCCATATAAGGATTTTATCAAATGGAACGTGATAAATTATCACTATGGATTCTTAAAAGACCAACCGCATTTTTCAAAGACAGACAGGGATGCCACGATCTATTCAAAGTTTCCTGAACGGTTGATATATGGCCTTATTAGAGGTTATGGCGGAGACATGAAAGTATCTGCCACTATTTATATAGACAAATCAACCGAATACGAAACACTGAAACTAGATGAAACCATTGTCACTACGCTGAATAGTCAATCCCTTTACAGGGGAGAAAAATTTTATGCCAGCAAGTGTGAGATGTTACCGAAAAACAACGAAATAGGATTAGAGCTTACCGATGTGTTGTTAGGGATAATCCGTACAGTGATAAAAAATCCTCTCATTACTCCACAAACAAGTAAAATAGAAAGGGAGAAAGTAGCATTGGCAGTAGAGTTGCTGCAAGACGACCATTTTAAGCAGATTATTAGTGAAGTAAAGTATTATGAATGGCGCGGAAACAAAGAATTGAACAACATTAACTTTTCAGACTATATAAGTGCGTTTCTGATTCAGCAAATATATTAAAAGTATTTGCTCGATGTTGAGGAATTTGGACATTTTTTGAAATTTTAAGAGTGATTAACTTGTAGAATTGCGAAAAGTTTGCTATAAATAGAGACAATTAAATCGAACGGAAAAGTAAAAAAGGCAAAAGCGCGTTATAGTGTGGTTGGCGCCACCTATAACCGTCCACCGTGATGCAGCCACGGTAAACACTTGCTTTTACCCTTGTTACTTTATTTATCTTTGCCTGTATCTTACGATAAATAAACGTAAATTTCAAGGGAAAAGTCTACCTTTTACAGACAGACAAAGGACGTGTTTACCGATTTACGCGGTAAACACGTCTTTTTTGTTTTTCTCTAAAGGAGACGAAACCCATGACCGTAAGCAGAATGTTATCTAATCAAGAATTCAAGCAAATGCAAAGCTATAAACCCTACGCTAAGAATCAAAAAGAACAACAATCTATGAAATTAAAGTTATTGGAGGTCGTAGAAGACGCATATGGCGATGCGTATTACCGGCTGAAAAAAGAAACACGCTCAGGAATCGACATGGCTTGCTGGTTAGCTGCAGAGCGCGGTTTCTTCTTTGCCAGTGATGACTATCTTGCAGATCGATACGGCATTACCGATCGTACGATGCGCAACGTAATGAAAAAATTGCGTGACCATGGTGTGATCTTTACCGTGTATCGGAGATCCACGAAGCAAAATGGACGGAGTGCCCCAGTCCATTTATTTGTGGACCACCCGTATTTTTCATACTGGGAAGAACTGCTGAATTTAAGTAATTTCCAAGCAGATTTCCAAACAGAAAATGCTGAAACCCCTTGTGGCTCTAAGGACGAAGGGACAAAAAAAATCCCTACCTATTCTTTACCATTAAAAAAATCTTTTAATAAATACATACGTAAGGACGAAGACGCTTTAGATGACTCGTTTACCCCTTCTCATATTCCAAAGAACTTTGTATTAACCGTGAAACCGTTCTTTGGACAAGCCAAAGAGATTTATAAGCTAT
>NZ_MWMM01000048.1:0-1983 GCF_002189605.1 Pseudobacillus badius
CTGACTTTCCGCATGTCAAAAAAATACAATTTTGATTTTTTGTTTTTTGAAAAACAGGTATCAAAGACAAGCGATTTTTATGTGATTTTTTCCAAAATAAAGGGGGCAAGTCCGCTTTTACCACTCTTTTTACTCGGAAAAAGAGTGGTGGTGATCCAAAAAATGGATTATCTTTTTTGAAAAATGGTCTTCTATCGAATATGTTGTTCCATCTCGATGATCGGCGTGATCAAAATCTCTAAATCAAAGCCGGCCCACTCTACGGCATGGTGAATTTGCGGACGTGTGGGTTCTGCAATATAACGATCGTTGCCGATCGCCATTGTCATCAGACGGTCCAATGTTTCGACAATTGCTTTGACGGATGGCGTTTTCGTTTTTTTATTGCCGGGCGCAATCCAGTCCTCCTGGCGTTCTGCTAATGAGCGTCGGACACGGTACTCCAAATACGACAAAAGTAAGAGAACGAGGTAAAACACGTAACTCAACGCCATCACACGTGTCGGATTTTTCAAGTAGACGCGATCAAAGACCATCGGATCTTTTAAGAGACGAAACCGCGTTTCCACCCGACTTTGCTTCTTGTAAAGAAGCAGCTTTTCTTCGGCTGAGTGCGTCATATCCGGGCTGCTGATTAACACAAAACAAGAAGCCATGTGACGTTCTCTTTCTGCGAAAGCAGGGTGAATCGCCAGGTCGCTAAAGGACAAAGCGTATGTCGTCATTTCTTCTGCGACACGGTCTTTTTTTGGACGGCCTGGTCCAGTATGAGAAAGTGTTTTGACAGATGTGACAGCGCCTTTCACATCAAATCCTTGTTCGTAGATGGCACGAATACTTTCATCTAAAGCAGTACGTGCATCTGCTTCGCAACTAAATAGCGTCTTTTCTTTCTTTTTCAGTTCTTTCATGAGCTTTTTTTGCATCTTTGCCCAGTTTTTTTGCAACGTACCTTCTTTTTTCGTTGCTAATTCCTTGGACCATACAACGGTGAGTGGATACATCGTTTTTCGTTGAGCGCATGGTGCTCCGAAAGTTGTGTACAAGCGGTATTCCTTTTCATTTGGTGTTTGAAACGCGATCCATTCCGTTGACCGCATGGCTTCTTCTTTGGCCGACTCTGTTACACTGAATGTATCAGGTATCCGGGAAAGAAATTGGATCTGCTTCTGTTCCATAGCCGCAAGGTTGTCTTTTGTAATCAAACTGCTGTCGAGCACAAAAGGTGCTCGCTGTCCGTTTTCTTCGAAAACCTGACTCATCTTTTGAATCGCTTGTATGCTCCATTTTTGATCAGAAACATTGCCGGAAAAGACTTGTGCAAACAATGGAAGTCCCTTTTGCTGGACACCTAATCCGATTTTCAGTTGTTTCAGATCCGGCCGGTGATCTTTGCTGTACCCATGGGCAAGCACAAAGGAATCGTCTGCGGGTTGATCATATACGCCCTGAACAGATTTTGACGTGGTATCCGCGTGGATCACTTGAATGTCTTCTTCGTGCTTCAGAAGAAGTTGCACGGAGATGTCCATGCACAATTGTTCTAAATCAAGATCCGCCAACTTGTCTAAGGCACGTCCGTAGGCGTCATCATTCAATTGATCCGGCGTGATCGATGTGCCGCGAAAAAGCAATTCCCAGTCCTGGTCCCGCCAGTATTCCTGTAAGCGCACAAGCGGAATTGTGCCGTGTGTAGACATGATGGCGGCAACTAAGCTTTCGATTAAAAAACCGGGAGACACCTTGGTATTGTCTTCCCTCCACTGCACTCTTTGATCAATGGTTTCTTGAATATGAGCAAGCCGGGCCATGGCGAAGCTGATTGGCAGCGCACCGGCATGAATAGGTTTGATCATCTGTTGTGAATTCATAGAAGTCGTCCTTTCTCAAAAACGTATCATGATTTATCATTTGTATTCGAGAAAAGAAAATGGACTCCTTCTTAAATTCCTAATTGTAAAAATTAGACATGCGGAAAGTCAG
>NZ_MWMM01000049.1:0-1855 GCF_002189605.1 Pseudobacillus badius
AGACATTGTTCTATTTTTGTCGTTTTTTGTTTCCTTCGCCTTGTCAGTTTGCCCGTTCACTATTTATTCCACGGTTTGATTTACAACGAGCCTCTGTACCCTCAAACTCCCGAAGGCAACCCCACAGGGCCAAAACCGCCCTCTGGGGCAACCTCCGAAAGTTTGCATGAGAGTACCTCTCATTGTAAATCAACTTTCGCGGCATAAACCGATCACTCTGATGTATTGTTTTTGTATTGTTTTGATCATTTTTTTTGTACCCAGTGAACAGTTAGGCTCTGCCTAACCCCTCACAATCTATGGGGACAGTTTCTCCTTATGCTCTTGCAGATCAATTTCACGAAGTGCCCATCTATACACCTTGAAAATTTCAGGTGAAGATGGGTTCACTCCGCGAAAAAATAATGCTTGCAGCATTGTACCCGCAGGGGCTTAAAAATCAAAAAGAGAGTAGAAAATTTCTACTCTCTTTTCTTGATCTGTTTATAAGTCATCTTGCCAACAAACTCATTGTCATGAGTAGCTTCAAAAACAGTCGCCTTATCATCAATCAATTTACTTTCAAACTCTTTTAATTCTTCTTCAGTCATTGATCTTTCTTCTGGTTTGATTAATCCCCTCGACTGGAAGAAAAGTTTCTTGTTTTTCTCTTTCGCACTTTTCCCAGTCTTGGTATCAAATCCATCTTTCAACGCCTGTATATCTTTCTCTATGTACTTCACAACATATGCACCAACGTTGTCTATATCTTCGATCGCATTAATTCGAACACCACGCTGCTCTTTTCCATTCTCCCAGACCTTCACCAACTCTTCCTGTTTGATGTACGGCAGATTGTAAAAAAGCACATGATAGTGAATTGCACCTCTAGCTTGTCTCTCTACTACACAGGTGTATTTTAGACCACTTTGCTTTTTGAAAAGTTTATAAGATAAACGTTTTATAAATTCTCTAAACTCTGCATTAGCAATCTCATGATCTAACACATTTTCTCGAAACGTTAACGTCATAAATTTTGGTTTTTCTTTGCCCCACTGTCCGATATTTGCATTGATCGTTCTTCTTAGCGTTTGAATACTCCTTGAAAGCGAACGTCTTAAATTCGCTTGATCTTTCAGGATTCTTTCTTCTTTTGACACGTTGCTATCACCTGCTTCCACCCGCTCGCTACTATGCGATTTAGCAAAACCAATAGTGATTCCTTCCTCGTAGGAATAAATTTCTGTAATACTTCCACTCACAATGACCTTATGGTATACTCTCTTCATGAGATGAGGACCCCTTTCCAAAAGTTTTAGCCGACAACTGGATAGGGGGCTTTTTTATGTCTAAAACCAATTTTTACTAACGTTGGTTTTAACTCTACTACCTTTTTACTTGAGTGTCTATATAATTAAATCAAGTAAAGAAGAAAACCAGAAAACCAAAAAAAGAGTCCTCAATCTGAGGACTCTTTTTCATAATCAACCACATCATAATTTTCATCATTCTCATACCACTCAACATCAAACCGATTATTTCTATCCAGCAATATATTCCCTTGCTGATCTACATCAAGTTTTCGAATCTGATTCTTACCCTGGAGATCCAATTCACGAAGTTCCCTTAATAACTCCTGAACTGTTTTTTCTGTTTCTCTTTTCATTTTTCTTCCCTCCAGAACGTCTTATTTTCGCCTCTGATCGTTTTTAATTCTCTTTTAATAGTTAACTAGCCAAAAATGATTAAAATGCAATACAAGCCATTTAAAGAAGAATTAAAGACATTGTTCTATTTTTGTCGTTTTTTGTTTCCTTCGCCTTGTCAGTTTGCCCGTTCACTATTTATTCCACGGTTTGATTTACAACGAGCCTCT
>NZ_MWMM01000004.1:0-320687 GCF_002189605.1 Pseudobacillus badius
ATGTTAACTACCTCTATTCAAATGTCTTTGTTTTTCTTCTCATGAGTAAAAACAAGAAAACAGAAAATTCAGTCAAAATTTATGCGACACTAGTGATTTAACTTATATTTTTTAATTACTTGCCAGGTCTCTCTTAGCTTCTCTAACCATTCTTTGAAAGCTCTTTTTATCTCACATAAAAGATTAAGTTATAGTTCATAAGCCAGTAACTTTTATTACAATCATAATTTGGTTCATCTGAAGACAAAAAATCCTAGAAACATTTTTCTCATGTGCTACGAAGGGACAAAAAATCGTTTTCTTTTATTGTCCTATAGGCTGATTTAAAATTCTACATCTGTCGTTCGTCAAATAGCGACATAATACCCAGTATCACCTCATTATAATAGTTATATAGTCTTGATTGGTGCGTATTTTTAAAGAAAAGAGGAAAAATTTTATGATAGTAACAGTGGCAGATTTTCTAAATTCGCTTATGAAAAAAGAAAAAGAACTTATTAAGCAATATGAAATTGTAGATCATGGTCCTACTATAGGAGACATGTATGAAGGGCTTACCTCAAGCTTATTGGATAAAGCGCTATTTAAAGAATTAGATATCCGAGTAGCATCAGGTAAAATTAGAAACAAAGAAGGGGAATTTAGCAATGAAGTAGACTGTATGATTGTAGAAGGGGAAGGAGATCCAATTCCTTATACAAATAAATTTATTTATGATATTTCTAATGTTATTGCAGTATTAGAAATTAAAAAGAACCTATATAAAGATGATTTAATAGATTCCTATAATAAAATGCATCAAATTTATAAAATAAGCAGCCATCAACTTACATCTATCAGAGGATTAAGAGATGCTTTTAGACATATTGTAAAAAAAGAATTGCCCGATTATAAAGATGTTGACTTACTTCCATTTCATGAACAAATGATATATCACACTTTATTGATAGAAGAGATTCTACCTTCAAGAATCATATTTGGTTATTATGGATACAAATCTGAATTTTCTTTAAGAGAGGCTTTTGTTAATTTCCTAAATGATCAGTCAGGTAAGAAAGGATTTAGCCCTGTAATATTTCCCGATTTGGTCGTTTGTGGTAATTATTCATTAGCGAAGCTGGATGGGATGCCGTACATAGGTTTCATGGATAAAAATGATTTTTGGAACTTTTATGGGTCTTCAAATGATAATCCGTTATTGCTATTATTAGAAATAATTTGGACAAAGCTTAGCTACAAATATAGTATTAACAGCAGTATTTTTGGGGAAGACTTAGAATTTGAAGCCTTTCATATGTATTTAGCGGGAAAAGCTAAAGAAGACGGGGAGAAGATGGGGTGGGAATTTAAATATCACTTCATGGAGAAGGAAGAGTTAAGACAACTTGACCCTATTCGCTTTGAGTGGGAGCCAGCTGAATTAGATGAGCAAGAATTTGTCATAATAAACTGGCTTTGTATTAATGGAGCTTTAAATATAAATGAATTGGGCCTTCGAGAGTGGATGTTAAAGGAAGAGAAAGATTTGGAAAAAACTGTCAATTATTTGAAAGAAAAAAATTTGGTTTCTTTTGAAAATGGCAATCTAACGCTTTTGACTGACCAATGTCAAGTTGTTGCGGTTGATGGCAAATGGTATGCAGCAGAAAATAAATCTGGAAGGCTTACTAATTGGTTAAAAAAACGAATGAAAGCTAAAAAACAAGCATAGTTTATTAAAATCATAAAAAATAAAATGGAAAAGTTAGTAGATCTAACTTGTTAATAAATATGGATTGGACCATTTGATTTCTGAAGAGTTGATTAATCTTTAATGTATAACGTTCAACAGGAACATAAATAAAATCCCGCCAAAGTTTTATTACTCTTTAGCGGGATTTTATTTGGCTTACCTAGTTTAAACTAAAACGCACTAAAACATGCTCATCAAGCTATGGATATCGCTTCGTTTGTTAAAAAGCCTAAAGTGGCTTTTCTCATCGACAATTATTTCGCATATAAAGCATCGAATAGTACTTCTCACAAGCAATACCAATCTTCATCCTGAGCAAGTTTTGAATTTACTTTATAAAGTGCTGCAGACACAACAGGATTATAGACGAAAGGCATCAAAAGAGATAGGTAACTTTTTTGATGGATTTTTTCTCAACACATTTGCTTTAGAGTTGGAAACTAATTATTGAATACTATTAAAGAACTCATCAATATTTTCAACCTTCGATACAAGGTTTGGAGTATCCCTGAATGAAAGGTTTTTCAGACAACTCCTTAAATAATAAGTTTTTTCATTTGTAATTTTATTTGTTCGAGATCCAAGACGCGCATTAATAAATCCAGTTTCTTTAACTATAGGATTTTCTTCTAGGAAATTAGCAATCTTGTTAGATTTTACAGTGTATAGTGTAGTATCCTCTTGTTGATTATAATATTGGCCAATCAAGTAGCCGACAATTGTATTGCCTTGTGTAAGAACTGATGAAACAAAAAAGTTGCTCAGAGGGTTTCCTCTTTCTACAGAATATTCTTCTTCAGGTATTTTTAATAGCTTTTTATAAGATTCAGAATTTGGCAGCACTACCTTAACGCCTCCAAATTCTTCGAACGAACCTAACGATTCAAGCTCTTCCATAGAATAATAGACTTTCTTATCTACTTGTGGTACTTCTTCAACCTCTGGAGCTATCTCCTGCATTGCTTGGTTAACATCAAATTTTTCGCTAATGATCTCAGCCAAAGATTCTTGAATGCATTTTTGAACTAATGGCCGCGCAGTATTTATAAACTGTTGAGTGACTTTAAATTTAAACCTTTCCTTTATCACAAACTTAATAAAATCATCATTTGGATTTTCGAAAATCTCTTTGATAACTGATTTGAAGGCTTGGGAGTACATCATAGATTCAGCCAAGTTTTTCATACTTTCATAATCATAAAGATTTTTGGAAAACTTTATCAAGTAGCTGAAATCCTCTTCATTATAATTAGTTATATTAAAAACAAAAAAAGGCTTAGAATCCATTATGTTAGCATTATTTAAGTCAGTGAAAAAGTGATATTCTATCCCGTTTGTCAGGATTCCCAATCGTACACTAGGAAAAGTGCTGAAATATCTGCTTAACTGTGGAGCACTTTTAGTGATTTTGCTTGTTACCGGCTTAGCTTCAAGGAAAATTTTCGGTTCACCGTTTATAAAAATAGCATAATCTACTTTTTCGTTCTTTTTATGAAAATCTGCTGTGAATTCTGGTGTAACTTCCTGAGGGCTATACGTATCATATCCTAGTCCTCTGAGCAGAGGTAAGATCAAGAATTGCTTGGTTGATTCTTCATTCTTTATTAGTTCTTTATTATCAGTAGCAACTTTATTTAACATCTCTAATGTTTCTTTAAGATTCATTTTACTGCACCCCTTTGTTTAATCAAAATAACTCTATAATTGGATAATAGAACTAAAAAACCAAGATAATACCATTACGTAATTAAAATAAAGACACGCCGCAGCGTGCTATTACTTCTTATTTCTTTTCTTAATGACTTCCCAAATCTCCCGCAGTTCCTCTAACTGCTCCTCTGGAGACTCCTTTATTTCTCTAAAGAACAAATTCAATTTAGGATTACTGAAGAATTCCTTCATTTCTTCCTCATCTGGAAGGTGAGTTAAAGAAGTATTTATTGAATCGGTGACCTCGAGTAAATAGTCAGTACTTACTTCCAAAACTAGAGCCAGTTCTTTTAACATTTCATTGGATGGCGTACTATGGCCATTTTCGTAGTTACTTATCGTGCCTTTAGTAGTTTTTAGGCGGTTAGCTAGCTCTTGTTGTGTAAGCTTTTTCTTTAAACGCGCTGCTTTTAATCTTTTTGATAGCATGAACAACGCTCCTTTTAAGGTGTACAAGTTTATTGTATAACAATGGCAAAATAATAAAAATAAAGTACAAGGAATTCATATAAAAAATCTTTATATAAGAAATTTGTACATATAATCAGGTATAAAGTACAAGAATATCATACAAATGGGTGGATGATTTGGAAAATGATCGTTTAATAAATGCCCGAATAGAAAAAGGGATTTACCCAAGAAGAGCTTGCTGGAATGCTTGGTTATACTAAAGCAGCAGTTTGGAATTGGGGAAATGGCGTATCTGTACCACGGATGAAAGACGCATTTGCTCTTTCTAAAATTCTAAAAATAAGATGCAGCATACCTGTTTTGTAATCAAAAAGAACAAAATTCTCATACAAAAACTAAAATTACTCAATAAAACAAAATGAGTCAATAAGAAGGTAAGTTTAATGACCCGCCAAACAATGACCGTCCAAGAAGCTGCTGATTACCTTGGCGTATGCACCGACACCATTTACAACATGGTCCGAGAAAAAGAGATTCCACATTTTCGGGTGCGTCGGCGTATTTTCTTTACCAGATCAGCCATTAATGAATGGATACGTGAACAAGAACAACAGGTCATTTCTTGAATCTACCATACTACTAATTTATGTATTTAATAATTGAAAACCCAATACAAAAGGGGGAAGGGACATGACGATCAAACCATCGGCAGAAGTGGGGGAGGCTGTAAGACATCTGCTCGCAGAAAAGGACATGACCAACGAACAAATGGCGGATGACCTCAATATCTCGAAGCAGTTAGTCAGCCATTACAAGAATGACCGCCGGACCATGCAACAGGATATTGCCAAGCAATCCATCCGAGTGTATGAAGACAGTCCGAAATACATAGGGGAACTGCTCTATAAGTTTTCCGATGGTTACATTCCACCCGTTCTAAAAGGTCCAGCTATTGAGCGTCACATGCTGGCATTAAAAGCACATGCAGAAAAGGGGCTGGCTGAGGCTCTTACAGAGGTTGGAGCCCTCTGTCTGGCTAAGCCGCCTGGCATGGCTGATGAAGAAGAAAAAGAAAGCATTGCTCAAATGATGGACAAGTTGCTTGAAGCCCGAATGTTCATTGACAATTTCATGATGGCGATCGAAAGGGACTATGGGATTCCGATGAAAAAGGGAATGAAGAGATTGGTGTTGCAATGGAAAGCAAACAGGTGGCTGGCATAGACAGGCTTTGCCTAGGAGGTTTGAAGAAGATAATTCAAACAATGGGAGGGTGGTCCACATGTTTTTTACTTTATCCGCAAGTCGGTTAATGAGGGCTTCTGAAGTGAGAAGGCAATGCCGAGAAGCTCGGGACAATCCAGCTTTGCTTTTGTGGATTGAGGTGGAAGCGAAAAAGCGGTACTTTGCCTTAACAAAGAAAGCGGCAAGCTAATTGAGGATAGCTTACCGCTCTTAAGGGATTCAGATCTCTTTCATTGTAACACACTGTAAATAAATGGGCACGTTTGGTGCTCATCGTCAGTGGTCAGAGCGGGTTCCTCCTATACCTATCCGCTCGGATGGCTGACGATGGACATCATCCATGAGAAAATTGAATATGCTGAAGATGAGAGGGAGAAAGCGCGTTAAGGATATACATTGATAACAGGAAGAAGAACAAACGCGGCTCTGAGTCGTAATAGACACAAAATGTGTAACAGAATGCCCTGTTAATAATTTGACTAAAGAGAAAAAGAACCACGTCAGGTTCTTTCTCACTTTACAACTTTAAATGGGGCGGCAAGAGTAGGTGCACCTTTTGGAGTGTTTCCTTCTTTTTTGAGAATAAGGAAGTAATCTTCTGGATTATAAAAAGTTACAACGATCCGGTATTTGCCCGAAGAAAGGTTATACTCTAATTGCTCTAATGAAAATGTCTGTGAAGTAGAGGTTTTTGGATGAAGCAAAGTCCCTTTTTCTTCAAAGGATTTATCTTTAAATGGTACAGAATACCATGCATCCTTAACCTTCTTTTCAATTGCAAAATCTTGACCGTAACTGAACTGGGTATCACTATCGTTCTGAATATTAATTGTGATTTCGTTGTCAGATGTTTTGTATACTGCTTTTTCGGTTGATAGTTTAATTCCTTTATCGGAGCTAGGACGTTTTTGAATGGGGGCTTCTTCTTTAAGATAAGAGCCCTCAGCTTGGCAGCCAGTAAAGAAGAGCAGTAAAGCTATAAAAATAAAAGAAATAAGTGGATATTTTTTAATCACTAAAACACCTCCTGCTTTTACTATACCAATAATTGGATAGAGAAGCAGTAAGAGAATTTAATGAATAGTTCAGTTCGTTGAAAATGTGAAGGAGTGTAATAAACATAAAAAAAATCACCTATTAGGTGATTAAGCTGGTTTGACCACTTTGAGTTCTCTAAGAATTAGTAGAACACCGACTCCATACGAAATCGAAATGGCCAAAGGGACTAGATTAAATGCGAGTTCAACAAAGAACCCACCTAAGATGAAAGAGGATATACAAGCGGCAAGAGTGACAAATAAGTAAGCTTTGCTTTTGTAAATCCACATATAGGGCAGAAAGTGAGATCCTGCTAATAACCCGATGGTAAAAGGGATATATTCAGGGATGTGCGTATACACGATGATAAATACAGGTATGTAAAATGCTTGTATAGCTGCAACCATTCCACCTAATGTACCTAATGGATTATCACTAGATAAAAGATTAACATTCACTATTTTGCCTAGCAGGACTCCAAATGGGAAAATGACACTTAATCCAAAAATCCATATAAGAGATAGGGTCTTCGTTGGAAAAAATAAGGGCATAAAGGCAAATAATAAAAAGACAATAGCGCCAGATAATAGAATAGGGTAGCCCTTCTTTCCAGTAAAGATGATATCAGTTTGTAATTGTTCAAGTGTTCGGTTCATATAATTATGCACTCCTTTATAGCGAATTACCGACTTCTACAATTTAACAGTTTTTCAATGGATTTACTACTATTGTTTTATTCAAGATAACTATAATGAAAAGGTTTATGCATAGTACGTGGAAAATTTTTATCTACTTTAAATTCCTTCGACAGCTCAAGATAACTTTTTGCCCCATCTAGATAACGTAAAACAATCTGTAATTTTTCTTCTGCATTAAATTTAATCACAAAAACACCCCGTAAATGTTAATTTGTGTCTAACATTTACAGGGCAGTTCATGTTAAAACGAATATCTTCATAAGGTGCAAAATCATTTGTTTTAGGACCCATATAGAACTCATCCTTTATATCTTGAAGGATAGATGCAAACTGATTTCGTAGTAGTGTTTAATGTGTATTGTGGGTAACTGGCAGCGCATCAATGAGAAGAACCATTTGAAATAGTGCCAATGAATAAAACAAAGTAACATAAGGAAGTGTAGTCAACGAATAGCTTTAGTTTAAAGAAAAGTTGTTGACGAAACTGGTCAACAACCCTCATTTTTCATCCGAATTAATCAGAATTCACACACATTAAACCTTGACACAATCGTATTCCTAGAGTGATAATAAGAATTAACTTGAATAGTGTATCCTTCGGGGCGGGGTGAAATTCCCCACCGGCGGTGATGAGCTAATGCTCTTAGTCCGTGACCCGTGTTCGTTTTCGAACCGGTGGATTCGGTGAAATTCCGAAGCCGACAGTGATAGTCTGGATGGGAGAAGGATGAAGCATTTTAAAAAACAGGTTTTAAAATGCTTATTTGGCTACGCCTTTTGCGCCCCGTATATATTATATATACGGGGCTTTGTTGGTTTATTGGCTGTAAACCATTCATTGGACGAAAATATTTAGGAATCGAGAGAGGACTAGCGAAATGTTAAAGGAACAGTATATGGAGTTAGCCCTGTCGCTGGCAGAAGGCGTGAAGGGACAGACATCTCCGAATCCGCCGGTCGGTGCGGTGGTCGTGAAGGACGGCCGTGTCATCGGAATGGGCGCCCATTTGAAAGCGGGCGAAGCCCATGCGGAGGTTCATGCTCTTCGTGCAGCCGGAAAGGAAGCGGCCGGTGCCGATTTATATGTAACATTAGAGCCTTGTTCACACCACGGAAAGACGCCGCCATGCGCGAATTTAGTAGCTTCCTCCGGGATTAAGAGGGTATTTATCGCGACGGTGGACCCGAATCCTAGAGTGAGCGGAAAAGGCGTGCAAAAGCTGGAATCTGCCGGAATTGAAGTAGAGATTGGAGTCTGCCGGGAAAGAGCAGATCGCTTGTTAGAACCGTTTTTTCATTTTATTCAGCATCAAACCCCATTCGTCACAATGAAAACAGCCATTACAGCCGATGGCAAAACAGCTGCCTACACAGGCCATAGCCGCTGGATTACTGGTCAGCCGGCAAGGGAAGATGTTCATTGTCTCAGACATGAGCATGACGCGATCCTCGTCGGTGTCAATACCGTTCTTCAGGATAATCCTCTCCTGACCACCCGTTTGCCCCACGGAGGAAAACACCCCATTCGAGTCATTTTAGACACGCATTTACGTATACCCATTACAGCAAATGTTATTGAAAACAAAGAAGCCGCTACGATCGTCGTTTGCGGCAGTGAAGCCTCTTTAGACAAAGAGGAAGCGCTTATCGCGGCTGGTGCCGATGTGATTCGTCTGGAGACGGCCGATATTCATATCCCGCTTCTTCTGGAAAAATTAGGAGAAGAGGAGATCATGACGCTGCTTGTCGAAGGCGGGGGCGAAGTGAACGCTTCATTCTTTCAGGAGAAAGCCTTTCAACGAATCGTCATCTATATGGCACCTAAATTGATCGGCGGCAAAATGGCGCCTACGCCATTTGCGGGAGAAGGCTTCCCGACGATGGATGAGTCCATCCAGCTAGTGTTTGATAAGGTGGAGATGATTGGACAAGATATTAAGATTACAGCTTCGCGGAAGGAAGGGTAACCACATTGTTCACAGGCATAATTGAAGAAATCGGCATGATAGAAGAAGTGCTTGCCCAAAACAAATCGATGCAGCTGACCATTGCGGCTCACAAGGTGCTTGAGGATGTCCGGCTCGGGGACAGCATTGCGGTCAATGGAGTCTGTTTAACAGTTACAAGCTTCACTTCCGAACGCTTTACGGTTGATGTGATGCCAGAAACGTTTCGGGACACATCCCTCAGCAGGCTCAGCCGGGGATCGAAAGTGAATTTGGAACGGGCCATGGCGGCAAACGGCCGTTTTGGCGGCCATTTCGTTTCCGGTCACGTCGATGGAGTCGGTGTGATTACCGGGAAAAAGCGCGTGGAGAACGCACTTTACATTGATATCCAGTATTCAGCGGAGCTTTCTCCATACCTGATGCCGAAAGGCTCCGCAGCACTCGACGGCACGTCATTGACCCTCTTTTATGTATCTGAAAAAGAGCTGACCATTTCGCTTATTCCCCATACACAAGAGGAGACGATTCTAGCGGAGAAGGCGATTGGTGACCTTGTCAATATCGAGTGCGACATGCTTGCAAAATATGTAGAGCGGATGCTGGGGCACAAGGCAGAAAAGCCGGCTTCTAACGTAACGATGGACTTATTGCAAAAACATGGCTTTGCTTAATAAAACAGACGGGGTGAAAAAGATGTTTGCATCCATAGAAGAAGCATTGGAAGATTTAAAAAAAGGAAAAGTCATCATCGTTGTGGATGATGAGGATCGGGAAAATGAAGGTGATTTTGTCGGCTTGGCCGACTTTGCGGATGCCGAGATGATCAATTTCATGGCAAAGGTTGGGCGCGGTCTCATTTGCGTACCGGTAGAAGAAGAGAAAGCGAAGCAGCTTGGGTTGAATATGATGGTCGATCACAATACGGATAGCCACGGCACGGCATTTACCGTCAGCATTGATCACGCATCCACCCATACGGGAATCAGCGCATTTGAACGGGCGGAAACGATACAGGCCATGATGAAAGAGGATGCGGCGCCGGCTGACTTTAAACGGCCTGGGCATATTTTCCCACTGGTCGCTAAAAAGGGCGGCGTCTTAAAGAGAGCCGGCCACACAGAGGCAGCAGTGGACTTGGCATTGATTGCCGGGCAGCAGGGCGCGGGAGTGATTTGCGAAATTATGAAGGAAGACGGAACGATGGCGCGGCTTCCCGACTTATTCGTACTAGCAGAAGAACTCGATTTAAAAATTATTACGATCCAGCATTTGATAGAGTACCGCCGTAAGAAAGAAGCGCTTGTTACCCGGGAAGTAACTATCGAGCTGCCAACCGAATTCGGGCATTTCCAAGCGGTCGGCTATACGGAAAAGCTGACGGGCAAGGAACATGTCGCCCTTGTTAAAGGGGAAATCGATGAAGAGGCTCCTGTACTTGTTCGGGTCCATTCTGAATGCTTAACGGGTGATGTCTTCGGCTCCTGCCGCTGTGATTGCGGCCCGCAGCTGCATGCCGCACTTCAGCAAATCGAAGAGGAGGGCCGGGGCGTGCTGCTTTATATGCGCCAGGAAGGCCGCGGGATCGGTCTTATTAATAAACTAAAGGCATATAAACTGCAAGAGCAAGGCTATGATACGGTAGAAGCAAATGAGAAGCTTGGTTTTGCGGATGATTTGCGTGACTATGGCATTGGCGCCCAAATTTTGCGGGATCTTGGCATTAAAGAGATGAAGCTGTTAACGAATAATCCGCGCAAAATTGCCGGCCTGAAAGGGTACGGGCTTGAAATCGTCGACCGGGTGCCTTTGGAAATGCCGCCAAAGGAAGAGAACCGCCGTTATTTAGAAACGAAAATCACGAAATTAGGTCATTATTTAACTATTTAATCAGGGAGAGAAGAACATGAGCAGAACATTTGAAGGAAATTTAATTGGTACAGGACTGAAAGTGGGCATTGTTGTGGCTCGTTTTAATGAGTTTATTACCGGCAAACTGTTGAGCGGAGCAGAAGACGCCCTGCGCCGCCACGGGGTGGAAGAAGACAACGTGGACATTGCCTGGGTGCCGGGCGCGTTTGAAATCCCGTTAATCGCCAAAAAAATGGCGGACAGCGGCAAATATGATGCAGTGATTACACTCGGCACTGTCATTCGCGGATCGACTGCCCATTTTGAATATGTCAGCAACGAAGCGACTAAAGGCGTGGCACAAGCGGGCATGCAGTCAGGTGTACCGGTTATCTTCGGCGTATTGACAACTGATACGATTGAACAAGCGATCGAACGAGCTGGAACAAAAGCCGGCAACAAAGGCTGGGAGGCTGCTGCGACAGCCATTGAAATGGCTAATTTAGTAAGATCTATTGAAGGATAATGAAAAGACCGCCTCCTCCTTGGAAGGCGGTCTTTTTGGTGAGGCTTGTTCTTATGAAGGGGCTTTGGTAAAATACCTTTTGTGGCTAGGCTGGTTGACCAGCTCTAGCGGGTAGGGAGAGGGCGCTGTACGAAAGGTACATGTAAGATGAAAAAGAGTGGAGGTTTTTTTCAGTTAGCTGATCATGACACAACAATGAAGCGGGAGGTTACCGCCGGGATCATCGGCTTTTTTACGATTATTTATATCGTAGCCGTGAACTCGTTTATTTTGTCCGAGGCTGGCGTGCCGTTTGAGGGAGCTGTAGTAGCAACGATACTTGCCTCATCGGTCGGATGTGTGGTGATGGCATTTTGGGCCAATGCGCCGATTTTGCTTGTGCCGGGCATGGGGCTGAATGCCATGTTTGCTTACACTTTTGTCCAGTCAATGGCACTGAGCTGGCAGGAAGCGCTTGGCGTTGTTGTTGTATCGGGCTTGCTGTTCGTGCTTGTATCGGTCACAAAAATGGCCGACTGGCTGAATGCGTCGATTCCGCCGATTTTAAAGGAAGCCATTTCAGTTGGATTAGGCTTTTTTCTTATGCTGATCGGTCTTGAAAAAGGCGGGCTTGTCGTGCGGGGAGAGCATTCTATTTTAGCGCTCGGCAATTTGGGCGATCCGGCTGTACTGATTACAGTGCTGACGCTGATAGTGACGCTCATTGTGTTTTTAAAAGGCGTACCGGGCGGCTTTCTATGGAGTATCTTGTTTGGAACTGTGGCGGCGTGGGTCGCCGGGCTGTTGCCGGAAGTAGGAGACGCGTCCTTTTCTGTTGCTGTATACAACGATGTATTCGCCGCGTTTTCATTGTCTGACTGGCTATCGGTGCCTTTTTGGTCTGCTGTGTTTTCGCTGACGATGGTACTCGTGTTTGAAAATGTCGGTTTAGTCCATGGCCATACAGAATTTGCCGGCCGTCCAGATAAATTTAAAAGAGCGCTTCAGGCTAATGCTTTTTCTTCATTTTCTTCAGGGATCTTCGGAACGAGTCCGACCGTGTCTACGGTGGAAAGCTCCGCAATGATCGCTGCAGGAGGAAGAACAGGGCTGACTACACTGACCGCAGGCATTTTGTTTCTGCTTTCAGTTTTTGCTATTCCCTATATGAAGCTGATTCCGGATATGGCGATTGCTCCTGTGTTAATGATGATCGGCAGCTTGATGATCCAAAACATTCGTCACTTGGATTTAACCGATTTAACGGAAGCAGTGCCGGCTTTGTTCATTATTGTGATGATTCCGTTTACGTATAGCATTGCGGATGGCATTGCAGCCGGCTTTATTTTATATCCGCTGTTAAAGGTTGTCATGGGCAGAGGGCGCGAGGTATCGAAGCTGCTCTGGATTGTTTCCGTGCTCTTCTTGCTGAATTTTGTTGTGCATTATGCTTGACAACTATGACAAAAAGCACACCGCTATAGACAAGTGGTGTGCTTTTTTTGCCGAGAAAACTTATTCGCCTGCTTCCTTATTGACCCACTCCTCGATGAAATGGATCATTTTCGAAATAGCGGGCGTAGGGGCATGCTTTCTCGTATTTGTCAGAATGCCTACTTTTCGTGATAAAGGAATTTCAACCGGTCTAGTGGCAATGCCGTCCAGAACTGTACTGTTTAACAGCAGGCGCGGCAGCAGGCTGATCCCTAAATTATGGCGGATCATGGCAAGAATCGTTTCATCCCCTCTGATTTGATACGTGATCCGCGGCTGGATGCCTTCCTTTTTTAAAAAATTGTGCACCTCGAACAAGGAATCTGGGTACGGCAAAATCCATTCTGCTTCTTTTATCGCTTGTAAGCTGATGATATTAGCTTGCGCCCATTCATGCCTGGTGCTCATGACTGCAACGATCGGGTCCTCCAATAAAAAGCGGAAATCCCATTTGTGATGATGAGAGGAGCCGATAGCAAAATCGATTGTATCCTCCTCCAGCCAGTCGTCTAACTCTGATGCATTGCCCTCATATAATTGGATTTCAATAAAGGGGTAGCGCTGTTTAAATTCGCTGACTATCCGCGGCATCCAGTTTGTGGCAATGCTGATATAGGCGCCGATGCGGACTTTCCCGGTTTCCAGCCCATTAATCCTGTCAACCGTTCCCAACAATTTTTCATAGCCTCTTTCAATCTCTCTCATCGCCTGTAATACCTTTAAACCATTCTCCGTCGGCTTCACGCCATTTTTTTGTCTGACGAGCAAAGCAAAGCCGTATTCTTCCTCTAAGCTGCTGATCATTTGGCTAATGCTTGGCTGCGTGTAGTTTAACAGGTCGGCCGCTTTTGTTAAGCTGCCAGTTTCCACAACTTTAATATACGCGAGGTATTTTTTTACATTCATTGCCGCCACCTCTAAGATATAAGATTTTATTATAATTGATATCAATTATATTTAGTTTACTTATAATTAGCCAGGGAATACAATGGTCACAACTTCTACTTCATCCAGCTTTGGATCTTGA
This sequence comes from Pseudobacillus badius, assembly GCF_002189605.1. NCBI lineage: Bacteria > Bacillati > Bacillota > Bacilli > Caryophanales > Bacillaceae > Pseudobacillus > Pseudobacillus badius. The sequence goes on from NZ_MWMM01000004.1 coordinate 13,658, forward strand.
GAAAAGGAGAGAAAGCAGTGAGTTACATTGTACAGTTTGTAATCGGCGGCATGATTCTGGTAGCGGCCTCCTTGTTAAGTCAATCCAAGTATTTATTCCTCTCGGGGGTGATCACGCTGCTTCCTGTGATGACGCTGATTAACGTGAGCTTACAACTAAAGAATATGAACCTGAATGAGTTTCAAACAACGCAAAAAAGTGCGGTTTTCGGCGCTTTAGGGGCGGTCATTTTAGTAGCCGGCATTTTCTTGCTGACGCATTGGGTGAAACCCCTGCACGCGGTGATTGGAGCTTCTTGCATTTATTTGTTTTATATGGCTGGGTATTTAATCTTGTTCTCCGATAAAGTAAGCGCGTAATGCCGATGCTGGCGCCGGCTTCCTGAAGTGTGAGCGCAGCAGCAAGGAAAAGATAGACCGGCGTTTGATTTTTTTGTATGCTAATAGAAAAGCATAAGTGGATTGTGGGGAGAAAACATGCAAATTGAATTAATTAAATGCCATGGATCAAGTAATGACTTTTTATTAATCGATGAATGGACAAATGGCTATTCATTTTCCGAGGAAGACAGAAGGAATTTATCGATCGCCTTGTGTAACAGAGAGTCCAGCCTTGGAGCGGACGGTATTTTGTTTGTAATGGAAAGCGGGCGGGCTGACGCGAAGATGAGAATTTTTAATTCCGACGGCTCTGAAGCGTCCATGTGCGGGAACGGCCTGCGCTGCCTTGGCCGTTACGTGTGCGAGCTTCTGAAAAAAGATGAGATCGTTGTGGAGACGATGAAAGCAGATTTGCAGGTAACAAAAGATGAGGAGCTCTATGAGGAGGTGCCGACGTATCGCGTGGAAATCTCACTGGTTTTGTTTGAGCTGTCCAGCCTGCCGATGCATATCGAGGGAAAGGACACATTATTAAATGAACTGGTGCCTGCGCTTTCCGATTCAATCGCGTTTTCGGCGGCGGCTGTGCCGAACCCGCATTTAATTGCTATTGTGAATGAAGAGCAAATCGCTTCTGACGAGCAAAAGCAGATTGCGCAAAAGCTGAATGGCCCGAATGACATTTGCCCTGATGGCGTGAACGTCAGCTTCGTTCATCCAATTGAGCCGGGAAAAATTTATGTGCGCACCTTTGAGCGCGGAGTCGGATTTACGAATGCCTGCGGAACAGCGATGTCCGCGTCTAGCTTGATTACGTGCCTGCTTGAGAAAAATCAGCTAGAGGAAACCATTGAGGTATATAACAACGGCGGCAAGGTCCGCTGTGTGGCTCATCGCAAAGCAGATGGCGGCTATTGGATTGATTTAATCGGCAACGCCACCTACTTATACGAGGCGGTTGTGGAAGTAGATCTTCGCAATCCGTCCGCTTTCGCTATTGCCGGGAAGCAGGAACGGACAGAGCAAGGGCAGTATGAAAAACTAGGCAGTGAGGTAAAAGAATTTTTGCAGAAAACAGTATTTGCCTAAACAACAAGAAATTCCAAGAGTGCGCTCTTGGAATTTCTTTCTATCAAGGGGGACGGAGGAGGCGTATAAATGACGAAGGGCAAACAGGAAGCAGCTCATCTTGAAGCACGATGGCCGTTAATCGCAGCTATGAAAGGCGGACAAGAGGTCACATGGCTCAATGAACAAAAATCAATGAACACAGCGGACCAGCTGCCAATTCAGCTGGAAGAAATAGAGGACGCAGATGCCCGCTTAAGAAGATTCGCTCCTTTTCTGGCGGCTGTTTTTCCGGAAACGAGGAATTCGGCTGGCGTGATTGAATCGCCTTTGCTGGAGATCGGCCGTATGAAAGCTTTTCTTGAAGAGTATCATCAGGAAAAGATCGAGGGACAATTATATATGAAAGCCGATCACCTTTTACCGGTCGCCGGTTCGGTGAAAGCGCGCGGAGGCATGTATGAAGTGTTAAAGCATGCAGAACAGCTTGCAATAGAGAATGGACTGTTATCAACAGAAGAAGATTATAGTAAACTAGCAAGCGGAGAAATGAGAAAATTTTTCTCTGGCTATTCACTTGCTGTCGGCTCTACAGGGAACTTAGGATTAAGCATTGGCATGACAGGCGCAGCGCTTGGGTTTCAGACAACGGTTCATATGTCTATAGATGCGAAAGAGTGGAAGAAACGGCGACTTCGTGAAAGAGGCGTGCAGGTAATTGAATATGCCGATGATTACAGCCGAGCTGTAGAAGAAGGCAGAACGCTGAGTGCGCAGACAAAAAACAGCTTTTTCATTGATGATGAGCATTCCAGGGAGTTGTTTCTTGGCTATTCAACGGCTGCCCTTCGTTTGAAAGAACAGTTTCAGGAACAAGGCCTTCTCATTGATAAAGATCATCCATTGATTGTGTATTTGCCATGCGGAGTAGGCGGCGCACCGGGAGGGATCTTTGCTGGGCTGAAGCGGGTGTTTGGCGAGCATGTGTATAGTTTTTTTGCGGAGCCGGTGCAAGCTCCGTGCATGCTGCTTGGATTAATGACCGGCCTGCATGACCGGATAGCTGTGCAGGATGCCGGTATTCACTTAGCAACAGAAGCCGACGGGCTGGCCGTCGGCAGGGCGTCAAGCTTTGTCGGCAGAGCAGTAGCGGATGACCTCGATGGAGTTTTTACTATATCGGACGATCAGCTGTTTATATATTTAGGGCAAATGGCTAAGCGTGAAGGCGAGCATCTGGAACCTTCCGCTCTTGCCGGAATAGAAGGACCTTTGCGGGCTAAGAGAAGCGGCTGGCTCGAAAGACACTTAACGGACGAGCAAAGAGCCCATGCTGTCCATCTCGTATGGTCCACAGGCGGAAGCCTGGTCCCGCAAGAAGAGATGGCAGCCATGATCCGCAAGGGAGAGCAGCTGTTTCCTCAATAAAGCCGCGCCTTTTCTCTTTTGTTTAATCTTCTTTCATTCAGGTAAAGGAGAAAGGAAAGAGAAAATAGAGTAGTGGTGATCATATGGAGAACGTGACCCGTTTTTTTTCAGCCGACCATTTGATGGGCAGGCTGCTGCAATTCCTCCTGTTTGCAGCTATCATTGTTATTGCCAAATGGCTCACGATGAGATGGCTAAATAGAAGAACAAGGGAACAGGACGCATGGAAAAGAGAACTTGTGCCCCTGCTTGGCACCACCTTGAATTGGCTCAGCTTTTACGGTCTGCTGTTATTGTTTCTATACTATTTTTCAAAGGAAAAATGGCTGTTTTACCCGCTTTATACATCGGGAGACGCCGAGGTCACTGTCTTTTTGATTCTTGTTGCGATCCTTACCGTATCTCTTGCCCAAAGGCTGGTGAAATTGTTTAACCGTCTGGTAATGAGCAGAGTCTACGAGTACTATGGATTGGAGAGCGGTGTCACCTATACGTTCAATCGAATGATTTACTATACGGTCATGATCGTGGCGCTGGCAATCAGTTTTGCCACAGTGGGGCTTGATTTAACAGCGGCGGCCGCTTTATTTAGCGTGCTGGGGATCGGGATCGGCTTTGGCATGAGAAATGTGGCCGGTAATTTCATATCAGGGATCATTATCTTATTTGAACGCCCGGTTGAAGTGGGTCAAGTGATAGAAGTGAATGGCAAATTTGGACGGGTGGAAAGCATCAGACTCCGTTCGACCATTGTGAAAACAGCGACGGAGGGTTCCTTGGTGGTGCCTAATCAGTATTTCATTGAGCAAATTGTGCCAAACCGTTCAGGAGCCGAGATTGTAGCAGAAGTAGTCATAGAAGTAACATTTGGGCAAGATACAGAAGAGGTGGAGAGACTGCTGTATAGAGCAGCCGATAAAGTCATCGCTGAAAAAGAAATCGAGCCGCAGGGATCAACAACTGTCCGCTTTATCGATTTTCGCAATGAAGCAATGGTGTTTAAGGTGGAGGTGCCTGTACAGAATATCAGTATCAAACAAAAGATTGAAAGCCGGCTCCGCCATGCTGTTGCTTCCTTATTCCAAGAGCACCAAATCCGGCTCGCTTCACAGCCGATTGAAGTGAAGCGGCAGTAACGATAAGAAAGGTGTCCCTTTATGTGTTTAATTAACTTTTGTTTTCAGGCGCAGGAGCAATATAAATTAGTCATCGCTGCAAACCGGGATGAATTTTTTAACCGTCCGACCAAGCCGGCCCATTATTGGAAGGATCAGCCTGTTATTCTGGCCGGACGTGATTTGGAAAAGATGGGAACCTGGCTCGGGGTAACGAAAACGGGGCGGGTGGCGGCGTTGACGAATTTCCGCGACCCTGCGGAACACACCGCAGGAAAGCGATCGCGCGGAGAAATCGTTCAGGCGTTTTTAACAGGATCAGAGCCGCCTGAGATCTTTATGGACAAGCTGCAGCGCCGAAAAGACGATTACCCGGGCTTTAACTTGCTGGCTGGTACGGCAGACGAGCTGTGGTATTATAACAATAAAAGCGATGGTAAAGAAAAAATCGCTCCCGGTGTTCATAGTTTGAGCAATGCGTTTTTAAACAGTCCGTGGCCAAAGTCTGAGAAAGGAAAGGCTTATTTAGAAGAGTGCCTGCACCATGCTGAGGGGCGCCTGGCTGATTGTCTGTTTTCTTTTTTACAAGATGGCCGGCAAGCGCCGGATGAGGAGCTGCCTCACACAGGTGTATCCCTCGATTGGGAAAGAAGGCTGTCGCCGCTCTTTATTAACAGTGAGGACTACGGAACAAGGTCGTCGACTGTCGTCTTGGTTGATCGGAGGAATCGGGTGTTTTTTGCTGAAAGAACGTATGTCCAAGGAACGCTGAGCGGAGAAGCATCGTTTCAATTTGCGGTCGAACCGTTTTAAAAAAGAGCTGTCTTGCAAGCTAGTCCATGTTGGCTCGCTTGAAGACAGCTCTTTTTGCTGATCAGGCTGTACGGTTCTTTGTTGATTGGGGGAGCAGACGGGCAGAAGCTAAGCGTTTGCGGACCTCTATTCCAATCCAGGCAGCAAGGAAGGCTTTTATAATGCCGCCGATAATGAATGGAAGGAATCCAGCTGCCAATGCCTCCATCCAGCTCAATTCAGCAAAAATCTTCAGCCAAACCGTCCCGAAAGCGAGGTTAATCACCATACCGATCAAGTTAGCCGAAAAAGCCTGCGGCACAGTGGCCTTGGTTTTTTCAATATACCAGCCGATAAAGAACGCTGATAGGACAAAGCTGATAATATATCCGCCGGTTGGCCCAAAGATGATGCTCATTCCTGCCGACATGCCGGAAAATACAGGCACACCAACTGCTCCGACTAGCATATATAACAGAGCGGACAGCGCCCCATATCTGGAACCGAGAATAGTGGCTGCCAGGCCGACTGCCAGCGTTTGCCCGGTAATCGGGACAAAGGGAAGCGGAATCGTAATTTGGGCGAAAATACCAATGATAGCCGCGAAAAGAGCGGCTGTCAGCATCATTCTTAATCGTTCATGTTGAGCAGACATTGTCATGCCTCCAATCTATCTTTTAAAATTGTTAACTATATTTTAATTATAGATAACTAAATGTGTCAATTGTTTTTAGTTTCTGTAAAAGACAGAGGCGGATCAGCAGAAAAAATAAGAGGGTATTCCTGCGTCTCTAAAATAAAAACAGGTGGAGAAAAAGGAAGGATTTTTCTCTGCCTGTCTAGAATGAAAGCGATGATTGCCTTAGAAAGCTTCGGTCAGAATGAAGATCTGTCTGTTTTGGAGAAGGAAAAGAGACCGAGCCAAAAAGTTATTTTTCAAGGTTTCTGGACCGGCCCTCCTTTAAGAAGAAACTGAAAAACGAGTCAACCTATCTTGCGAATCATGATTTTTCTGTACATCCCATTCATCAGGACCTTTTTCTCTTCAGTAATCGTCAAATGCTTATTGTTTCTGCGGTATAACTCTTCAAAATTCAATCCGATATCTGTTCCTAATAGTTGAATTAGCGGCCTGAGCAGTTTTTTTGGCCACGACAGCGTCTGTTCTTTCGGAATAAACTTATCAAAAATAACGATGGTTCCTTCCTTTTTTAACACCCTCTCCATTTCTTTAACGCACTTATCAGCATCGGGTACAACGGAAAGAATCAGGCTGGCAATGACATAATCAAATGTTTCATTTTCAAACGTCATATTTTGGGCGTCCATTTCTAAGAACTCAATGGAGGAATGCTTGAATTTATCCCTTGCCCGATGCAGCATATCAGGTGAAAAGTCAATGGCCGTTATATTCAGTTGGGCTTGATCAATTAACTCTAAATCAGCGCCTGTTCCGACGCCGACAAATAGAACTTTTTGGCCGCTATCAAAAGGAATGTGCTCAAAAATTTGTTTGCGAGCTTGTAAGAAAGCTCCGGAATTAAAGATTTTATCGTACATTGGCGACCAGACTTTATAGATGATCTTGTTCCAGGAATTATTCATTCTTATCCCCCTTAAAGGCTTCTTCATTGTATAGACGGGCTATTTCTGTGTTTGACTTCAAGCAGCCGCACCCTATTACTTATAAGCTTAAAATATGAATCTTATTTAATAAAGATTATTAAAGATACATTGTATGAAAAATTCAAAATAAACTCTACAACGAACAAAATTTTTCAATAATTTTAGCTCTCCTTTTGGTCATGTAGTATAGTAGTGTAAAAGATGACACGGATGAATGAGGGGATGAAGACTTGAACAAAGGAATGGGCAGTTCAGTTGGCACCTTTGGAGAGCTGGCTCAGGGAGAAAGGGATGGCCAGCCGTTTTTATTTACACTGCCGGTGCCGATAAAGAGCCGGGCGGTGTTCGTTCCGGACGGTCTCCAAGGAGTGCGCAGCCATCAATCACATAAGAAAAAAGCAGTTCAGGCCGCCGAGCTTGCTTTAGAACGGCTGAGAAAAAACACAGGAGGCATGCTTTACCTCTCTTCTCAAATTCCCGTCGGCAAAGGGATGGCGAGCAGTTCGGCTGATATGACAGCTGCGGTGCGCGCTGTTGCGGCAAGCTTTGGCACCAGCTTGCAGGGGGCGGATATTGCAAAGATTGCCGCTGCCATTGAGCCGACTGATGGAGTCATGTACGAAGGAATCAATGCAATCAACCAGCAAACGGGTGAGCTGCTTCATGCTTATCCGAATGTACCGGAGCTGTTTCTTCTTGGCTATGATAGCGGCGGCCGTTTAAATACGCAGCGCTATTACAGGATGAAGCGGTCTTATTCGCCTGCCGAGAAGGCCGACATGAAGCAGCTGTTTGACGAGCTGCATCAAGGGTTGTTGTCAGGAGACCAAGCGGCCATTCTATCAGCCGCGACGAAAAGCGCCGCGTTAAATGACCGCCTGCTTTCCAAGCCTTTTTTTGACTTGTTTGCAGATCTGGCGGCAACATTTGGCTGCGGAGTGATTGCCGGTCACAGCGGAACAGTGATTGGTTTATTATTTTCAAAAAATGATCCTCGTTTTCTCGAAAAGAAAGAACAGGCTGAGCGGATCATTGAGCAAAAAACCAAGTGGCAGCCTGTTCTTTCCGCTTCTGTATCTGGTCCTTCTGTCGCTTTTGGGCCGAAAAAGGCGGGCTTGCACCAGCTATAATTTGTCCAACTGTGTAAAATTTTTCTTGTCAAATGAATGAATAACCTGCTAATCTATTAAAAAGAGTTAGAATTTTAGAAAATTCAGGATGCCATACATAAAATTGAATAAATAAGAAGAGAGTGCCCAGGAGTTATAAAACTCCGGGATAATAGGGAAATCGGTGAAAGTCCGATGCAGCCCCCGCTACTGTAAACGGTGATGAAATTGTCAACAGCCACTGGCGTGATGCCGGGAAGGGACAAGAGTAAAGCGATCCGTAAGCCAGGAGACCTGCTTTCTTCTTCGAACCATCATTCTTCGGAGGGAAGAATAGGATGAGTGCATGGAGCAAAGCCGGCATGTCCGGTTGTTTGTACGTTCCTTTAGCCGCTTCAATACGCAGCTCTTAGTCCTTAACTTCCTCCGAAGTTAAGGGCTTTTTTGTTTTTAAGGCTCTGTTCACTAAAAAGGGCTACTTTTAAAAGAGGAGTGAATGAAATGGCGACATGGGATTTAACGGAAATGAACCATCATGTGCTTATTTGCAACGGATCAAGCTGTATGAGAAAAGGCGGGGAAGAGGTAACCCAGGCGATCAGGAAGGAAATTAAAGAACGTGATTTAGATGTGCGGGTGCATACGACGAGAACGAGATGCAACGGCCGCTGCAAAGATGCTTGTGTGGTAATCGTTTATCCAGAAGGAACCTGGTATCACGAAGTGGACGAACAGCTTGCAGAAAAGATTGTTGCTTCTCACCTGCAGCAAGGCGAGCCGGTTGAGAACGCTGTTACGTATACATCGCATGACAACGGCATGACCCTGAAAAATGATCGCGTAACCGGAGTAGCTAAAGAGAAAGAAAAGCAAAAGATCAAGTAAATGCGGGAGGGCGAACGAAGTGAAGGGAAAATTATTAGTCATCGGTTTTGGACCGGGAAGCGCGGAACATATTACCGAGCGGGCCAAAGAGGCGCTGAAGGAAAGCGATTGCATTATTGGCTATAAAACATATGTTGATTTGATTGCTGATTTTATTAAAGGCAAAGAGATTATCAGCACAGGCATGTCAGAGGAGGTCAGCCGTGCGCAGGCAGCCGTTAAACTAGCAGAGCAAGGTAAAACAGTGGCCGTGATTTCAAGCGGAGATGCCGGTGTTTACGGCATGGCGGGGCTTGTTTATGAAGTACTTGTTGAGCAAGGCTGGAAAGAGGAAAGCGGCGTAGGCGTAGAGATTGTCCCTGGGGTGTCAGCGATCAATTCATGCGCCTCGCTTCTCGGGGCCCCTGTGATGCATGATGCCTGTACGATCAGCCTCAGCGATCACTTAACGCCGTGGGAGCTCATCGCCAAACGGATCGAGGCCGCGGGGGCTGCTGATTTTGTTATTGCATTATACAACCCAAAGAGCGGCCGGAGAACAAGGCAAATTGCGGAAGCGCAGCGAATCTTGTTAAAGCATCGCTCCCCGGATACACCGGTCGGCCTTGTTAAAAGTGCGTACAGAGAACGAGAACAGGTTGTCATTACTGATCTTCAACATATGCTTGATCATGACATTGGCATGCTGACGACCGTTATTATCGGCAATTCAGCCACCTTTCTCTATGACAATAAAATGATCACGCCGCGCGGCTATCAGCGTAAATATACGTTAACATCAGAAAAACAGCCATTGAAACCGCACGAGCGGCTGAAGCCTAAAAATGAGCCATGGGCGCTTCATGGGGGACAGGAAGAAAAAAGCGATCTCTATAAGCTGGGAATGAAAGCACTTCAGCTCTTGGATGGAAAAGAAAAATCCAGTGTCAGCAAGCCGCTGTTCCAACGAAAAATCGAGTCCATTTTTGAAGTCGCCGTCAGTCCTGGTGTGGCGAACAAGGTATTTTCTGCTGGGCAAATGCTTGTTCTTTCAAAGGCAGCCGGAGAAAGGGGCTCAATCGAATATACGCCTCATCATCAAATTATTTTGCGGGTGCCGACAGAAGAGCCGGATCAATTGACGGCCGACCTGCAAAACGCCGGTTTTCTGCTTTCGCCGATTGGGGATGTAGCCACTGTGAAAGCTTGCGATTTTTGCGATGGCGAGAAAAAGGATGCTATTCCGTACGCTGAACGGCTGCACGAAAAGTTTGACGGCATGGAGATGCCGAAAGAACTGAAAATTGGAGTGAACGGCTGCGGCATGGCTTGCTACGGAGCGGTCAAAGAAGATATCGGCATTGTTTTTCGCAAAGGAAAGTTTGACTTGTTTCTAGGAGCTAAAACAGTTGGACGGACTGCTCATGCCGGCCAGCCGGTGGCTGAAGGGATCGAACCGGAAGCGCTTGTTCCGCTTTTAGAAGAAATCATTGCTGAATACAAAGAAAAAGGCCATCCGAATGAACGGTTTTTTAAATATTTCAAACGCGTCAAAAGAATTCAAAGCTTTGACTATCGCAATATGGAACCGAAAATCGATATTGAACCTGCACCGTGCGGGGATTAAAGGAGCGGACAGTAAATGAAGGCAATCTTATTTGTCGGCCATGGAAGCCGAGATCCAGAAGGAAATGAACAAATTAGGCAGTTTATCGGACAGCTCGTTCCAGAGCTTGGAAAAGACCTCCTGTATGAAACATGTTTCTTGGAATTTGAACAGCCAAATATCGCAAAGGGCATTGATAGCTGCATTGCCAAAGGGGCCACATCTGTTGCGCTCATTCCATTAATGCTGCTGCCGGCGGGCCATTCTAAAATTCACATTCCTCATGAAATAGATGAAGCCAAGGAAAAGTATCCGGCGGTTCAATTTACATATGGCAAGCCGATCGGCATCCACTACGAAGCGATTGATATTTGCAAAAGCCGTCTTTTGGAGACAGGGGAATATCAGGAGGGGACCGATGAGAAAACTGCTGTGATCCTGCTTGGCCGCGGCGGCAGTGATGCCGATGCCAACAGCGATTTGTTCAAAATCACCCGGCTTTTATGGGAAAAGCTGCGCGTTCCGATGATTGAGCCGGCATTTATCGGTGTCACGTCCCCAAGCTTGGAAGAAGCGGTGGAAAAGACAGTGCGTCTCGGAGCGGAAAAAGTCATTATTCTCCCGTACTTCCTTTTTACTGGTGTCTTAATCAAGAGACTTGAGCAGATGACAGAACAGTTCAAGGCTGCTTATCCGGGAATTTCTTTTACGCTTGCGGAGTATTTTGGCTTTCACCCGAAGCTGAAGACAGTTATTAAAGACCGGGTGGAGGAAGTGCTGAAAGGGGAGGTCTATATGAATTGCGACACCTGCCAATACCGCTTTGAAGCGATGGAGCATATAGATCATCATCACCACCACGATCATGATGATGACCATGACCACCATCATAGCCATGAAGAGGGAAGCGAGGCGGCAACAGTCAAATGATTTTCTTTTTGGCGGGAACAAGTGATGCAAGGGAGCTGGCTGTCACTCTGCAACAGGACGGCTATCCGGTCATCGCATCGGTTGTAACCGAAAATGCGGCCAATGAATTAAAACAGGTGGGGGTTCCGGCATTTGCCGGGCGCATGGACGCTGAAGCGATGCAGGCGTTTATTGGCGAAAAAGAGGCAGCGGCCGTCGTTGATGCAAGCCATCCATTTGCTGAAGAAGCATCTAAAAACGCCATGGTGGCTGCTTCACAAGCTGGCATTCCGTATGTTCGCTTTGAAAGGAAAGAACAGGACTTCCAAGAGTCGTCCCTAATTACATATGTCTCCACATATGAAGAGGCAGCCGACAGAGCAGCAAAAACCAAAGGAACCGTCATGCTGACAACAGGAAGCAAAACATTAGCTATTTTCACTGAACGCTTGCTTCCGATCGAAGATATCCGCCTTGTGTGCCGGATGCTTCCGCGTAAAGACAACATGGAAAAGTGTGAACAGCTTGGCTTGCCGCAAAAAAACATTGTGGCCATTCAAGGGCCGTTCACGAAAAAGTTCGATCAAGCTCTTTACGAGCAATATGACGTGGCATGTATGGTCACAAAAGCAAGCGGCCAGCGGGGGTCTGTCGATCAAAAGATCGAAGCGGCGAAAGAACTCGGCATTGAAACGATCGTCATCGAACGCCCGTCCATTGACTATCCGAACCGCTGTTCAAGCTTTGAAGAAGTCCGGGACATGCTGCGTAAATTCAAGATTAAAAGGGGACATGGAGATGGATTTTAAAACAGAATTTAAACCAGAAACGGTTCAACCGATGGAGATTGAAGGACTCAGCTTTGACATTATTACAGAAGAATTTGGTCCGCACTCATTAACCGATGAACAATATAAAGTTGTGCAGCGCGTGGTTCATGCTTCGGCTGATTTTGAGCTCGGCAAAAGCATGCTGTTTCATCCACAGGCGATAGAAGCAGGCATTCAGGCAATCAGGAACGGAGAACGGATCATTTGTGACGTGCAAATGGTGCAGTCCGGTGTCAGCAAGCCAAGAATCGAAAAGTTCGGCGGCAGCACGCACGTTTATATTTCTGATGAAGATGTGATGGCGGAAGCCAAACGATTAAATACGACCAGAGCGATCATTTCCATGCGCAAAGCCACCTCTGAAGGGGAAGGCGGCATCTATGCGATCGGCAACGCGCCGACAGCCTTGCTGGAATTGATCCGCCTTGTGAAAGAGGGGGCCGCCAAGCCAAGCCTGGTGATCGGCCTGCCGGTCGGTTTTGTTTCTGCTGCCGAATCTAAAGAAGAGCTGGCCAAGCTCGACATCCCATATATCACGAATATCGGAAGAAAAGGCGGCAGCACAGTGACTGTGGCCGCTGTCAACGCGTTATCCCTGCTCGCGCAACAGCAATGACGATGAAAGCTAAAGAAAAGAAAGAGGACAAGCCGCTTAGAAAAGGCTACACGACTGGCGCCTGTGCAACAGCCGCGGTTCAGGCCGCCCTCGTTTCTTTACTGTCCGGGGAAAAGCAGGAGACTGCCACGATTTATTTGCCGGCAAAAGTGTTCGCTACTTTTCCGGTAGAGCATTGTGAAATAAGAGAGGACCGGGCTATAGCGGCGATAAAGAAAGATGCTGGCGATGATCCGGACGTCACTCACGGGGCTGTTATTTATGCAGAAGTTATCTTGAAAGAAGAGCGGGGCATTGAGTTGGACGGCGGGGAAGGTGTCGGCCGCGCAACGAAGCCCGGCCTTGCGGTTGAAGTCGGTCAGGCGGCGATCAACCCTGTGCCACGGAAAATGATCCTTTCAGAAGCGGAAAAAATATTAGAGGAGTTCCAGCGGACAGACGGCTTGAAGATTATTATTTCGGTTCCGGGCGGCGAAGAGATGGCGAAAAAAACGCTCAATGGCCGATTGGGGATTATTGGCGGCATTTCGATTCTAGGCACGCGCGGAATCGTTATGCCTTTTTCGACCGCTGCTTATAAGGCGAGCATTATTCAAGCGATACATGTGGCGCGTGCTGGGGGCTGCGATCATGTGGCGATTACGACCGGCGGGCGCAGCGAGAAATATGCGATCCAGCAACTCCCTGAATTAAAAGAAGAAGCCTTTATTGAAATGGGCGATTTTGTCGGTTTTACATTAAAACATTGCAAGCGGCTCGGCATCAAACGAGTATCGATGGTCGGCATGATGGGCAAGTTTTCCAAAGTTGCTCAAGGGGTGATGATGGTCCATTCAAAAAGCGCGCCCGTCGACTTTAACTTTCTTGCAGATATCGCATTGGAAGCCGGTGCTTCTTTAGGAGAAGCGGAAGAAGTCAGGGGGGCGAATACAGCCTCCCATGCCGGAGAACTGATGGCAGCTGCCGGCCATGATCGTTTCTTCACTATTCTTTGCGCGAGCTGCTGTGAGCATGCGCTGAAGGAAGTAGGCGGCGGGATGGAAATAGAGACAACGTTATATACATTCAAAGGCGAATGTTTAGGAAAGGCGGAGCGTCATGGGTGAAAAAATCAAAATTATCGGCATAGGAGACGACGGTCCCAACGGCTTGCCGGCTCTTTATGAACAGTGGGTGCATGAAGCTGACCTGTTAGTCGGCGGCGAGCGGCAACTGGGGTTTTTTCCGGATTACAACGGAGACACCTTCACGATTAAAGGAAACTTGCGGGAACTAAAAGAAAAGCTGTGCCAGCCGCAGCAAAAAACAGTTGTGCTTGCGTCGGGAGATCCGCTGTTCTTTGGAATCGGCAGTTATTTAGCGAAGCATGCCGAAGTAGAGATTTATCCGCAGCCAAGTTCTGTGCAGCTCGCTTTTGCCCGCATGGGAGAAAGCTGGAACGATGCGGCTGTCATTAGCTTGCATGGCCGCAGGATAACCGGGCTTGCGCAGCGGATCGACGGAAAAGACAAGGTGGCCCTATTAACGGATGAAAGCAACTCTCCCCAAGCGATTGCCCGGTATTTAGCTTCTTACGGAATAAATGAATACGAGGCGTTCGTCGCTGAGAACTTAGGCGGCGAACATGAGCGCTGCCGATGGCTGGCTTTAGCGGACATGGAAACAGCTGAATTTTCGCCGTTAAATGTCGTGATTTTAAAGCGAAAAGAAAAGCAAAAAGTGTGGCCGTTAGGCATTCCTGATGAGGAATTTGTCCAAAGAAAGCCGGATAAGGGGCTGCTGACGAAGAAGGAAATCCGCGTTCTGACTATTGGCCAGCTGGCTCTTCAGAAGGACAGCACCGTCTGGGATATTGGTACGTGCACTGGCTCCGTTGCTATCGAAGCGGCCAGAGTCGCTTCAGAAGGTGCGGTTTACGCCATTGAAAAAAATGAAGCTGACTGGGCAAATGCACAGAAAAATTTTAAGAAATTCCGCACAGACGTGACAGCAGTGCTCGGCAAAGCGCCGGAGGGACTTGAAAGCTTTCCGGACCCAGATGCGGTGTTTATCGGCGGAACCGCCGGAAATATGGAGGGCATTTTTGACGAGTGCTGCGGCCGTTTAAAGGATGGCGGCACCATTGTGATGAATGTCGTCACGCTCGAAAATCTGTCAGAAGCGCAGCAGGCTTTTAAAAAGCGCGGATTCCAGGTTGATATTCTACTGGCGCAAATGGCAAGGAGCAAGCCGATTTTGCATTTAACGAGAATGGAAGGGTTAAACCCTGTTTATATCATTACAGCCAAGAGGCTGAAGGAGGAGCAAGCATGACAGGTACGTTATATGGGGTAGGCGCAGGACCCGGAGACCCGGAACTGATCACAGTAAAGGCTTTTCGGGCGTTGCAGGAGTCCCCTGTAGTTGCTTATCCTAAAAAGAGAAAAGGCAGCAAAAGCTATGCAAGAAAAATTATTGATGCTTATGTTGATCCCGCTGAAAAAGAAATGCTGGGACTTGTTTTTCCAATGACAAAAGATCCGGCGATTCTCGAACGAGAATGGAACGCGACAGCCGAAGCGGTCTGGGAAAAATTGAGTGAAGGAAAAGACGTTGCTTTTATCACTGAAGGGGACCCTCTTCTTTACAGCACATTTATCCACATGATGAAAGTTATGAAAGAGCGCTATGGTGACATTCGCATGAAAGTGATTCCTGGTATTTCATCTATCAATGGAGCAGCTGCACGCTTGTCGCTGCCGCTGGCTGACGGGGATGATCTGGTTGCCATTGTGCCGGCGAAGGACGACTATGAAGCAATGAAAAGGGCGATTGAAGAGCACGATTGCGTGGTCTTCATTAAAGTAGCTAAAGTAATAGATCTAATGTTGCGCATTTTAAAAGAGCTGAATTTGACGGATAAGGCAAAAGTGGTTTCCAAGGTAACATCGGAAGAGGAAATCGTTTGGAGCATAGAGGAACTGGAAGGCGCAGAACCGGAATATTTAACGTTAATGGTGGTGAGAAAATGAAGCTGTTTATCGTTGGGGCCGGTCCAGGAGCGGCTGATTTAATCACAGTCCGGGGACTTCGTCTTATTAAGGAAGCAGATGTGATTTTGTATGCGGACTCCCTCGTTAACGAGGACGTATTTCGGGAAGCAAAGCCGGAAGCGGAGATTTTAAAAACAGCTGGCATGCATTTGGAGGAAATGGCAGATGTCATGATCAGCCATTTAAAAGCGGGCAAGAAAGTTGTTCGGCTGCATACGGGCGATCCGGCTGTTTACGGGGCGATCATGGAGCAAATAGCGCTGCTGAAAGAAAAAGGGGCAGAGATTGAAATTGTGCCCGGAGTGAGCTCTGTATTCGCGGCTGCTGCCAGTGCAGGAGCAGAATTAACAATTCCAGACCTGACACAAACCGTAATTTTAACAAGAGCAGAAGGGCGCACCCCGGTTCCTGAACGGGAAAAGCTGGCTGATTTGGCAAAGCATCACTGTACGATTGCTTTTTTCCTCAGTGCTACTCTGACCAAGAAGGTGATGAAAGAGCTGATGGAGGCCGGCTGGTCGCCGGAGACACCGGTGGCGGTTGTTTATAAAGCTACTTGGCCGGATGAGAAAATTGTACGCACCACGGTTGCTAACTTGGATGAAGATATGAGAAAGAACGGCATCCGCAAACAAGCGATGATATTAGCCGGCTGGGCACTTGATCCAGCTATTCACGAAAAGGATTTTCGTTCTAAGCTGTATGACAAAGCGTTCACGCACGGCTACCGCCGGGGGGTGAAATCGTGACCGTCAAAACAGAAACGACCCGGCTGCCTGCAGCAATTGCCGCAGGCGACTATGCAATTGTGTCGATCACCAAGTATGGCACACAGTTAGCCAGAAACATTCATGCCGTCTTTCCCGGCAGCGATCTGTATTATATGAAAAAGTTTGAGCAGGGCGATGAAAGCGGACGCGGAATTACCTTGTTTGAAGGTTCTGTCCGTCTGCTGTTGCCCGAGCTGTTTGCTAAATATAAGGGGCTCATCTTGATTATTTCGCTCGGAGCTGTTGTCCGGATGATAGCTCCGATTTTAAAAGATAAAAAGACGGACCCTGGAGTCGTTGTAGTCGATGACAAGGGAGAGCATGTCATTAGTGTGCTTTCCGGCCACATCGGCGGCGCCAATGAGCTGGCTCGGGAAGTCGCCGCTCTAATCGGGGCATATCCAGTTGTGACCACCGCATCCGATGTTCAAAAGACGATTCCTGTGGATCTATTCGGCCGCCGCTTCGGCTGGGTGTGGGAGTCGGATGAGAAGTTAACCCCGGTGAGTGCGGCTGTCGTCAACGAAGAAAAGGTAGCTGTTATACAAGAATCCGGCGAGACAAACTGGTGGATGTATGATACTCCGATGCCGGAGAATATCCACCTATTTTCAACAATACAGGAAGCCTTGGCTGCTGAACCAGCGGCCGCTCTTGTTGTTACTCATCGGGAGCTTGAAAAAGCGGAAGAGGCTATCCTGGCGAATGGTGTGCTATTCCGTCCCAAAGTGATCGTGCTTGGTATGGGCTGCAACCGCGGCACGTCAGCGGAGGAGATTGAGCAAGTGATTGCAGAGACATTGAACGAGTTAAAGATAAGCATGAAAAGTGTCAAGGCGATCGCAACGATTGACTTGAAAAAAGATGAAGAGGGACTGCTTGAAACCGCACAAAAATACCGCTGGGATTTTGTTTATTACGGGCCGGATGAGCTGAACCAAAAAGAAATCACCCAGCCTTCAGAAACAGTGTATAAATTCACCGGCGCTTACGGGGTGAGCGAGCCGGCTGCTATGCTCTGCAGCGGGAGTAATGAGCTGTTGCTGGCGAAGAAAAAATCGGGAAATGTCACCATCTCAGTTGGCTTGATTTCCTATTCATAAGGAGGAAGAAAGATGGGACAAAGACGAATCATGATTGCCGGGACAAGCAGCGGTGCAGGAAAAACGACCGTGACGCTGGGCTTGATGGCCGCTTTTCATGCGCAGGGACGCATCGTGCAAGGGTTTAAGTGCGGGCCTGACTATATCGATCCTGCTTACCATACAGCTGTGACTGGCAGGACGTCCCGAAACCTTGACAGTTGGATGCTGGATAGGCAAACAGTAAAAGAAGTTTATGCGAGAGGGGCAGCGGGGGCAGAAATTTCTATCATGGAAGGGGTTATGGGCTATTTCGACGGCCGCGACCCGCTCACCGATGAAGGAAGCTCGGCTGATATTAGCCGTCTGCTTGATTGTCCTGTCTTGCTGGTTGTCAACTGTGCCAGTATGGCACGCAGTGCAGCGGCCATCGTCAAGGGATTTCAACTGATGGATGCGGGAAGCAAGATAGCCGGTGTAATTGCTAACCGGGTCGGAAGCGAGAGCCACTATCAGCTCGTGAAGGCGGCTATTGAGCAAGAATGCGGGCTCCCGGTGGTCGGTTACTTAAAGAAAAACATGGAGACAGCGATTCCGGAGCGCCATCTTGGCCTCCTGCCGTCTGTCGAACGGGGAGAATTGGACCCGCTTTTTCAGACGCTTGGCGAGCTCGTTTCCGCTGCGTTTGATCTGGACGAAATTTGGAAAATAGCAGAAGCACCCGCTATAGAAGAGGCCGCTTCCTCGTTGTTCGCAAAGAAAAAACCGGCAACTGTGAAAATAGCTGTTGCCCGGGATGCAGCATTTAATTTTTATTACAAAGAAAACCTCGAACTGCTGGAGGCAACCGGCGCCGAGCTTTCCTTTTTCTCTCCGCTTGCTGATGAACCGGTTCCTCAGGACGCCGCGGGCTTGTATATCGGCGGCGGCTTTCCGGAAGAGTTTGCTGCCCGCCTGGCTGAGAATGAACAAGCAAGAAACTCTATTCGGATGGCTGCTGAAAGCGAGATGCCGGTGCTTGCCGAGTGCGGAGGCTTCATGTATTTAACACAATCGATTGAAGATACGGCCGGCCGAGTGTATCCGATGGCTGGAGTGATCTCGGGGAGGACAAAGATGCAGAAGCGGCTGGCGGCGCTTGGCTATCGGGAATTGACAGGTCTGCGGCCCAATTTTCTTTTGCCGGCTGGCGAAAAGGCGCGCGGCCATGAATTTCATTATTCAACGTTTTTATCTGACAGTCCGCCACCGGCAATCTGGCAAGCTTCAGGAAGAAAGGGAACAAAAGAAGAAGGCTGCCTGCTTCATCATGTAGCCGCCAGCTATATTCACTTTCATTTTGCCTCTTCACCAGAAATGGCTGCCCGGTTTGTTGCAGCGTGTGAAAAGTATAAAGAGAACCTGCAGGTAATGGGGAGGGAAGACTATGCTTTATCCGGTGATGCTTAACATTGCCGGCCAAAAAGCAGTCGTGGTCGGCGGCGGGGCCGTAGCCGTCCGCAAAGCCCGTTCTTTAATCGACGCAGGGGCGGTTGTGAAAGTAATCAGCCCGGAAGTATCAGAAGCAATGAACGAACTGCTCAGCGGCAGCACAATCAGCTGGCAAAAGAAAGAATTTGCCCCCGCTGACATAAAAGATGCTTTTCTTGTTATTGCTGCTACCAACAGCCGGGAAACAAATGAGCTGGTGCAGCAAAGCGCTTCTCCTTGCCAGCTCATCAATTTGACCGATGATCCGCAAGGGAGCCGTTTTATTGTTCCTGCTTCTTTTCAGCGAGATAAGCTGTGTATAGCAGTGAGCACGCATGGGGCAAGCCCAGCGTTAAGCAAGCGGATCATCCGGGAGCTCAAGGAGCAATTCAATGATGCCGATGTTGCGTATATAGCGTTTTTAGAAAAGTGCCGGACGGTGATTAAGCAAGCGCTGCCCGCTTCAGAAATGAGACAAGTGCTGTTAAAGCAACTGGCCAGTCCCGGATTTGAAAAACAAGTGAAGGCAGCCTCTTCTATTGAAAGAGAGCAGCTGCTTACGGAGATGTTAACCGATTGGAGGGAGAAGCAATGAACATAGGAAAAGTGTTTTTAGTCGGTGCGGGGCCGGGCGATCCGAAATTGATCACAGTCAAAGGCATGGAGTGTCTTCAGGCAGCCGATGTGATCGCGTATGACCGGCTTGTCAATAAAGAATTGCTCACTTATGCGAAAAAAGGCGCTGAGTTGATTTTCTGTGGCAAGCTGCCAGGCAAACATGCCCTGATTCAGGAGCAGATTAACCAGCTTCTCGTGGAAAAAGCGGAGCAGGGCTTGACTGTTGTCCGTTTAAAAGGCGGCGATCCATGCGTGTTTGGCCGGGTGGGGGAAGAAGCGGAGGAACTGGCCGTACGCGGGATTCCGTTTGAAATGATTCCTGGAATTACCGCAGGGATTGCTGCCCCCGCCTATGCCGGCATCCCAGTGACCCATCGTGACCATGCTTCCAGCTTTGCTATTGTCACGGCACATGGACGGGAAGAGAAGGGAAAAGATCATCTTAACTGGCCTGCTCTTGCTCAGGGGATTGATACGATCGCTTTTTACATGGGGGTTGGCAATTTGCCGCATATTTGTACTCAGTTGATTCGTTACGGCAAAAAGCCCTCCACACCAGTTGCTCTGATTGAATGGGGAACGACCGATCAGCAGCGGACAGTGACTGGAGAGCTGGCGACGATAGAACAAATAGCGAAAGATCATCAAATAAAGAATCCGGCTATTGTCCTTATTGGCGAGGTCGTTCAACTTCGGGAAAAAATTAAATGGTTTGAGGCTGAGAAGCGGAAGCAGCCGATGAGCTTATAAGTTTGAAAACTTTTAGTTGGAAGGTGACTATGTATGCGCAATAGGAACAAATTAGCGGTAATCACGATCGCATTTGTATGCTACTTTTGGATCAATTCGATTCAGCCGGCCGCTGCGATGCACATTATGGAAGGGTTTCTTCCGTTAAAGTGGGCCATTTTCTGGTGGGTTCTTGTTCTGCCATTTCTCGCTGCCGGCCTGAGGTCTATTCAAAAAACGATCAAGGAGCACCCTGAAACAAAAATGATGCTCGGCCTTGCCGGAGCCTTTACATTTGTACTCTCCGCTTTAAAAATTCCATCTGTAACTGGCAGCAGCTCGCATCCGACCGGGGTAGGGCTTGGCACCGTGTTATTTGGTCCATTGGCGATGACAGTTCTCGGAACCATCGTTTTGCTGTTTCAAGCGCTTCTGCTTGCCCATGGCGGGATCACCACGCTTGGAGCCAATGCTTTTTCCATGGCTGTGGCCGGCCCGTTGATTACTTATGTGGTTTATAAAGGGTGCAGAAAAATGAATATTGGCTTTACCGCAGCTGTTTTTCTAGCGGCTTTCCTAGGAGATTTAGGTACATATACGCTGACCTCCTTGCAGCTGGCACTCGCTTTTCCAGCTGAGATCGGAGGAGTTTTGGCTTCATTTATGAAATTTGCTGGTATTTTCTCCTTGACACAAGTGTCGTTGGCGCTGTGTGAGGGCATCTTAACGGTGATTGTGATGAATTGGCTGCTAAAGTATAACACAAACGAATTAAAACAATTGAGCATTGTAGAGAAGGGAGCATAAGCGGTGAAAAATCTTCTTTTATTGATATTGGTCGTTCTTTTGGCTGTAGTGCCGCTTATCTTCAACCGAGCGGCTGAATTTAATGGAGCGGATGGCGAAGCAGAAGAAGCGATTACAGAAATCAACCCTGACTATACCCCTTGGTTTGATGCTCTGTGGGAACCTCCGAGCGGTGAAGTAGAAAGCCTGCTTTTCGTTTTGCAGGCGGCAATTGGCGCTTTATTTATTGGTTATTTCATCGGTTCCAGCCGAATGAAAAGAAAAATGGAAGAAAAAGCGGCTGAACATCCGCAATGAGGGCAATTGATTATTACGCCCATCATAATCGCCTTGCAGATTGGCATCCGGTGGAAAAAGCAATCTTTGCTTTTTCCCATTTGTTTTTGGTCCTGCTTTTGAAAAGCCCTGCTGTTTCAGCTTTCGTTTTTTTGACAATGAGCTTGGCGGCGGTAGCGGTGGCAGGGATTCCTTGGCGCCGCTATCTCGCTTTATTGAGTTTGCCGCTCGTTTTTTTATTAATCAGCATGGTTCCTCTTGCCGTATCTGTTGCCCCGGCCGGCACAGTTCCGGCTCGTCTTCTTCAAAGCGGGGACATCTTTGGCTGGCAGGCTTATATTGCTGCTGCAGGAGCCAGGCAAGCGTTTGTCTTATGTTTGTCTGCTTATGCCGGGGTAAGCTGTATGTATTTCTTTATTTTAACAACGCCGTTTTCGGGAGTAGCCTTTGCTCTGTGTCATTTGCGTGTACCGCAAGTATTCATTGAACTCACAGCTGTAACTTACCGGTTTATCTTCGTATTAGTAGTGAAGGCGGAAGAAACCTATAAAGCGCAAAAGTCACGGGCCGGTTATCGCGGCTGGCGTTCGTCTCTCCAGTCGTTATCGAGCTTAACGGCTAATTTATTTATACAAACGATGAGAGAGGCCAGAGCGGTGCAATTAGCAGTAGATGCCCGCGGAGGTGCCGAAATGGCGCAAAGGACAAGCAATGGCTACCGGCTGCGTCCATATGCATTGGCAGCTGCCTTCGTCCTGTTTTCTTTATCCTTTAGCCTGGGCCTGATTTTCTAACAAGGGAAGGAATCCAATGATTGAATTAAAAAACGTTAGTTATCATTATACAGACGGAACAAAAGCATTAAACGACGTGTCGCTTGCGATTACTCCCGGAAGAAAGATTGCTGTTCTTGGAAACAATGGAGCAGGAAAATCAACGCTGTTTCTCCATATGAATGGATTGCTTCAGCCGGCAGAAGGCCAGCTTTTGTTTAACGGCACCCCAGTTGCTTACAAGCGGCGGCAGCTGCAAGAATTGCGCAGGGCGGTCGGCATCGTTTTTCAGCATCCCGATACCCAGCTTTTCTCCCCAACTGTTCGCGAAGATGTGCTGTATGGCCCCAATAACCTGGGGTGGTCCCAAGCGCATGCCGAGCAGGCAGCATTGGAGGCGATGGAGAAAACAGGCGTGCTGGAATTTCAGCATAAGCCGCCGCATTTTTTAAGCCTCGGACAGAAAAAGCGGGCAGCTATTGCCAGTGTGGTGGCTATGCAGCCCAAACTTCTTATTCTTGATGAGCCAACAGCCGGACTTGATCCTTACTATGCCCGAAAAATTATGCAGCTTTTAAATGAATTGCATAATGAAGAAACGACGGTTATGCTTTCGACTCATGATGTGAACTTTGCTTACGAATGGGCCGATGAAATATTAATTATGCAAAGCGGAGGAGTTCGGGCATTCGCTGGTGCGGAGGAGCTGTTTCATGACCAAGCGCTGTTGGCAGACTGCCATTTAGAGCAGCCGTGGATGATGGAAGTATTTGCGGCCTTGCAAGCGAAGTCCGGACAAAAAATAAAAAAAGTGCCGAAATCCAAGCAGGAGCTGCTGACATGGATAGAAGAAGAACTTCAGCAAACTAGAGAAATGGTCACAGAACGCATGCTTTTGAAATAAAAGCTCGGCGTTTTTTGTAGGAATAAATGACTGTTCATCCATAAAAAGGTATCCGTTCAGCAAGTAAATTGATATGATAAGGAAAAGTGTCTTTCTTTTGAAAAAATCATAAAATATAGCATAAAAGGAAATTTTTTATTTTATGTGGGACTATGTTGAGGAGGTCATTGGCATGCAGAAGTACAGAAAGCGAAATACGACTGCTTTTACCGTACTGGCATATTTTACGTTTGTTGCAGGTGTTCTTTTATTTAGTATTGGCCTTTATAACGCTGATATGGAGCTGAATGAAAAAGGGTATTATATCGCTGTCATGATTTTAGTAGCCGTTGGGGCGATTTTGACGCAGAAAGTAACAAGAGACAATGCAGAAGACAATGAAATTATTGCAGAGCAGGAAAGAGAACGGCAGCAGGGCTTGTCTATATCGAAAAAAGTGGATTAACCCGGTCTTGCAGGCATTATCGGATAGGAAATGAGTGAAAAAGCATGGAAAAGTCAAATCTTTTCCATGCTTTTTCATGTGCTTCTATGTTTGATTAAAAAGCAGCGACCTTCTGTAAAATATTTCTCCGGATATGCTCTAAACAATAAAGGGGACAATAAAACTGTCTTGTTAGAGGCACTTTATAAACAAAGGATGGTAGCTCAATGGACCAGACATGCTTTTATTGCGATGAGGATTTAACACAGAAGCGGACGCATTACATTTCTTTTTTTCACGAAAACGCAGAACGTGAAGAGACGATGTGCGAGTACTGTTATTCAGAATGGCTTCAAGGAATCAAAGGATAAGAAATCAGGCTGGCCGGTTTCTTTACGGCCAGCCTGTGCTGCATTAGATAAGTCTCATTTGAGCTTGTATCGTGCCTAAGTGCATGCCTTCGTGGAACAACAGGAAATTCAGCAGGTCATCAATTGTTTCGAGCTTCAAGGGCCCAATAGCAATCTCATTTGCCGGCTGTTGTGACAGGCGGCCTTCCAGATGCTGCTGCAGGCGCGTGTGCTGTTCCGTAAGCAGTTCAATAATTTCTTCCTTTGAAGGGACAGCATCCGGCCAGTCCGAAGGTTTTGTGCCGGGACTGAAAAAAGGCGCATATTCTTGGATCTTTGTTTCTAAATCAGGTGCAGCAATCGTCATTAATGACTCCATGACAAGATAAATATGTCCGGCATTCCATCTAATAGTATTGGAAAAACCTTCAGGCTGCTCGTCCCATTTGCTTTCATCAATTTTTTCCAATGTGTTCACCGTGGCGGTGCGTGCAAAGTTTAATCGTTCCCAAATAGCCATAACCATTCCTCCATTTGTATATTCTCTTTTATATTATAAGACAAAAATGGAAAAAAGCCCGTCTCAAAGATTCCTACCCGAAAAGAAAAATAGAACAAAAAAAGCACGTCGCCTTGTTAACCCTATCTTTAACAAGGCGACGTGCAGCATATTAATTTTCAAGCTGTTCTTTTCTTTTGACGCTCACTATCCAATCATTAATCGCTCAGCTTATCTTTTGCTTTCCCGACACTTTCTTGAAATTTCCCTTTTAGCTGATCAGCCTTTCCTTCAGCTCTGGTGCGTTCGTCGTTGGTCATGTTGCCCCAAGTCTCCTTTGCTTCTCCTTTCATTTTATTTCCCATTCCTTTTAATTTGTCCTCCATGCCATGATCTTTCATTGTAAAACCTCCTATGTCGTAATGAATGTTAAATGAAGTGATAGTTATTTCATACCCTTTGTGAAGCCATCCAAACATACGAGTCATTTATATAAAAAAATGCCAAATAAAGAAGTAATATCCTTGAAAAAAATGATTTAGTATAGGAAGATAAATATGTATACGGAACATTTTGCTCGATAGCACAAGAATGAGCAGCAATCCACCATTCACTTAGCAAGCTGCCGCTCCATTTGAAAGAATATTCGAACAATATTTTCTGGGAAATGATAAATATAAAAACAATACATAGGGAGTGAAAAGGTGAAAATTACGCTTATGAGGCATGGAAAATCGAGCTATGCGGATCAATCAGCTATGTCATGCTCTGAATTTCGCAAGTGGGTCGATGGTTATGAAGCAGCGGGAATTATTCAGGAAGCCGCCGTCCCAGACGAAGCGAAACTGAAAGCGAAGCAGGCGAAGTTAATCGTTGCGAGTACACGATGCCGCTCCATTCAATCAGCCGAAAAGCTCGAATCCGCATCTTTTATCCTCTCCGATCCGCTTTTTCGGGAAGCAGATCTGCCTGTTTCTGCTTTTTCTTTTTTACACTTAAAAGCTCCTCCATCTGTTTGGGCGGTATATTGCCGCTGTGCCTGGCTGCTGGGATACAAAGGAGACAAAGAATCAATGAAGGAGGCGAAGGAGAGAGCTGTTCAGGCAAGCAGGCGATTAATGGAATTGGCTGCCCAACATGAACACGTGCTTCTCTCCGGACATGGGATGTTCAATCAGTTCATTGCTCGCGAGCTATTAAAGAATGGCTGGAAAGGAGAGAAAAGGCCAGGTCGCCGCCATTGGAGCTGTACTAGTTACACGTATGAGGAGGCAAGCGATCGACAAATTAATAGGCAAAGATTGTCATAGAATGGAGAATTTTGCAGAAATCTGAACACTGACTTAACAGAGGGAAGGGAAATGAGAGGTTTATTGGCTCAATTAAGGAAATTGTTAGGCATCCGGCAAAATCCTTTCGTGGAGAAAGCGTCTAGGGAGCAAAGCTGATGGAGTAGTGATTATATGGTGACCGCAGCCATGATTTTTAGGACAAAAGCCGGCCGGGCAATTTTTTGACGATGACCCAATTTCCGGATATGGTCCGGTATCAAGCAAGGTTTACAGGGGAAGAACGAATAGAAGATTATCCTGAAGTTTAAATAACCACGCCCAAAGGAACCGTTGTCCGCTTTGAAAATGGCGAACGGCTGAAAGAACTGGAAGTGAGATCGAAAAAGAAACTCTCCCTTGTGAAGGATTCGTTTGTTCAAGTTCCTTGAGGCGCCATTGAGGAAGAGCCGCTCCCGCTTGCTGCAGACGCTTCGATTGAAAGGTTAGGAGAAATCGGGGGTGGATCACCGCCGCTCCCGCCCCCCTTTAATTTTATCATTAAAAGATCATACTCCGTTTATGGAAGAAAGCTGGTTTGGCAAGCGGCTCAGGGTCGGACGGGAAGTAGGCATGCAGTGAAAGCGTCATTGTGAGAGGTGCATGATAATTACAGTTGCCCCGGAGAGCGGTCCTAGACAGCCATCTGTTCTGAAAGTAGTTGTAAAGGAAAGAAACAATGAGTTCGGCGTGTATTGCTTCTGTGATAAAAATAGGGGACATTCAGACGGGTGATGAGGTATTTCTGGTTGATTAAAAAGCGGACTTTACCTGCAGACGGCTAATTTTTCCGGTAACGGATATAGTTATAGTTTGAAGTAGGCACACTTTCCTTCACGTTCCCTTGTCCATCTGTGTACACCTCATATTC
This sequence comes from Pseudobacillus badius, assembly GCF_002189605.1. Taxonomy (NCBI): domain Bacteria; kingdom Bacillati; phylum Bacillota; class Bacilli; order Caryophanales; family Bacillaceae; genus Pseudobacillus; species Pseudobacillus badius. The sequence goes on from NZ_MWMM01000004.1 coordinate 39,934, forward strand.
ACGATAGGTTTCAACGATATAGTGGCCGATCTCCTCGCGATTCACCAGCTGTTCTTCTAGCTTGAAGCTTTTAGGCTGCCATTGCTTGTCCGCCCCTTTCGCTTCTGCGATGACCGGCGCGCTATCTGGCTGCAGCGAGGTCTTTTCGTCAACAAGCTGGCGGGAGGAGAAATCAAGGCTTGAGACGGCGGTGAGAAGGACGAGAAGAACCGTCAGCAGGAAAGCGGTTGGCTTCTTGTTCATGGCATTCTTCCTTTCTTATCCAACATGACGTGTTGCCTCATTTGTATGTAAAGGATAGGGGGAATATTCATGCAGGGGAATAGATTGCGGAATTTGTCCCAGCTTCCTTGTCAATAAAAGAATAGGGGGAAAGAGGATGGGAAACAGGGATAGACGGTGGATCGTTTTTTTGCTGCTAATGGTTGCTTCTTTACTGTCAGGATGTACAGAAAGCCAAACGAAGAGGGAAAAGGAAGAACAACCTTCTCTATTTAAAATGAATGGAGAGCTTCTTTATGGGGAAGAGGGAAAGTTTGGGATCAGGAAGCTGAATGGGGAAAACGACGAGCCGGAATTTCCAGCAGGGAAAGGCCGGCACTATCACATCCAATTTCTAAATCAGCCTGAACAGATAGAGGGGAAAACTTATTACCTGTCTGCTTTGCATCAGGAGACAGGACAGCAGAACGATTTGTATGAAGCGGTGATTGAAAACGGTCAAAGCGGAGCGAAGCTAGTATTTGACCAACCGGGAGCATGGGAAGTCCAGGTGGCAGTGGATGACGAACCGTATGCCCAGTTTACTATTCAAGCAGAATAGAAAAAGGATTGTCAATAAGACAAGGTTATGACACGATAGAAAAGTATGAGGAAATACTTATTATGTATTTCGTTCAACTACTGAATACAAAAAACTGAATGTTTTTGAATGGAGGAAATAGGGATGCCAGCTTTGCCAAACTGCCCGAAATGTACATCAACCTATACTTACGAGGACGGAAATTTGTTCGTTTGTCCGGAATGTGCCCATGAATGGACGCTAGAGTCAGAAACGGAAGAAGAGCAAGTATTTAAAGATGCGAATGGCAACACTTTGCATGACGGTGATACAGTCACAATCATTAAAGATCTGAAAGTAAAAGGCAGTTCATCGGTTTTAAAAATAGGGACAAAAGTCAAGAATATTCGATTAGTTGATGGAGACCACAATATTGACTGTAAAATCGATGGGTTCGGAGCGATGAAGTTAAAATCCGAGTTTGTTAAGAAAGTATAAGTAAATCATCCAGCTGACGCCCATTAAGAAGCAACCGCTTTTTAATGGGCGTTTTTTAGCCATCATCAGAAAAAAGTAAAAGGGGAGTCGCAGATGAAAGCAGAGGACAAACAATTTGCCGAAAAAGCGTTGCAGCAATTATTGATTGGCAGCCAATTGGATGGCATTAAATTTGGCGCAGGGCCTGGCGGCACATTCTTATATTTTCTCCATTACACAGAAAAAGAGCCTGATAAGCTATGGGTGAATATTGAGATCAATAAATTTACTGTACTGCCTGCTGCTATTAAACATTCAGAGAAGGTTTTGCCAATGACCGAGGAGCTCACTGAAGAACAGGCGATCAAGCAAGTGGCCAGCCTTCGCCGTGAAGAAGTGACGGATGTGAAGCTTGGTGACGAGTCTCCGCATTTATTTATCGTTTTCAAATCCCAAAAAACGCTTTTTATCAATGGATATGATGACCAGTATGAATGCTGGCAAGCGGGGGACGGCGAGGGATATACAGGGGATGAATGGCTTGTTGTAGCGGTCCCCGGCAATGGCATAGCGACTTGGGCGCCGGATACGTTTGGTTAGTTGTAAGAAGAAAAACAGGTGATTGGCGTGCATGGTGTGGATGTATGTTACAATAAAGGATATAAAAGGAATATATGCGTTGAAAAGCAGGAGGTCTGCCCGCCTGCAAGATTCAATAAGAAAGCTTTTTTCGTTTAGGCAAAGAGAAGCTTAGCGGGGTGTGTGCCCTAGAGATGGGAGTTAAAGCAAGGCGTGTAACGATGAGCCTAAAGCGATCATAAAAATTTTTTAGAAAGCGCTTCTGCGATGAAGCGGCTTGCCGATTTTGCCTGCCGGAAGCCGGCATTTCGCCTTTTATCGTTATTTTTCAAAAGTCTTAGCACCTGATAGGCAATGGCTTTTGCCAGCTTAAAATAGAGAAGGCCGTTTAAAGGAGAGGTGATATGGCGTACATATTTCTTGCTGTCCCCGTCTTTGTTGTTTCTTATTCCATTTATAGAATGATAAAGAAGAAGACTTTACCAAGCAATCGGCAAGCCCCATTCGATGATCTGATGCAAGGGAAATCGAAAAAAGAGTAACGGATTTCAGCAGCATCAACGAGGATGTGCGCCTTATGCTTAAAAGGAGTGTACAAAATGTTTGTTATGGGAGCAGTTATTCTTCTCGGGGCTACACTTTTGTTTACTAAACATGTAAAGCATTCGAAGATGTTTGCTTTTTTTTATGCCATTTCGTTAGCCAGTGCGTCAGCCGCTTTAGCCAGCCCTTTTATGATTGGCGGCTGGGAAGGAATAGGCGTGATGATGATCATCAGCTTCATTGGCTTCGCCGCGCTTGTCGGGATGTTCATTGTTTTATCAGCTTCTCAGCGCCGAAACATGTAAGCAGGCTTTTCGGCATAGCCAGCACTAACTAATACTAACATGGAGGATACCGTGCTTAAGTTTCTAGATAACCTCTGGTACAAAGCCATTTTAACGGCTAGCCTTTTTGGCATTTATTTTGCCTATCAGCCCCAATTAAAATCGACCCCTATTCTTTTTCTTGCTTTTTTTGGCTTATTTACAGTGGCAAATGATGTGTTGTTTAAACGATGGATGACCGCTGTGAAGCCTAAAAGCAGAAAGCGATAAGGTGAAAAGCGGCACAGAGCTGGTTCTGCTGGGAGGCAGAGCCAGCTTTTTTATAGTATTTTTGTTGATATTTAATCGTTTACAATTATTTTGATAGCTTTTATTAGAGAAAAATTGTCAAAATTATTGTGTTTTTGCTCTTTTAGTGTAAAATTACACTAAAAGGAGGTTGGGAATGAATGGATAAGGAACGGTTAAACCAGCTCATTTCTGAAAAATTGAAACTGATTCGGACAGAACAGGGATACACTCAGGATAAAATGGCAGAAGTAATTGGCCTTTCTAAGAAAACGCTTGTCCAGATCGAAAAGGGACGGAGCTTGGCTGGGTGGACCACAACTGTTGCTGTATGCGCGCTTTTTCGTGAAAGCCGGATTTTACAGGATGCTCTCGGCAGTTCTGATCCGGTAGAGATAGCGGAGATAGCCGCGCACCGCTATATCCGCCGTTCTCGTGACAAAACATTGGGCGGCCGTGTCTGGTGGCGGGAAAAAGAACAGTGGAATGGCTTCCGGCTGCAGCAAAATATCATCAGCGGCCACTATCGTATGCTGGATCCGGCGGATTACCGGCTTTTTAGCACTTATGATCAACAGGCGGTCACTGCCGAATGGCAGCAGCTGATTAAGAAAGAGGGGGAGCACTGTGACTAAGCTTCGAACCGGATTTATTGTTGCCGGTGTCGTCTTGGCGTCCGCCGCTTTATGGCTGGCAGCAGCGTTTTACGGCTTGCCCTGGAAGGAAAAAGCGGTCGCTGGAAAGCTGGAGGCTCATTTAGAGAAAAAATATGAAAAAGACTTTGTTTTAAAAGAATCCTATTTTAATTTTAAAGATGGAAAATACGGAGGCTCTTTTTACCCAAAGGACGATCCATCTCTGGCGTTTTATGCGGATGAAGGATATGGCGAATACAAGTATGCAGATGATTATCCGGGGGTCGTATGGTCCCGGCAGTTGAAGGAGGAGCTGGAGCCGGAGGCGAAAAAAGCATTTCCTCATATGAAAACTATTCAAATAGATTTTGTCAGATCTGAAAATGTGGATATGGTGAAAGGTCCTGCTATTCCCCATTACAGCCAGGCAGATGCCGAACTATTCGTCCGCGTGGAGCTAGAGGGAGATTTTTCAGGGTCTAAAGAGCAGTGGCAGGCGATTGCTCAATTTATCCGCAGCGCGCAAAGCCGGTCCGCAGTTATGGAGGTATCCTTCAATTTTGTTGAAAAAAAGAGCCCTACCGAAGCTCTTGTGATGTGCCCGATGAAAAATACAGCTGTGATCACAAATGGCGAACAGGCGCAAAAGAAGTGCTCTATAGCCCGCTTTGATGCAGAAACAACGATGCTCATTGATTAGGGAACGGTGGTGGCCGCTATGGCCGTTTCATGTGCATAAAAGGAACTATTAACAGGGGGAGAGCGCATTGAGGAGAAGAGGGATGTTGATAAGCATCTTGTTAATTTTGGCCACTATTTCAGGTGTCTATGCTCAAGATGTTGCTGATCATTTATACAGCTATATACCAAATATATCGCCATTCAATTGGCTGTTTGCTGTTACAGTGCTAAGCTGGGGATTATACGCAGGCGCGTTTGTATGGATCTCCTTTCTAACATGGAGAGGAAAGCTGAATAACAGTCAGTCTGGTGTGTATATAGCGATTACGATTATTATCGGAGGTTTCGTTTCCTATTGGTCATTATTTGTTCTGGCCATGTCGGGCGGTTGAACCATTTTTTTGAAACTTAGAAAAAAGGCGAGCGCCTATCCTATCGTTGGTCTGCAGTCCATAAAAAGAGGTGATATCCATTGAAAACTGTTGTCCGGGCGCTGATCGGCTCTTTTTTCATCCATCTTGTCTATTACGGCTTTCCGTTTGTGAACGGATATGTAAAGACTGTTTTTTACCAGCCGGAGCTTTCGAGTGAGTCCGCAGCCGTTTCCGTTCTTCAAAACGACGTCGCATTTGGCGGAGAATGGATCGATCCCTTTGCTTTCAGCCTTTCGTTTTTTAGTATAGCCGCCTTATGCGGTCTGCTCTTTACCTGCTTGAAAAAAGCAAGCGCAAGGAGGGAACGGTAAATGAAAAAACGTCTGTTGTTTATTCTGCTGACTGCTTGTTTAGCCGCCTGTCAATTAGGTCTTCCTCATCCTCCTGACCCTTATTTAACGCTGGGAACAATGGAGGTTCCTTATAAAATAAGCACTTATTCCTAGGAGGACAGCGGACGCAGCATCGAAGCTGATGCTGCTGATCCAGAGGAATTGACCAAGGGGAAGGAGTATCCGGCTGTCCCGGCAGGATCAGAACTGAAGGTCCACTTTGATGATCGGCCTTCTTCGATCGAAGCCGGGATTTGGGCAAATAACGAAGATCACTCGAAAGAAGTGGAAGATAATAAGGTTATGTTACCTAAAAAGAAAGGAACCTACATTTATATTATTCATGCTCACTGGAAAGAAGGAGAAGCTGTATATGCTTTTCGGATAGAGACAAAGTAAACATTTATTTCTTCAGTATTTTCCGTAAACTTGTTAATATAAGAGATAATGATGATCTTAAATGACAGGAGTGGACATTCATGAGTGTACATAAAGACCTTGAGCTTCATGCTCAAAAGCAAAACCAGCTGTATCAGAAATTCATCGGCCTTGATCAGCAAAGAGAGAAGCATATTCAAGAGGCAGTGGAACTTTGCAAAGCAGGAAAGGCGTTTACCACAGAACAAATTAATGAAGTGACTGCCCAGATTAACCTTTTGTCAAACCACCGGCTCATTCCTTCCCGCAAGCTAGTCACGCCGGAAATGGTAGAGGCGTATGCAGATACCTTGAAATAAATAGAGTGGGCTAAGCCGTTCCGCTAACGAGGGAACGGTTTTTTATCTATCATTTTCTTATGGAATTGGAAAATAGTAATAGATTTGGTGTGGTATACTAGTTTTGAAAGGGGGAAGAGTGATGGAGAAAACAGCAACAGAAGCGATTCAAGATCATTATCCAGATGATTTCGCTTGGTGCTATGGGTGCGGCCGTTTAAATGAAACGGGACACCATTTCCGGACAGGCTGGCAAGGGGAGAAAACGGTTACGGTTTATACACCGGAGAAGGAGCATACAGCCGTTCCAGGATTTGTATATGGAGGAGTGATCGCCTCATTGATTGATTGTCACGGAACAGGTTCAGCTTCTTTAGCGCTGCATCGCAAAAACGGTCATCACATAGGGGACGGGTCACAGCCGCCTCGTTTTGTAACCGCTTCCTTGCATGTCGACTTTATGAAGCCGACGCCGCAAGGCATTCCATTACAAGCAGTTGGCACCATAGAGGAAATTCATCCAAAGAAATGGAAGGTTCACACAGAAGTGTTTGCCGATGACATGCTCTGTGCCCGCGGAGAAGTAGTAGCGGTTGTGATGCCAAGTAATTTTTTGAGTGGCAATACAGAAAAATGAAATAAATGTAAAAAGCAGAAGCTTGCCCACGTGCATCCTTCTGCTTTTTACATTTATTATCGCCAGTATAGAAGAAAAGCAAAGGAGAATAGAAGATCTCCAAACGTTTAATATATTTGTAATCTAATTAAAATATGCTAGCAATTTTTCAATGCTAAAATAAGGGACAACTAGAAAATACATAGAAAGCAGGGGAAAAAGAGTGAGAAAATGGATCGTGGCAGCAACAATGGCTGGCGCTTTATTGGCAAGTCCGGCTGTGGGAGAAGCAGCACTAGGGGATCAAACGTTAAAAAGCGGGATGAAACATCAGGATGTCAAGGAATTGCAGCAAGCCCTAAAGTCAAAAGGATATTATCATTCTTCGCTAGATACCACCTTCGGCCCATTAACAAAAACGGCAGTCATCAAATTGCAAAAAGCCCATGGGCTAAAGGCTGATGGCATTGCGGGAAAAAATACATTCCGGGTACTGGGTAAATCAGGTTCTCATACCGCTTCCAAACCGGCAAGCAGTGCATCCAGCAAAACAAATGCGGCATCTTACGCTAAAAAGTTCATGAGGGTTCCTTATAAGTGGGGCGGCACCACACCGTCAGGATTTGATTGCAGCGGCTTCTTAGGTTATGTATACAGAAACAGCGCGAATATTTCTTTGCCGAGAACAGTATCAGGTATTTATTCTAAAGGAAAAAGGACGAGCAGCCCGAAAGTCGGCGATATTGTTTTCTTTGAAACATACAAAAAAGGGGCATCACATGCCGGGATTTATCTAGGAGGCAACCAATTTATACATAGTTCTTCTTCAGCGGGAGTAACCATCAGCTCGCTCAAAAGTACATATTGGTCTAAGCGTTACTTAGGAGCAAAAACTTACTGATAAAAAGAAACCGTTTACTTTGCTTTATCAAGTGAATAAAACAGGACGGATATAAACCGGGACAGGTTTATATCCGTTTTTTTATTGCTTGATCCGTTGTATCGACAGGCAGCATCGTTCGCAGACGAGTGTTTAAAGGCACATTATGGACCTAAAATAACGTCATTGTTTTTGGTTAAGTCCCAGGAGGTAATAATGCCGACCGGCAATTCGTCTGATCTCCCCTCGGGAGTAATCAGGATCGCTTCTAATTTTTTGTTCTGTGATTGGTATTCTTCAAAGGTATATTCAATATCAAAAATATTTGCGTCCCGTTTGGCGAAAGAAATGAGATATTCATTTTTTTCCGGCAGAATATCTTTTACCTTTACGGAGTCGATCGTAATTTGTCCGTCCAATTGCGTATTGGCCATCCATTTTAATATGTCCCGCCCGGTCAGCAACCCTTGGCAATCTCCTTTTTCGTACACGGGGTATTCATTTATTTTAAAATCGCGGACCATTTCGAGCACTTGAATGAGCGGAGTGTCTGCCTCCACAATATAGACGGGTGACGAGGCGATTGACATCGCTTCCGCCGGCTCCGACAGCATCTTGTCAATTTGTTCGATGCGCTCGACAATTTCTTGATGCGGCTCGGCTATGTAATAGTTCGCTTCTGTCTTTTGATGAACGATCGCGTTCCGCAATTTGGCGTATTGCTTCAATTCGTCGAGATGGGCGCGGACGCTGGCGTGGTTGCGTGCGCTCGTATGGAGGAGTTCCATGAAAGCATCTCCGTCTTTTTGTGCGGTGATGGCTTTTAAATGATTGTGTATTCGATTAAATGCCGTTTCAAACCGTTCTGATAATCCATTGCTTGTTTTAGTTTCTTTTTCCATTTTGAGTCTCCTTTGCTGGCTTCCGTCTGTTTCCACAGTTCGTTTATTGCGCTCTTTTTTCAGGAATTAGCCGTCAATGTAAAAAATAGATTGCTGTTCAGGGGGAAGGTATGTTATAGTAATCAGGCGATGAGCTAATTTGCGTAAGTCGAGAAGCCCGCCTTTAGGGGCGGAACGTCTGGATGTGGCCGGGCGTCTTTTCGCCGCAAAATACGTCAGAAAAAGCTGTCATGGAGGGGACTTTCCGCTCCATGACAGCTTTTTTGGTCTGTATGTTATTCTTTATTAGCGATCAGAACCAGCTTGCCTTTATCCAATTCTTTTTCATACGTTTCCGCTTCCTGCTGGGAAAGGCCGAGCGCTTCCATTTTGCTGCGCAGCTCATCGCCTCGTGATTTGAAAATGTTGCTCATGCTAGTTAAAAGCCCTTGCTCCTTCATACCGACTTCATTTGTATGAAGCGCCTCGGATATATCTTCTCCGCGGTGGCCATCATGGGCGAGAATATACATATCATCAAGGGAAAACCCTTGAGCAAGTAAACCTTCGATCTCCTGTTTTGCTTGTACGGCATTTTCTACTGTTTTTGTTGTAACCATTTGATTGGCCTCCTCATATTTTTATATTCTTTATATATTTACCATGTAGGCGCTTGGTTTAAACATGAGAATATTTTTTCCTTCTAGACGTCCTCTGAATAAGCCAGGCAGCTCCCAAGAGACCAAGAACGAGCAAAACCATTGATAAAGCAAAGAAGGGCGGACGGTAGACGAGTTCAATACGATTCATACCTGCCTGCAGTGGGATGCCGGTAAAGGCAAAATTCGCTTTTTCAATCTGCCTCGTTTCATTATTTACTTTCAGGTGCCATCCTTTTTCAAATGGGATAGGAAGCACCATATATTTCTCTCCTGCTGTATTTTTATATTCAATGCTGATTTTGTTCTTATTCCAGTTCATAGCAGGCTGCTTCATCGGTTGTGCGGCCGCTCGGTGCAGCTCCTCGTAATCTTCCTCATACAGCTTCAGATTTTTTAACTCATAGGTTCCTTTAGGCAGCTGGATGGAGAGTCGTTCCGCTTTCGGCACCCGAATCACAACTGTGGAAATGCCGGTTTTGTAAATAGACTCAGCCGCTTTTCTTGTGGTTTCATATTGATTGACTTTCAGCTTAAAACCTTTTCCATGAACATTTTTAATAAAGAATTGCACATAATAATCTTTTGTTTTTTCGGAGGAAGGATGGGGGGTGATGATCAGGCCGCCGCCATTTTTCGCCACCTGTAATTTGCCGTTCTTATAAATGGCATCCGCCTCTCTGATTTCCGCTTGTTCAATCGTATTTTTCTCTTTTTCCACTACCTGGCCTGGCCCATGCTTTTTCTCCAGCACGACTCCTGAAAGCATGGCGTGTTCTTTGTCAAGCGCCGAATGGTTTTTCAGGTCTTCTTCGTAAAATACGTTACTTGTCGTTCGAACAAACGGAAGGGGAAGCGTGTTTTTGAATACTTTGTAGTGAGCCGTTTCCGCTATCGGAGTGAAACCGTATGGCGCATTTGCGGCTGCCCCTTTTTCTCTCATCCAGTACTTCGTTTGCAGCAAGCCGTAAAGATTTGCCCGGTTGCCCAAAGTAGCATAACGGCTCACGCTTTCCCGGCCCATATCGATTTGCAGATCGCGCCAATAGAAGAAGAGCAGTTCCTGGTTAAAGATACTTGAATACAGGCTTGTTCCGTTAAAGTTTTGCACAATCGGTGTATTGTTTCTAAGGCCGTTCATCCAGTCGATTCGTGCAAAAGGATCTTTTTCGGAACGCTGAATTTCTTTGATCAATTGCTGCTGCTCCGCTCCGTCATATTCCGGGCTTTGCAAAAAGTCGCGGGAAACCTGGTCTACGCCGAATTTTTCAGACATGGTCATTTGTTCATACTTATTGACAACAACGAGGCAGGAGACGATAATGGCAAGCTGTAACAAAAAGAAGAGCACGGCTCTTTTTTTCCATACGTAAAGCATCAGCAGAAGAGCAGAAAGCACAAAAAGCTGAATAATTAGGTCTCTTTGCTGTGCAAAGGTCGGAAGAAGCGCGGGCTCAATGATCTGCATGGTTACTTTTGCCAGCAGCCAATAAAGCAAAAAAGCTCCTGCTGCAGAGAGAATAAGCGGCCGGATTTGAAGCTTATGCAGCACTTGCAAGCCCGCCGCTACACAGCCGCCTGCTGCAAAGGAAAGCAGATATTCCCAGCGGTATTGCGGGGCCGAGAAGCCGTTGAATGCGCTTGCTGCCCATGGGCTGAAATGAAGAATAATCAAGAAAACAGTCAGTACAGCAAAAAAACGGTATGTACGCTCTTTATATAACCGGACAGTGAAGAGAAATAACAGCAGGATAGCCGGCAAAATCACATACTTGCTGGCGTATAGTACATGATCTGTAATTAGGAAAAAAGGAATCTCTGCTTGATAGGCCGGCCGGTGATTGTTAAAAAATCCATATGCAGCAGGGAGAAAGGAAATAGCACTTATGCAGAAACTAATAAGCCCTCCCATGAAAAAAAGCCCGAGCTGTTTCTGTTTGGGAAGCTCCTGTTTGGCAAGCGGCATCAGCCAGCGGAACAGGAGGTAAATAAATAAAAAGATCAAGTGAATATAAGCAAAGTAAAAATTATTGAAAAACATGAGCGACCAGGCAACGATAAACCAGGCCGGTTTTCCCTCACGGATGATTTTCTCCGTGCCTAAAACGAGAAGGGGCAGCCAGAGCATCGCATCTGTGAAAAACTCCCAAAATATGACATGCCGAAAATACATAACCGACAAGCCGTAGACAGCGGCGCCGGTAAAAGCTGCTGACAGGCGAATGTCCATGTATTTGAAGACGAAGGCAGTTGTTAAGATAATTAGAGCGAGTCTGATAAGGCTGACGATTAATACGCTATTCGCCCAAAATAACAAATCAGGGGGCGAGATGAGTCCAGCAGTTTCTAATAAAAAAACGATGGCTGCAGTAATAAGGAAAATGACGGAAGTAGAAAAGTAATAAGCGAGCTGGCTGTAAAATCCGCCCCCTAAGCCAAACGCCCATGAATAAAAGAAATTCCCCTCGCTATATTGATCGTAAATAAATTTCTTAAACGGAACCATTTGCGACAAGCCGTCATTTGGCCCGATCATAAATCGTCCATTCAGCCACTCTTGGATAAAAAAGAAATGAGCAGCCGCCGATAAAAGCAGACTGCTTATCATCAAAAGCAAGACCTTTTTTTTTCTCATGCACTAACACTCTCTTTTTTCAAAATTTTGCTTGTAACGATAAATGTAGCAGGCAGGGCAACGAATACAGCCAGGATAGGAGTGATCATGCTGTTTATACCGAAGTATTCAATAAACACATACATAAAAAGGGAAGAAGCTGCAAAGTTAACCGCCTGCGATAACGGAAATTTTAAAAATTTTGCCAATGTCGGCTTTACCTTAAACGTAAAATAAGAGTTTAAAAAGAAGGAAACGACAAAGCTGACGAAAAAGGCGATCACATGGGAGGGCATATACAGCCATCCGAGGATCTTATGAAGAAGTAAATAAACAAAGTAATAATTAAAGGTATTGATTCCCCCGATTATGACGAATCTGATAAATTCTTGGCTTGTTCTTTTCATACTGCGCTCCGTTCATAAAATTGGTTTCCTGTATTAAATAAGGCGGCCGTTTTTTGGTTTCATAATAAATTCGGCCGATGTACTCGCCGATTACACCGAGGCTGACAAGCTGGATGCCCCCCAGTATTAACACGGCTGTAATAATCGTGAAGTAACCGGGAACCTCGATGCCGTTTTGCAAAATTTGAACAAAGGTAATTGCGCTGTAAATAAGCGCCAAACATAAAACAACTGCTCCTGAGTAAAAGCATATTCTTAGCGGCCGGTTGTTAAATGAAATAAAACCGTCCAGCCCATAATTCAACAATTTGGAAAATGACCATTTTGTTTCCCCATTTTCTCTTAATACGTTGTTGTAATCAATGATTTTTTGATTCATGCCGATCCATGAAAACAGCCCTTTAGAAAACCGCTGCCCTTCGTTAAGGGAAAGAACGGCTTGAACCGCTTTTTCGCTGAGCAGCCGAAAGTCCCCAACGCCATCCTCCAGCTCGACATCCACAATGTGGTTCACTAACCTGTAATAGGATGAGGAAAGCCATCTCTTTACCGCTTTTTCCCCGTTGCGGTTGCGCCGTGCAATGACCTGGTCAAATCCTTCCTCATAGCCTTTCAGCAGCTTAGGAATTAAAGAAGGAGGGTGCTGCAAGTCGGCATCCATAATAATGACGGCCCGGCCGTTGGCATGCTGCAGGCCAGCAAGCAAGGCAGCTTCTTTGCCGAAATTGCGCGAGAACGAGATGAATTTTACTTTTGTTGTTTTTACAGCTAATTGTTTCATTTCTTCTAGTGTATTGTCTGTGCTGGCATCGTTAATAAAACAGATTTCAAAATCATACGCTAACTTTGTAAATTCTTTTTTGATGCTTTCATAGATTAACGAGATGTTCGCTTCTTCATTATAAGCTGGTATGATGATTGAAATGGTATTCACACTTCTCCGCCTCTTCTCTTCATAAAATTGGTTCTGTTGTGTAACGTGCAGTTTCTTTCTTATGTATGCCCCAAATTGACAGAAGAATGAAAAGAAAGTTTAAGCCATGATATTGCTGTTTATGATATACATTCTGTCAAATCGACATATACCCTATTTCTGGATTTTTTAATCCTTTGAAAGAAAGGTTCAGTCATTCAAGCTTGATTTCATTTGAAAAACAAGGGTACATTTGATAGCAACAAATAAAAAAGCTTATTGAAAGGGCAGGTGTCAGCTTATGCTTGATTTACCTAAAAATCATAATCCTTCCAAGAATGATCAGCTCATTTCTCAGTTTTTCCAAAATGAACCATCTATAAACCAAATTGTTCAGGAAACAAACAATTTATTCGATAGACAAAAAACTCGCTATTCTGCCTCTGCTGTTGCGGAGACGCCCCGGCCGTTCTCGATTAGCCGTTTTATTCAGAGGGCTGTTTCATTTTTTGTTCAGCTGCTGCTTCCGGCAGAGAAAGCGAAGCCTGCTGTGCCATCAGCCACTTTAACAGATGAGTATGGAAATGTTTTTCCAGCTTGGAAGGAAAGGCTGGATAAGGAATACGCCGCTTTAAATAACATCGTTCGAGAAGTCAGTGTGGAGCAGTTTGGAGCTGTAGGTGACGGCATAACAGATTGTACAGAAGCGTTTCAGAAAGCAATCGGCAGCGGAAAAGTAAGGGTGCGCATCCCGAAAGGAACCTTCATAGTAAAAGAAATTCGTCTTCCTTCTTTTACTTATCTGATGGGAGAAGGAGCAGAGCAAACAATTCTTAAGCTTCATGATCAAGCCCCGAAAAGCAGTTGGCTGATTACCAATGCAGATCATAAAAAAGGCAATCATCATCTTTGTGTGGAAAACATGACACTCGATTGGAATGTCGAACGCCTTGGAGATATCCCGCGAACGAGCACAGGCGGCAACCGTTCAAGCTGCCTGACTTATGCCCATGTGACCTATGGATGGGTCAAAAAGGTGAAGGCGGTCAACCCGGGTCTGCATTGCTTCGATGTGTCCTCCACGAAATACAGTTACTCAGGGGATGGAACGAGAGCGCAGGGGGGCAGCAAGTACGTTTGGCTCGACGGCCTGCAGGGCTATGGGTTTGGCGATGACGGCATCACCACCCATCATAGCGATTATATTTTCATTTCTAATTCTCATATGTGTGATCCGAGCGGAAAGGCGCATAATGAAGGATTTTCTAATTCGAACGGCATCGAAGTAGACGATGGGTCGCAAAACGTTTGGCTGTTCAACAACTCGACCGCCAGATGCTTTGGCGGAGTGGAAGTAAAGGCGCATCATAATTCATCAGCCGCAAACAATGTGCATATTATTGGCCACTTATCTGTGAATGATAATCGTTCCTTTAATTTCCGGCATATTGGCCATCATAGTGCCGACGACCCGGAATCGCTCACCGCCTATAATATTACGGCTTCCCGCATTGTGGCCGTCGCTCCTATCAGAACCGCCCTTTATCGGGATTCCAAGCCGAGGGCTCTCGTTGTATCGGCTTATAAAAATGTGGTAATCAACCGGTTTGCTGCGGTCGGCGACCCGGTTTACAACTATAACAAACAGCCGGTCATCGCTATTCAATACCGAGCACGAAACGTCCACCTTCACAACTTGCACATCAAAGACTTTCGAACGGCCGGAGTAGATATCAAAGTATTTGGCGGAGCGCAAAAGGCGGATGATGTCCATATGAAAAATGTAGTAATTGAACAGTCGGCTAAAACGGGCATTTTGATCGGGGCAGGGGTGAAACAGGCAACCGTCGAAAATTTGCGCGCCAAGGTAACAGGCGGAACCTGCGGCTGCCAGGCAGAAACTTCATCGGCAGTTTTGAAGAACATTGTGGCACATGGATATGAAACTGATTTTTCACAGGAGGCTTTGAACCGCTAATGTGATAGCAGAAATGCCCAGGTTGAAGCTGTTTTTTGTTTCATCCTGCGGTTTTCTCCCGGGAGGGCTGGAAGGGTACCAGAAACAGCCGGATAGATACACAAACCCTGATAAAATAGTGATAGTTATTTAACAAAAATTGTAGTATATTCATAGGAGGTGGAAAAATAATCACATAAAGGGGCTATTGGCAAGAAGATGAATAATGAACTAAACAGCCGAAATAAGAGAAGAAAGCGCAGACGCTTAAAAAAATCAGTGAAACTGACGCTTTGTGTTCTCAGTATGTTGATTGTCGGACTCTCCATATATAATTTCAGCTTAAAATCTGGTGAAACTGCAGCAAGTGTAGATACGAACAAAGGAAGAGCAGAAGCAAAGCAAGCAGAGAAAAAACAATCGGCGCCGATAAAGGAAACCACGCTCACCATCAGTGCGGCTGGAGACTTTACGCTTGGGACGGATGAAACGTTCCAATATGCAGGCTCTTTTCCTGATGAAGCAGAAAAGAATGGTCTTCCGTACTTTGTAGCAGAATTAGACGATATTTTTAAAAACGATGATTTATCAACTGTTAATCTAGAGACGACCTTGACAAATGCTACAGAAAAAGCCGTCAAGAAATTCCGCTTTAAAGGTGATCCTTCCTATGCACAAATTTTGGAGCTTGGCGGAATTGAGAGCGTCAATCTGGCTAACAATCATATTCATGACTATTTGCAAAAAGGCTATGAAGATACGATAGAGACACTAAAGAAACAAAAAATAGGCTACTTTGGCTATGACCATCAATATATAACGGAAGTAAAAGGAATAAAGGTAGGCGCTCTCGGCTATGAAGGCTGGAACGATACAAAAGAGATTCGCGAGCAAGTAGCAAAGGATATCCAGTCATTGAAGAAAAAAGGCGCTGAAATCGTTCTTGTTCATTATCATTGGGGAGTGGAACGAAGCTATGTGCCGGCAGAGTCACAAAAAACGCTGGCACATTACACGGTAGACAGCGGGGCCGATTTGGTTCTTGGTCATCATCCTCATGTCGTTCAAGGGATAGAAGAATACAATGGCAAATTTATTGTTTACAGTCTAGGCAACTTTATGTTTGGCGGCAACCGCAACCCAAGCGATAAAGATACGTATGTATTCCAGCAAACGTTTCATCTGAAGAACGGGAAATTGACGGACAAAAAAGAGATTAATGTTGTTCCATTCTCTATCTCTTCTGTGGCCTATAGGAATAACTATCAGCCTAAAAAATTGGAAGGCGCAGAAGCGGAGCGAGTCAAGAAGAAAATTATCGATGTCTCTGACCAAATTAATGGATCAGATTGGCTGCAATATGAAACCGGCAAGTAAGCGAAAGGAAAGCTGGGCAAATAAGACATTATTTGCCCGGCTTTTTTTGTATTTAAAAGAGCGGAAGGGGCTCCTCCGCATCAAAATCGGCAGAAAAATCAATCATGTTCTTTAAGAGAATCAAAGGATTTCCGGACAGAGATGACGAAGAATAGGGTATACCTGAAAAAAAGGAGGGGGAAAGGTGAGAAAAGAACTCATGAAAAAGCTGGAACAGAAAGTATCTCTGCCGGTGATTATGGCTCCAATGTTTTTAGTATCCAGTCCGCGGATGGTGATTGAAGGCTGCAAATCAGGGATAATCGGCTCGTTTCCGCTGTTAAACGCCCGGACAGCAGAAACGCTGAAGGAGTGGATGGAAGCAATTACACTCGAACTGGAGGAAGCCGAGCGCCAAAACCCGGGCCAGGTTATCGCTCCTTGGGCCGTTAACTTTATCGCTCACCGTTCAAATAAGCGGTATGACGAAGATCTAGAGTTAATTAAAGAATATAAGCCGCCGATTGTTATTACCTCGTTAGGCGACCCGAGTCCAGTCGCAGAAACTGTTCATCAATATGGCGGTTTAGTTTTCGCGGATGTAATTACTGTGTCGCATGCCAAAAAAGCAGCTGCAAGAGGAGTGGACGGATTGATATTGGTGTGCACAGGAGCAGGAGGCCATGCAGGCACGATTAATCCTTTTGCATTTGTCGGGGCAGTGAAGGAGTTTTGGAACGGCATCACCATTCTGTCAGGGGCCATCTCGAACGGCCGTGATATTATGGCTGCACAAGCGCTTGGAGCTGATTTTGCTTATATGGGAACCCGTTTTATTCCAGCAGAAGAAAGCTTTGCCCAAACAGAGTACCGCGACATGCTTATAGATTCCACACTGGATGACTTAATCTACACAAGCGCTTTCAGCGGGGTAAAGGCTAATTACTTAAAGCCCAGTATTCGGCAAGCAGGATTGGATCCCGATCAATTAGAGAAAAAGGAGCAAGCCGATTTCTCCAAAATGAATGAAGAGGGCCCGAAAGTATGGAAAAATATTTGGTCAGCTGGCCAAGGCGTTCATACGATTCACAGCGTTCAAACTGTCTCGCAAATTGTTGATGAGCTGAAAGATTCCTATAATGAAGCAAGACAAATGCTGATAAGCGAAAAAGTATAGCGAAAAGACAAGCCAAGACATGAATGATTATTCATTCATGTCTTGGCTTGCGAACAAAAGAGGTTCAGAATGCTCTTATTCTGAACCTCTTTTGTTGTTAGGCTCTATTATAATGGTTCAGCCATTAAAACAAATGGATTTTGAGCAATTTGAATGACGGGCATTTATGATAGCTTACGCTTGTCAAAGTTCAATGTGTAATACTTATTCAACTAACGGAGTGATTTGAATAGCATGCGAAACCTATAAAAAGGTTTCGCCGTATAGAATAATCATTATCGTTTTTATGTCAAATATTGGAGGTGTCTGTTATAAAAAAGGGCAACGTTGGAACGGCTTTGTTTACAGGTCTATTTGTTGGAATGATGGTTTTTTTATCAGAGTATTTAATTCCTAACGCAAGCCTTGTTACCTCATTAATAGTTACTGGGTTATCTGCTTTAGTCGGCAGCTTGATAGGTAATAAGTTATTTTTCAATAAATCTTGAAGAAATATAGGCAAAGTAAAGGATGTTCAGTTGAATAAATTGGTTATGCCCGTCATCTGGTGGGCTAAATGGCTGTATGGGACAAGCTGATCTAAAGCGATCACACCCATTTGGCTCTGTTGGGGTGTTTTTCGAAAGTTTAACTCGGGAGATTGATCTATTTATTCTAAAACAGCCATCATTATAGGACTGTTCTACCCTCGTGCACCTTGAGGATTGGAATTGAAATCAACCGTCCGCATTGTTCGATGCATCTAACTTACTAAAGGGTCGAAAAAGACTTTTATGGTTCTTTAGTCTGTTTTTTCAGAAAAGATACAAAAGGGGAATCGTTTACATTTTCTCTTATAACCTTCTATTTTATATTTTTTGCCATATTGTCGAATTATATTCCCTGATTCCATTGACCTTTAACAAAAAATAGCATAAAATACGAGAGGTCGACATTTGGTTTTTTTGCTAAATGCTAGAAAACTTACATGCAATTATTACAGTGTATATAGATTCATATTATCTAGCTATTATTGAAGGGATTTAGAGAAAATGAAACGATTGCGTTGGCCTGCTTGGGTCATTCTGACTATAATTTTTCTTTTTGTACTCATAGGATTTAACCGTATATTGGAAAACTCTACATATGCAAAGAATGAAAAAGTAGAAACAAAGAAACTGAGCAAATATCCTGGGTTACAGCTGGAAACAAGAACGAGTGAAACGAAAGATTATACATTGGCGATCAGCATGCCTCTTGCCGCCAGCGAAAAAGTCAACCAGCCGATTCAGCAATGGGCAAAAAGACAGGAAGAACAATTTATCGAAGAGGTGAAAGCCCATTCGAATTTATTTGAAAAGAAAAAGCGTGCAAACTTAACAATTGAAGTAGATACAGGCAAAGTCAATGACCATATATACAGTCTTGTTTTTTCCGCTTATCAGTACACTGGGGGAGCAAATAGACAAGAGACAATTAAAACATTTGTTATTGACTTAGCTCAAAATAAAATTTTAACGGTAACGGATATTTTGCAGGATAAGAAAGACAGTCTGGATGAAATCCGCGCGTTGGTGACCGATCAATTAAACAGCCAGGAAGATATCGCCTTTTACATAATGGACGATTTACTGGAGGATGCTCTGAAAGATGAACGTCAGTGGAAATGGTCCATCAGCCAAAAATCATTTATTCTGTATTTTGATAAGCACGAGGCAGCAGCCGGGCCAGCTGGATCATTGAAAGCAGTTCTTCCGGTGGAGCAGGTGAAGCCGTTTTTAAAAGAAGAAATCGCCAAGGAAATCAAAACATCTGGGCAGTCAAAAGGACAGCTTATAAAACCGGGTGTGAAGCCTGTTAAATTGGATCCTAATGGGAAATATGTGGCTCTTACCTTTGATGATGGGCCGAATGCCACTTCAACTCCCAAAGTTTTAAGTGCGTTGAAAGCCCATGATGCGGTTGCGACGTTTTTTATGCTGGGCAGTCAGGCTGAATATTATCCTCAAGTAGCCCAGCAGGTATTGGCTGAAGGGCACGAGATCGGAAGCCATACTGAGAGTCACCGAGATTTGTCCACGTTAAAAGATGATCAAATTCAGCAAGAGCTTGGAGAAGCAAGCCGCAAGATTGAAGGAGCGACTGGATATAAGCCGACACTGCTGCGCCCTCCGTACGGAGCTTACAATGATAAAGTCCTGCATGCGGCTAAGCGCGAAGGGACACCAATTATTCTATGGTCAGTTGATTCGCTCGATTGGAAAAGCCGGAATGCCCAAGCCGTCAAAGATGTAGTTCTGCGGACGGTCAAGCCTGGCTCGATTGTATTGATGCATGATATTCACCTTTCAACAGCAGAAGCACTGCCTTCCTTATTAACAGCTCTTAAAAAACAAGGCTATCAATTTATAACCGTGTCACAGCTGCTGTCATTAAACAACCAGTCGGAATTAGGTCCATATTATAGTAAAGTGAACTGATGGATGCAGCAAAGAAACACCGCCGCCTGAATAACCAGGCGGCGGTGTTTCTTTTTGTTTGCTAAAGTTATTTCTTCTAGCCGACGCGGGGTGGCGTATAGGCTAAAAATCTGAAGCTGATTTTTATTCTAACGTTTCATTTCCAAGCAGCACAAACTCATAGCCTTGCTCCCGCAAAACCGGTACCGCTTGCTTCACTCCTTCAGCTGTGCCGCTTTGCGGCTGGTTCATATGCAACAGAGCAATGGCACCTTCTTTTGCGCTTATTAATGCTTGTTTCACCTGTGCGCTCGAAAATGTCGCTCCCGCATCGCCAAGCACATCAAAATTAACTACTTGATAGCCGAGCTCCTCCGCTAATTGAACAGCCACTTCATCGTAATAAGCTGTTCCCGAACGAAACATCGTCATCTCCTTGCCTGTCAAGGCTTTTACCGTTTGGTGATTGCTCATAATTTCATCATAAACGGCTTGCGGCGAGGCAGTGGCTTCAATTCCCCACGCTTCTCCGCCTGCGACAGACAGCGGGGCATGCTCCGTTCCATGGTTTTCAATTTGAAACAAAGGATCAGCCGCTAGCTCTAAAAAAAGCGCCTTATTTGCCTGAATCCAACGTTCATTTAAAAACAACGTAGCGGGAACCTGTTCCGCCCGTAAAAAAGAGAGCAGTTCTTCGTCATAGCCACTGCCATGAGCCCCTCCGCATGCATCAAAGGTAAGCGCCATTTTTTTCTCGTCTGTTTTCATTCTCGTTTTTACTCCATCCACCTGTTCGCCCCATTGCACAGGCTTGCGTTCAAATGCACTTAAATCAAGGGGCTTCATTACTTCTTCAGGCGCCTTTTTTGACACTTCTGCTGCTTCTTTTTCCGCTGCCGGAATCGATTCTTCCTCCGCTTTCTGACTACACCCTTGCAGCAAACATAAAGATACACACGTACTTAATAGTAAACATCTTGCTTTCATATTTCTCCCTCGTTCTTTCATCTCAAACTGTACCAATCACTTTATTATAACCTTCCATGAACAAGTTTGGGTTTCACTGTGTAAAGAAAAATAGGAAACAATCCATACATCCGCCTGATATTTTTTAAGCAATGGTGACAAAACGACAATAGATCATTTCCTCTATGAAAATGACCTAATTATAAAATATTCACAATCACAAGGGAAGGCAGGCTGAATTCACTGCAAATAAAAACGCTCCTGTTAGCTACTTTGGGCAGTTCAAGGAAGTTCATAAAGCACGGGTCTATTTGGATCAGCCAACAGAATTTTTAGAGGCACTGCAACAAAAATTAGGGGACTGCCGCTCACAACCTGATGCTGAGGAAGTCACTGTTCTAAAAGAGGCAGCGATGACTCTTGACAATAGCAGACTCGTAAAGTGAACCTGCAATCAGTGAGGGGCTTGATTCCTCACTGATTGCTAGTTAAATCAACCGGCTTTTCGAGATCGATCGAGCCACATGAATCCCGCTTGCCGCCGCTCCGATCGTTCCTCCGCCAGGAAAAATATGGTCTCCGCAAAGGTAGAGGTTGTTGAGGCCTGATCGGTGTGAAATAGAGCGGAATAAAGCGTGGGCAACTGTTTGCGGAAAACCGCCGACGTAGCCATTTGGTCTTTTCGTGTAGTTTTCCCACGCCTTTGGTGCCCCGTACTCCATCGATTCAATTGATTCTCGGAAGGAGGGGACGACTTTTTCAACTGCTGTTAACATTTTTTCTGCCAAGGCCGCACGATAATGATCGTACTGCTCTTGTGTTGCCCAGTGAGCTGGATCTGAATGCGTAGAGATCGTAATCGTTTGATAATTGTCTGGCGCTCGCCTGTGATCTCCTAACTCGGAGGCAGACATGAAAAAATGCTCTCCTTCGGCCATATTGCCGTCACTGCTCGTTGAAATTTGCCGAAATAATGGCAATGGCTCACCCAGCTTTTGCGCATGAACAGTGATATACAGTGTGAGCGTTACCCACGTTGGTTCATTCACATGCTGCTTCAGCGGTTTTTTCAGCTGTTGAACCAGCTTTTGGTTCCAACAATTGCGGCAGCTGCTGAATGGCGCTGTTTAAAATCACAAAGTCGGCTTCGTACGATTGACCTCGATGATCATATACAACCCATTGATTGCCGGATGCTGTCACCTTCTCAACCGTTCTTCTTTTCTTAATAACGCCTTCGTTTTCTACTATGCTTTCACCCATCCTGTCAGCTAGCCGATACAAGCCGCCTGGCACATAAAAGGCGCCTTCGTGATAAATATCGAGAGCAACTGCTGCCAGCAAATAAGACACATCCCGGCTCCCGGTCTGCATACTATCAATGAGCAGCCCATCAAGCATATGAACGAAAGGACGCAAGGTATGTAGAGAGTGTTTTTTCAACACATCATGTAATGTTCGGTTAAAATTAGGCAACAGCTTCACATGAATAGGGCGAATCGACACCAGTAAGTAGCTCCATTCCCGAATAGTGGTTGGCGGTAAAATCGGCAATCGTTGCATCAACGTCCGTACGATGCCTGCTGTTTCAAAGATTTCTTGATAAAACGCCTCAATCCGTTTTGCCTCTTCTGGGAATAGCGCTTTCATTTGCTCTACATGCCGGACGCGATCCCGATAAAATGTAAAAGTATGAGCAGGGTGAATCATCTCCATCACCACTTCTAACGGTTCAACCGGAAACGGCTTCTGCAAAAAACGAAATACTCGTTCGTGGATGCCGTTTGGCTCAAGCCCCATTCCTAATGTCGCTCCTGCCGGGTATAAAAACGGACGCCTTTGAAATTTACCAGCACAACCTCCAAGTTCAGACGATGCTTCTAATACCGTTACTTGATATCCGACTTTCGCAAGCATTGAAGCAGCCGTTAACCCGGCTATACCTGCTCCTACAACCATGACACGTTTTGACATATCCATTCCTCCCATCCTCATTATGAAGAGGAAAATAAATAAACTCAAATTCTAGCTCTTTCTCCAGTCAGATAGTGATGATTGCTTCTTTCTGTCCTTCCCCGATATAATAAAACTACCATCTATTTGGAAAGGATCAGATATTATGACCATTACTCGAGCATTATCAATTGCTGGCTCAGCTGCTAGAGGGGGCGCCGGCATTCAAGCAGATATAAAAACATTTCAAGAGCTAGATGTATTTGGAATGAGTGCCATTACTGCGATCGTGGCTAGTCATCCGCGAACTGAGCAAGGAATTTTCCCGCAAACGATTGAAGCGATTGAAGCACAAGTATATACCGCTTTGCATGATATTGGAGCCGATGCGATTAAAACAGGTATGTTATTCACGGAAGAAATTATTGCAAAAACAGCCCAGTGGATTGAAGAAGCCGCTGTGGCTAATATTGTTGTTGATCCAGTAATGATCGGAAAGATGGGGTCTGCCTTACTAAAGGATGATGCGGTTCATGCCATGAAAACAAAGCTCTTGCCCCTGGCCACGATCATTACGCCCAATATGCCTGAAGCAGCCAAACTATTAGAAGCTGGTCCACTCACATCGATCGAAGAGCTAAAAGAAGCAGCGCAGGCACTGCACCATCTCGGTCCGAAATATGTTCTTGTCAAAGGCGGTCGCTTAGAAGGACCAGCTATTGATGTCCTATTTGACGGCAAGCAATTTTTCTTATTGGAAGCCCCGCGCATTGATACGATCCACACCAATGGAGCAGGCTGTACATACTCGGCAGCGATCACCGCTGAGCTGGCGAAAGGAAAAAGTGTGCCAGAAGCAGTGGAAAAAGCGAAAAGATTTATTACGGCAGCCATTCGACACTCCATTCGTTTTAAAAGAGGTGTCGGACCGACGAATCATGCCGCTTATGGCAAATACAATGAAACAGCTTGTAAAGTGACGGCAGAATAAACGATGATCTCCATGAAAGGCCAAAAATTCTGTTGGTATTTTCTGGATTCTGTTTGTTTTGTCAATTGATTTCTTCCATAAATAGATGTGTGAGGTGTAAGCCAATTTGCTTGAGTGAGTGAAGTATTAAGAGGAGGGGGGCTGATCTGTCAGATGAAGAAATGGATCATTACTTTAGCGGCCTTCATGGCGGTGGGTGTATATTTCGCTTGGCCCAAAGTAAATTTAGAAGAACCTGTTATAATGTCTGTTCAATTTGACGAAGCAACTAAAACATTAGCAGTTTCATATATAGTTGATCAAGATGATGATACGTATGTAATGGAAATTGCGCATAACACAAAAGGTTTTTATCCTCTGCGACCAAACATTCATGAGGATGGGATAACTGATTTGACACAAGTATTAGCAGCGCAAAATGGCTATGAGCTGCGAGAAGACGTAGTGAAACTGACAGATGACCAGCTTGCCTATTTTCTTTCCTTTGAAGGACGTGTATTACCTGTTCAAATTTCATTTGAAGACTATTCTCCGATTGAAACCACGCTTGTTCTTCTATTGGAAGACGAGGCGGCTGATGTGGCAAAGGATCATCATTTACTTCGCTATACGTATACATCTCCGGAAGATGTAACGATTGATTCAATTGGTCATTATGATAGTGCAGCAACGATTTCCTTCGAGCAAAATCGTGAGGAAGCTGTTTTCCCCTTGACACTTAAACAAGGAGATACAGTAGACATTATTATTCATGAGCCATACAAACTTAGCTTAAAGGATAGGCTGTTACTTGAAATTACAACGACAGAGAATCAGTCATTTTCAAAGAATATCTTAATGACTGAAGCCATTCCCGAAGGATACTTAAAGCAAATGGTGGAGGAATCGAATGGTTATACCGATTCAAGACGCTAGTTGTCATCTGCCGCTTCCTGCTTTTAATTGAGGCATTGTCCAAATAATAGGAAGCAGTCTTATAGGTTCTTCTATGAAGGAGCAATCACATACACTTATTCCAGAATAGGGCGCTTTAATGGCACAAGGATCACAGAGGTGATCAACCTTTTTTTATAAAATAAGATTTACATCTGCTAGATAAGAATCTATTTTGATCCATCTTTTTTCAAAATAGATTCTTTTTATTTATCATCAAATACCGGTTTGTGAGAGGGTTTTGATCCTGCTTTATTTTAAAGCTGCAGCTGCAAAATCCTAGTTTACTACTTGATCCATCTTCACTAAATGATGAGATATTTCTTCCTAACCTCTGCGATTCTCCTCAATTGCTTGTCTAGAATCCAGAATAAGTCACATACATAAATACATTTGCTTCCTTTCATTTACGAGGGGATGGTAGCGGGATTTTCACAATTTATCTATTGGTCTGGTTGTTTATTAATTAATAATCTATCAAGAGAACCTAAGAAATAGGTTGTTCGGTTTTAATCATTCTTCTGATAAACTCAAGCTATAGGCGAAACCGCAGAAAACAATTAGTTATTTAAGGGATAGGGGAGAATAGAAAGAATGGATGTATGTTTTGATGCCTTAAAGCAGCAATGCCGGCAGCGGGGAATGGACCCTCTCGCCATACCGGGATTCAACGATATCTTGTCAGGGGAGGAGCTGAAGCAAAAGTGTCAAGAGCATAAGCGCTTCCTCAAGATTGTTCATCATTCTTTTGAAAGATTTGTTTCTTCCATGCAAGGATTTCCGGTGTTAACGGCTACGACCGATTGCGAAGGTTACGTCATGCAAATGCTTGGAGATCAAACGATTAAAGAGACAGTCAATCAGTTAGGCATAAAAGAAGGCGTGCACTTTACGGAAGAAAATTACGGAATCAATTGTATTAATTTGGCGTTAAAGTACAATGAGCCTATCGAAGTCATCGGTCTCGACCATTACCATCACTGTCTTCATGCTTCGGCTTGTTATGGCGTATCCATTAAAGATCCGATCAGCGGCCATATGATAGGCGCCATTTCCTTTATGACAACCGTTGATCAAGGCAGCCCTCTATTACTGACCTTGTTGCTTATGATGAAAGATTCGATCGAAAGGGAGCTGCAGCTGCTGAATCAAAACGAGAAACTGCATATCATCAATCAGCTGATTATGAATACGACGAGAAACGGTATGATTATTTCAAACAAAGAAGGAAACCTGATTGGGTTTAACCATGCAGCTGAGCAGTTGACCGGGCAGAAAAGAGAGCAGGTGCTTTTTCAACCGGTTCATATACTGGACCGTTTTGGCGCCTACTTAAACGAGGTGATCAAAAAGAATGAGCAATACACAGATCTGGAGCTATCATTCGCTGAAAAGGATGGACGTGAGCAGACTGTTTTATTTGATGCACTGCCAATTCTCGATGAACAACAAAGATTAATCGGCGCTTTTGCCCAAATAAAGGACATTAGCCGCCGCAAGCAGACAGAAGAGCTGTTGGTAAATACAGAAAAGCTTGCGGCTGTAGGCCAAATGGCTGCGAGTGTTGCTCATGAGATCCGGAATCCGCTTACGACGATCCGCGGTTTTATCCAGCTTGCAGAGAAAGGCTTTGAGGAGTCGCACGCTCAGTTAATTCTTGAAGAAATTGATCGGATTAATTTGATTGTCAGTGAATTTTTAGTGTTATCTAAGCCGAACGTTGTCCATTTTCAGAACAAGAATGTAAAGAAGATATTAGAGGAAACCATTGCTTTGTTCCAAGCGCAAGCCAGTATGAACAATATCGAAGTAATAACAGAAGCAATAACAGACGGCTGCAGGGTTCATTGCAACGAAAATCAATTAAAACAAGTATTTATCAATATTTTTAAGAATAGCGTCGAAGCGATGCCGCTGGGCGGGCAGCTGATCATCCGTATGGAAGAAACACCGGATGCAAAAGTGATGATCCAAATCACAGATACAGGAGAAGGGATGGAGGCTGAGCAAATTCAGAAGCTGGGCACCCCATTTTACACAACAAAGGAAGCGGGCACAGGGCTTGGCTATATGATTATCAAGCATATTATTGAGCAGCATAAGGGGATGCTGAACATCCGAAGCAAAGTAAAAAAAGGAACGACGGTGGAGATGGTTTTGCCGATTAGCAGCATGGAATGACTTCCCATGCTGAGGGAGGAGTGGAGTGTCATGCCGGCTATTCTAGTTGACGCAGATGGCTGTCCGGTTATTGATCAGGCGATCAAAATAGCCCAACTATTCAGCTTGAAGATTACATTGATTTGCGACACTGCCCATCTTATGCAGAGAGAGGGAGCGGAGACAATTACTGTGTCAAAAGGAGCGGATGCAGTTGATTTTGTTTTAGTGAATCGAGTGAAAAAAGGAGATATTGTCGTGACGCAAGATTATGGCTTGGCCGCTATGGTGCTTGCTAAGGCAGCTCATCCTATTGATCAAAACGGCCGCCTGTATACAACGGAGAATATTGATCAGCTTCTCAGCTTTCGCCACGCTGCTAAAAAAGCGCGGCAAGCTGGCGGCAGGTTAAAAGGACCGAAAAAAAGACGCAGGGAAGATGATCAGCAGTTTGAAGAACAGCTGACAAAGCTTATTAAACGGCTAATCGTTCCTGGAAATTAAATCTTTAGATCGCGCTAAAAGCCCTGCCCTTGTTATCTATCTTAACAAGGGCGGGGCTTTATATGTTCTCCTGACAGTTCGAGATGGGGAGGCGGATGCGCCATTTAGTTTCACACTTTCTGGGCTTTTTACATACTTTATAGTTGTAGAGGTGGTGAGGTGTGAAGGATGAAAAAAACAGCTGTTCGTTTTGATCCGTTTAAGGTTGAACAAGAAGAATGGAAGAGGCAGCAAAGAAAAGAAAGGTACAAAAAAGCACTGACGATTTGCTCCCCTATTTTTGTGCTTTTGCTTTGGGAATTCTTATCGCGCACGGCTTTAATTGATCCCCGTTTCTTTCCGCCGCCGTTTGAGATTCTAAAGACGTTCCTTGCGATGGGGATGAGCGGAGAACTGTTCAGCCACATTTGGATTTCTCTTTACCGTATTTTTGCGGGATTCCTGCTTGGAGTGATTCCCGGAGTGATTATTGGGCTGTTAATGGGGCTTTACTCTCCGGTCCGCCACTTTATTTCTCCGCTGGTGATGGCCCTGATGCCTATTCCGACGCTTGCTTTGCTTCCGCTTATTATTATTTTATTCGGGATTGGCGATATGTCCAAAGTTGTAACCATTGCCGGCAGTGTATTTTTTCCGGTCGTGATCAACACGGCAGCCGGCGTGTTAAACATCGATGCGATTTATTTGGATGTCGCCAAAAACTATGGAGCTGGTTCAAAAGAGTATTTTTTAAAAATTGCGTTGCCTGGTTCCCTTCCGGTCATGCTTGAGGGGATTCAGATGGGGCAGGCTATTGCGCTGCTTACCATTGTAGCGGCGGAAATGATGGGAGCCACATCAGGCATCGGCTATTTAATATGGACATCGTATAAAGCCTTTTTATTAAAGGAGATGTTTGTCGGGCTGATTTTAATTTCATTTTTCGGTTATCTCTTTTCGCTGGGACTGCGAATGCTGCAAAAAAAGCTAATTCCTTGGAGGTGATCAAGTGAAAGAGCCGTCTAAAATCATGATTAAAAATTTGACGAAGGTTTTTTATAAAAAAGAAAGCCGTGTCACAGCTTTGGATCGAATGACCACGACGATTAAGGACGGAGAATTCGTCTGTCTCGTTGGACCAAGCGGCTGCGGAAAAACAACGCTGCTTCGAATTTTGGCCGGTCTTGAGAAGGCAAGCACCGGCTCTTATCAAATTGTGCCAAGCGGTAAGGATCGGCCGCTGCAGTCAATGGTTTTCCAGGAAAAAGGAGTGATTCCCTGGCTGACAGTCAAGGAGAACGTCGCATTTGGTTTGAAAATGAGAAAGCTGCCGAAAAGCATTATTCAAGAACGGACGGACTATTATTTGAAGAAAACAGGGCTGAACGAGTCTGCCTCCCTTTATCCTAAGGAGCTTTCAGGCGGCATGAAGCAGCGTGTGAGCATTGCCCGGGCTTTTGCCAATGACCCCGAGATTTTATTGATGGATGAACCGTTTGCTGCCTTGGATGAGCAAAATAAATTTATTTTGCAGGAGGAGCTGCTGGCGATTTGGACAGAGACAAAGAAGACGGTGTTATTTATTACTCATAGCATTGATGAGGCCCTTTTGCTGGCAGATCGGATTTTGCTGATGAGTGCCCAGCCGGGAAAGATCGCCAGCGAAATTCAAGTTCATTTGCCGCGGCCGCGTACCATGGAGCAAGTGCGGGCGGATCAGGGAGCGGCCGCTGCTTTTATGGAGATACGCAAGCATTTGCAAGATGAAGTGCAAGCATCCAGAGAATAAAGGAGGAAAAGTGATGGGAAAACGAATGCTTTGTTTTTATTCGCTGCTGCTGGCCGCTTTCTTGCTGCTCGTCAGCGGCTGCACACCATCGGGAACAGAGGGGGACTCTGGCGGGAATGCAAATCAAAAGAACCCATCCGGCGATTTAACTCCTCTTAAAAAGAAAACGACTGTCGTTATCGCAGAAGATGGAGCGGCCTCAGGTGCCGGCTTTTACATCGCAAAAGAAAAAGGATATTTTGCAGATTATAATATCGAAGTAAAGTTTGCTCAATTTGCCAATAGCGATGATATGCTGCCGGCTTTGGCTGCTGGAGAAGTGGATATTGCCGGCGGTGTATCAACAGCTTCTTTTTTCAACGCCATTGCCCAAGGGATTGATGTAAAGATTATTGCTGATAAAGGACACAATGTGAAAGGGAAATCGTACTTCTCTTTCGTGATCGGCAAAGATAAACAAGGGGAAATCAAAGAGTACGCAGACTTTAAAGGAAAGCGGATTGCTATTTCAACGAAAGATGGTGTAGATGATTATATATTTGAGCAAATGATTGCACACGGCGGACTGACAAGAGAGGAGGTAAAATTCGTATTAATGCCTGATTTCGGGAGTATGATGGCTGCGGTGAACAATGGCACTGTCGATGCGGCTCTTCAGATCGAGCCTTTTATTACCCAGGGAGAGAAGAAAGGGCTTCACGTGCGCTTTGGCGACACGACTGACTATGCGCCGGAAGCACAGATCGCTATGGTGCTGGCATCGCCGCAATTTGTCAACGAAGAAAAAGAGGTATCCCTGCGGTTTATGACCGCCTATTTAAAGGGAGTTCGCGATTACAATGACGCTTTTATGAACGGGAAAAACAAAGCAGAAATTATTCAAATTATGACAAAGCATACTGCTCTGAAAGATGAAAAAATGTGGGAAAATGTTTTTGTGACAGGGTTAAACCCAGACGGACAAATGTACGTTAAGGATATTAAAAAGCAGTACGACATGTATAAGGCCAACGGGGCCATTCGCGGAACGATTGACCTTGACCAAGCGATCGATCCGTCATTAGCTGCAGAAGCTGTGAAAATCATCGGGGGATACGAGACAAATAAATAAAGGAAATGGAGAAGAGCACAGAGGATTCTTCTGTGCTCTTTTGCTATTAATAATAATGTTCGCGGGGGCCTTTATAATCCTGAATCGTATTGCCGCCATCCACAACGAAAAGCTGGCCGGTAATATAAGAAGCCTGTTCCGATGCAAGAAAGGTGATCAAGTGTCCAACTTCATCAGGGTGGCCATTTCGGCCCATCGGTGTATTTTCACCTGCAATTCGTTCATGCTCTGTTTGTGAACCGGTCGCGATCCAGCCAGGGGCCACATTATTGACGGTAATATGATGCTTGGCCACCTCAATAGCAATTCCTCGGCTCATCCCAACAATTGCTGCTTTAGCTGCACTATAGCCAGACTCTCCGGGATTGCTGACGAGCGGACCGGTAACAGACGAAACATTGACGATTCTTCCATACTTGTTTTCAATCATTTGTGGAAGAACGGCGCGAGTGACGTAAAAGCATGTAGATAAGTTGCGGGAAATGGAGATGTCCCACTCTGTTGCATCCAGTTCAGCAAAAGGAATAAATTTTTCAGGGGAGCCAACCTGCCCCATTCCGGCGTTGTTGATGAGAATATCAATTTTTCCGTAATCCTTCAATACACTTTGCACAAGCTTGTGCACTTGTTTCTCATCCATTAAGTCTGCGGTGTAGCCGGTTGCTTCTATCCCTTGGTCTTTTAGTTCCTTTTCCCGTTCGTAAATCCGTTCGGTTGTGGAGGTAATCGCTATTTTTCCGCCGAGTCCGCCAATAATCTCAGCTGCAGCGAAACCGATGCCTGAGTCGCTTCCTGCTCCTGTGATCAAACAGACTTTTCCATTGAAATCTGTATGTGCTTTCATTCTATAAACCCCTTTATGTATAGAAAGTATTCAGAACTATTTAAATAGTATAACAGAATAGCTGTTAAATGCACGAATAAATAGGCGTACAGGAGAACCGAAGGCGTTTTTGACTAGGCCGTGCCTGTTTGTCGGGAGGACTTAATCACATGTTTATTCTTTGTTTATAGGTCTATGAGATTAGTATTGCAGGAAAAATCAGCTGGATATAGGCAAATATACTAATAACAGCCTATTTTGAAAACGCTTCCTTTCCTATATGATTATCAATAACTTACATAATTATGTCAGCAAGAGCGAATCATAAAAAACAAGAAAGCGGGGGAATAAGATGGGGAAGTGGAGAAAAGCGGTTTTATCCGGCGTGATGGCAGCAAGTGTGCTGGCGGTGCCGCTCTCAGTTTATGAGGCGCCTATCGCGGCTAAGGCGGCAACGCAGGCATTGGACAACAAGGTTGTTCAAAAAATTGATGCCGAGAAAATTTATCAGCATGTTTCGGCTTTGTCTGTCGGCATTGGAGAGCGCGTGACAGGCAGCGAAGCGGAAAGAAAAGCGGTTGACTATATCGCTGCCCAATATCGTTCCTACGGATTGGATGTGAACATCCAGCCGTTTACGTTTCAAACTTATGAGGAAGCAAAAGAAATTTCGATTCAAATTGCCGGGCATTCCGGAAAAGGTTTAGAGCCAAGTGTTTTCAAGTATTCTCCCAATACTCCAGCTGAGGGAGTAACCGGAGAAATCGTGGATGCCGGATTGGGACGGGCGTCTGATTTTGCCGGCAAGGACGCAGCTGGAAAAATTGCGCTGATCGAGCGGGGAGGCATCACATTTGCTGAAAAAGCAGCGAATGCAGCGGCAGCAGGGGCAAAGGCTGTACTTATTTATAATAATACAACTGGCCCTTTAAAAAGCAGCCTCCCTTCTTCTGGAAATTATGTAGCAACACTTGGCTTAACAAAGGCTGAAGGAGAAGCACTGAAAACCTTAATAGAGAAGGAGCAGACGGTGACAGCAACGGTAAAAGTGCTGGGCGGCGGCATGGTTACAAAAACGTCCCATAACGTGGTAGCTGTGAAAAAAGCTCATAAAAATCACGATACCGGACAAATTCTTTACGTTGGTTCCCATCATGACTCTGTACCAGGCTCTCCTGGTGCGAGCGATAACGCATCCGGCGTGGCGGTAAATCTGGAAATTGCCCGTGTATTGAGCAGCCAGCAAACAGATACGGAAGTGCGCTTTCTGACGTTCGGCGCAGAGGAGCTCGGCTTGCTCGGCTCCTATCATTACGTCTCTACGTTAACGAAAGAGGAGATTGACCGGTCGGTTGGCATGTTCAATTTTGATATGGTCGGCAGCAAAAATGCAGGGGATATGATTATGTTTACAGTAGATGGCGAGAGAAACGTCGTTACCAATACAGGGGCATCAGCAAGCAGCCGCGTGTTTAAGCCGCTTACCTATGGAAAGGTTGGACGGAGCGATCATCAGCCGTTTCATGAAGGCGGTATTGCTGCCGCTGTTTTCTCTTATGCACCGCTAGAGCCGGAATATCATCAGCCGACAGATACAATTGATAAAATCAGCAAAGAAAAAATGGAGGCTATGGCGAAAGTAGTCGGTGCCGGCGTTTATCAAATTGCCCGCAAAGACACGCCTGCTCTAGAGCGTGCTCAAGTAGCTCCGAAACCGGCGGAGCCTCCTTTTGAAGAACGCCCGCTTTAAGCATACGAGCATACTAAGAGTGGTTGGAGAGCTTGCTTTCCAGCTGCTCTCTTTATTTTTGCTTAAAAACGGTCCTTGATCCATGCCAATCAGCATATAAAGAAAGCAGCCGATTATTGGTGTGATAGGCAGGTCTGTGCTGATTTGTATACAAATTTGTTCTTTAACCGACACTGGTATTTGACGAGGAAGAAAAGGAATCTTTGCGAGGAGGCCATTTAGATGCCCATTATTTCTGTTATCGGATATGGAGAGTTCGAGGTAGAGAAAGGCCGAAAATTAGTTTTAGCGTTGGAAGATAACGGTGTAGATATTCTCCATCAATGCGGAGGAAAAGCAAGGTGCACAACTTGCCGGGTAGAAGTATTGGACGGTGAATACTATGAAGCGACCCTTGCAGAAAAAAATGCTTTTTCGGAAAAGGGGATTGAAGATCTTTTGCGGTTATCCTGCCAGGTTTATGTCAATGGTGACGTGACGGTACGCCCGATTTTAACAAAAGAAAATTCGGGAATGAAAATAGGGCCGCGGCCAGCTGAATAACACTCTGTCATGATCCGCCTTTCAATCTTCAGACATCGCCCGATAGATTTAAAAAGCGCCCAAGAAAATCTGTGATTTAAGCATATGATTAATTGAAACTTAAATTTTTAAAAAGATGGAGGCGCTTTTATGAACCCAGAAACTCAAATGTTGCCGGAAGGGCATCTGTACGATATGAGAGCAGAGGAAGAACAGGCAATAACTGAAGATAGCAGGATTAGACCATTTGGTGGTTTTGGCCGTCCGTTTGGTGGTTTTGGCAGACCGTTTGGCTTTGGTCGTCCATTTGGGTTCGGCCGTCCGTTCGGCTTTGGCAGACCGTTTGGTTTTGGCAGACCATTTGGCTTTGGCCGCCCATTCTATGGCTTTGGATATCCTTATTATGGTTTTGGCAGTCCGTTCATCGGAGGGCTTGCCGGCGGATTATTAGGCAGCGCGTTACTTGCTCCTTATTATGGTTATGGCTACGGTTATGGTTATCCGTATGGTTACGGCTATCCGTACGGGTACTATTGGTAAGAAATAGAGAGGCTTTCGGCAGCTTAGTTCTTTTAATAAGAAGAGACTAAGCTGCCGGATTTTTATTGGATTGCGGGGACAAGCCTGTCGCCCTAAATAAAAAGAGAAGCAGAAAGGTTGTTATTTACTGATTATTCGGTTAATTTTAAATAAAGAGAAGCAGCTATAAGGGGAGGGAACGAAATGAAAGCGATTGTGTTACGAAAAACAGGGGGACCCGAACAGCTCTCATACGAAGAGGTGAATACTCCAGTACCTGGGAAGAATGAAGTGCTCGTGCGGCTGAAATATGCCGCGCTTAATCGAAGAGATGTGTGGATTACTTATGGAAAGTATCCGGGCATGAAGCTGCCTTCCATCCTTGGGGCTGATGGAGCGGGAGAAGTGTCCGCTGTGGGAGAAGGCGTGAAAGCTATGGACATTGGAACAGAAGTCTTGATTAATCCCTCTTTAAATTGGGGAGAGGAAGAGGCTTTTAATGGACCAAGCTATTCCATTCTTGGAATGCCTTCAAATGGCACATATGCTCAATACATCGTTGTGCCTGCTGAAAACGTTTATATAAAGCCGCAGTATCTTTCTTTAGAGGAAGCAGCTGCCCTTCCTTTATCTGCCTTAACTGCTTATCGGGCATTGATCACAAGGGGCAATGTGAAGAAAGGAGAAAATGTGCTGATTCCAGGGATTGGCAGTGGAGTGGCGCTGTTTGCCTTGCAAATCGCGGTTGCCGCCGGGGCTCGTGTGTTTGTTACTTCCAGCAGTGAAGAAAAGCTTGAAAGAGCGAAAAAACTTGGAGCAGCCGGCGGAACAAATTATCGTTCAGACACTTACATCAAGGAGTTGAAAGCTCAAATGGGAGGAGCAGACCTTGCGATTGACGGCGTAGGCGGCCAAACGTTTAATGATCTGATTCAATTGGCTAAGCCGGGCGGGAGGATCGTCAGTTTTGGCGCAACCGCTGGACCTGTACCTGACTTTGTGCTTCCGCGGCTCTTTTTCAAGCATTTGAATGTAATGGGAACAACTATGGGAAGTCCCCGGGATTTTGAACAGATGCTTCAATTCTTTGAACAGCATCGCATCCGGCCGGTCGTTGATCGGGTTTTTTCATTAGAAGAGGCGGTCCAGGCGCAAGTATATATGGAAAAAGGCCATCAATTTGGAAAGATTGTATTAGAAATACCAGACAGCGGCGCATGAATCAGCTAAATGATCATTGGGTTTTGCTCCTTATATTATTTTGCGATACACTGAATGAAGATAAATCGCTGGACTATAAAGGAGGAGATGAAGGAAGTTGGAGAAAAGAATCCCGATTACGGTTGCTGAAGCTGTCAAAAAGGTGATGGAGGCAGCAGGAGCCGGAACAAAAGAAACAATACATATCGATCAGGCGTATGGGCGAAGACTGGCAGAGGATGTGGTGGCTAAACACCCTGTCCCTCCCTTTAACCGTTCTCCGTATGATGGGTTTGCCATTAGAGCCAGGGACTCTGAAATAGCTTCAAGAGATCATCCCCTGACATTCCGGGTCATTGGGGAGATTGGTGCCGGAGAGGTCTTTTCAGGGGAAGTGAAGGAGCGGGAAGCGGTAAGAATCATGACAGGTGCGCAAGTTCCCGAGTCTTGTGATGCAGTGGTGATGTTTGAATTGACGGCTGAGCATTCAGATGGATCTGCCCAGTATATCACGATTAAGCGTCCGTTTATGCCTGGAGACCACATGTCTTTTGCCGGTGAGGATACACCGGAAGGCAAAGTGCTCGTTTCAAAAGGCGAGTATATTAACCCTGGGGTCATGGCGCTTTTGGCCACGTTCGGCTACAGTACGGTGGAGGTGGCTGAAAAACCGGTTATTGGTGTGTTTGCCACAGGATCAGAGCTGCTTGATGTGCATGAAGAATTACAGCCTGGGAAAATTCGCAACAGCAATGCCCATATGATTCTTGCGCAAATTGAAAGAGCAGGCGCTGCTCCGCTTTATTTCGGCAAGCTCCCTGATCAATTTGACCTTTGCCTGTCTGCTATTCGGGAAGCCTTGCAAAAGGTAGATTTGCTTATTACGACAGGCGGCGTCTCGGTAGGGGACTTTGATCTGCTTCCGGATATCTATAAAGAGATCGGTGCTGAAGTATTATTTAATAAAGTAGCGATGCGCCCGGGAAGCGTGACGACCGTTGCTAAGGCGAATAACAAGGTATTGTTCGGCTTGTCAGGAAACCCGTCTGCTTGTTATGTCGGCTTTGAGCTATTTGTCCGTCCTGTTATATTGCACCAATCATTTTCCGAAAAGCCTCATCTGAAAAAAGTGAAGGCGGAGCTTGCAGGAGACTTTTTAAAGCCCAATCCGTTTACGCGCTTTATTAGAAGCTCTCTCCGTATAGAGAATGGTGTGTTGCAGGCTGATCCAAGCGGATTCAATAAATCCAATGCTGTGGCGGTTCTTGCTTATACAGATGCGTTAACCATGCTGCCCGGCGGAACGAGAGGCTTCCAAAAAGGGGATCAGGTGGATGTCCTGCTGCTCGATTCGCCTGAGGGCAGTGAATGGCCTTGGGAGTGAAAAAAACTGTTCTTCAAATTGTCGGTTTCCAAAACAGCGGAAAGACTACGCTAATGACAAAGCTGATCGAAAAGACTGGCGAGCACGGCTGGACTGTTGCTGCTTTGAAGCATCATGGTCACGGCGGACTGCCCTTGCTCTTAGATGGTCAAAAAGACAGCGGAAAATACCGGCAGGCGGGCGCGCTTGCAACGGGTGTAGAAGGCGGAGGCAGGCTTCAGATTACTGTTGCCAAGGATAATTGGAAGCTGGAGGAAATCGTTGAACTATATGGGCACTTTCCTGTTGACCTGCTGCTCGTTGAAGGGTATAAGCAGGCTCAGTATCCGAAAATCGTGTTAATTAAAGGAGAACAAGAACTTGACTTGCTTGATCAGCTGACACATATCCAAGCAGTCATCAGCTGGGAACCTCTCTCGATAAAGCCGTCCGCCTTCCCTGTTTTTTTGCTTTCCGAAGAAACAGCCTATCTTCAGTGGTTCGTTTATTATATGACGCGCTGTTTGCTGACTGACTGAGAAAGAAGAGGCTAATGCGGGCTCATCAGTATGGTATGATAATAGACATCTAGATAGAAGGCGCGGAATAAAAAAGCGCAGAAGGAGGCTATGCAGTCCTCATCATCAAGGGCAGTGTTCTGTTTGTTTTTAAGTGTAAAACGATTAGTCCCGCGCCAGAAAGGAAGAGAGAAATGCAAGGACGCTATTCAAGACAGGAGCTTTTCTCGCCTGTCGGCAAAAAGGGGCAAAAAAAATTGCAGGAAAAACATGTGCTTCTTATTGGCGCAGGAGCCTTGGGTACCGGAAATGCTGAAGCATTGGTCCGCGCAGGCGTTGGACGTTTAACGATTATTGATCGCGACTATGTGGAAGAAAGCAACTTGCAGCGTCAGCAGCTGTACAGCGAAGAGGATGCCAGGCTGGCTATCCCAAAAGCGGTCGCTGCGAAGCGAAGGCTGACAGCGATTAACTCGGCGGTTCGCATCCATGCCGAAGTGATAGATGCTTCTTATGCAGAATTACTGGAATGGGCAAAAGAGGCAGACTTAATTATTGATGCGACTGATAACTATGAAACAAGGCTGATGATCAATGACGTTGCCCACCAATTGGGAGTTCCATGGATTTACGGGGCTTGCACCGGCAGCCATGGAATGGTCTTCGTCGTTCTTCCCGGACAAACTCCATGTCTTCGCTGCTTATGGGAAAAAGGGGCTGTTGGCAGCGGACATACATGCGACACAGCAGGTATTATTAGTCCTGCAGCCACTCATGTTATTTCTTACCAGGTCACCGAAGCAATGAAAATATTAGTAGAAGACTGGCAGGCGTTAAACGGCAGGCTCATTATGTTTGACCTTTGGAAAAATATGCATAAAGAAATCAATGTCGGCAAAGTGAAGAGAAGCACATGCCCAACATGCGGCGAATCGCCTGTTTACCCGCACTTATCCAGTGAGAATTTAACAAAAACAGCGGTGCTGTGCGGAAGGGACACTGTGCAAATTCGCCCTGCCAAACCGGGGGAAGTCAATCTTCCTGCGCTGGAGCAAACGTTTGCCCGGCAAGGTTACTCCGTCAAACGCAACCCTTATATGGTAACGATTCACTTCTCCCCTCATCGGCTAGTCGTGTTTTATGACGGCCGGGTACTTGTCCACGGAACAAACGACGAGGCAGAGGCAAAGAAATACTACGCCAGATTATTTGGCTAAGTCTCTTCTAACGGATGGGATCACTGCGGCGGAAATCGCCGTTTTTTCCACCCGATTTTTCCACCAGGTAAGTGGGGCCAATGACCATGCCTTTATCAACAGCTTTGCACATATCGTAGACTGTTAACGCACAAGCAGACGCGGCTGTCAAAGCCTCCATTTCAACGCCCGTACTGCCTTTTGTTTTTACAGAAACGGTAATGACTAATCTGTAATCGGATTCTTCGCTTACCCAGTCAAAAGCAATGTCCACGCCGCTGATGGGGATAGGGTGGCACATGGGAATCAAAGCAGCGGTTTGTTTGGCAGCCATAATACCCGCTACTTGTGCAACGGCAAGCACGTCCCCTTTTTTGATCGACTGATCGTGGATTTGCTGATAAATGTGTTCATTGACGAGGACGCTTGTTTTGGCAACTGCTAAGCGGTGAGATTCCTTTTTCTCTGTGATATCTACCATTTGGGCTCTGCCCTGTTTATTGAAATGAGTAAATTCAGGCATACAATCCCTCTTTTCATTCGTTATTTTTCTGCAAAGGAACTATTTGATTGTAACATGAGAGGAGAAAGAAACGGAATAAACGCCGTGTATGAATATTGAGCTTTGTAGGGGGAATAGATGTTGGAACGTTTATTTATTGTGACTGATCAGCCAATTTCTGTTGAAGAAGTAACAAAGAAGGTCGTACGCCCGGAGGCCGGAGCTGTTTCAAGCTTTATCGGAACGGTCAGGGAATACACTCGCGGCCGCCGGACTTTGTCGCTGACATATGAAGCGTACCGATCTATGGCTGAAAAACAATTGGAAAAAATCGGCGAAGAAATCAGCCGGCAATGGCCAGATGCAAAAACGGCGATTACCCATCGGACAGGACATTTGGCTATTTCTGAGATTGCGGTGGTCATCGCGGTATCAACACCGCACCGCAAAGATGCATTTCGAGCGAGTGAATACGCCATTGAGCGGATTAAGCAGATCGTTCCAATTTGGAAAAAAGAGCATTGGGAAGACGGAGAGCAATGGATTGGCAATCAATTAGAGACAGAAGTCTATCCGGAGGGAAAACCGAAAGGAGTAGAAAGTCATGATTAATGTTCTTTGCTTTGCCCATCTGAAAGAGCAGATTGGAAAAGAGCAGCTGGAAGTGGCGCATGAGAAATTGACTGTGAAGCAGCTGCTAAACGAGCTTCAAGAGAAATATGCTATTCAGACAGATGCTTTGATTGTTGCTGTCAATGAAGAATATGCGGACCCGGAAGATCTGATCCAGTCTGGAGATACGGTAGCGCTCATTCCGCCTGTAAGCGGCGGATAAGGAAGCGATGACCAAGAAGAAACAGCTGGCAGGTGTGGTATTGGCTGGCGGTGAATCAAGAAGATTTGGCGAGCCAAAAGCTTTTGTGCAGTATAAAGGCCGGCGTTTTTACGAGTATTCCTTAGAGGCGCTTGCTCCATTTGCAGAGAGAACGGTTATTATCAGTCACCCATCTCTGGTGAGCCGGTTCCGTTTGGAGCAGCCGGCAGCGGTCATAGAAGATTCCCCTCCTTTTCGCGGAAAAGGACCGCTTGCCGGATTATATAGTGCAATGACGCAGCTGGCCGCTGAGTGGTATATTGTCCTGCCATGTGATATGCCTTTAATCAATGAACGCGTCATTGGTGCGCTAGTTGCTGCAGCCGAGGAGCCATACGATGCCGTTATCCCTTATATCGACGGCCGGGAACAGCCGCTTGCTGCTGTCTATCATCAGAGAGTTTTGCCGATTTTGGCGGCTCAGCTGATAAAAGGGAATTTTCGGATGACCGCTTTGCTTGATTGTATAAAGAAGCGGCGAGTCACAGAAGCAGATCTGCCATTCGCTGAACAATGGTTTAAAAATATTAATACGAAGGATGCCTACCATCAATTGTTTGCAGATGAGTCATGAAATCCGTTTCATTCATGGACAGGTGTGCAGCCCCGGCATCCAGAAAGGGGAAATAGAATGGAACAAGTAAAAGATAAATTTGACAGACCGCTGAGAGACATTCGGATTTCCTTGACAGATCAGTGCAACTTCCGCTGTTCTTACTGTATGCCGGCTGAAATCTTTGGCGCGGATTATCCGTTTCTGCCGAAGGAAAAATATTTAACGTTCGCGGAGATTGTTCGCATCGTTCAAGCAGCGGCGGAGCTTGGAGTGGAAAAAATCCGACTGACGGGGGGAGAGCCGCTGCTCCGGAAACATCTTTCTGAATTAGTTCATGACTTATATACACAAACTAGCATTAAGGATATTGCTTTAACGACGAATGGTGTGCTGCTTCCTAAGTATGCTACAGCATTAAAGGCGGCGGGCCTGCAACGTGTAAATATTAGTATGGATGCACTGGATGACCGGGTTTTCAAAGAAATGAACGGACGGGCTGTCGGCGTGAAAGCCGTATTAAAAGGAATTGAAGCAGCAAAGGCTGCTGGTCTTGGCATTAAAATAAATATGGTCGTTAAAAAGGGAATTAACGACCAGCAAATTTTGCCGATGGCGGAGCATTTTAAAAAAGAGGGAATTCCTCTTCGATTTATTGAATTTATGGATGTCGGCAGTACAAATGGCTGGCAGCTTTCATCTGTCGTATCCAAAAAAGAAATCATCCGGCTGATCAGCAGCCAATTTCCTATTGAATCCGTGAAGGGCTCCTACTACGGTGAGGTGGCCAGCCGGTTTCAATATCAAGACGGGAGCGGAGAATTTGGAGTGATTTCTTCAGTGACAGAATCTTTTTGTTCTACGTGCACCCGGGCAAGAGTGTCGGCGGACGGAAAGCTGTATACATGCTTGTTTTCTGCTAAAGGTCATGATTTAAAGCCGGTGCTGCGGTCTTCTGACTCCATAAAAGAAGTCAAGGAGCATATTGCTGCTATTTGGAATCAAAGAATAGATCGTTATTCTGATGAGAGAACAGAAGAAACGGCAAAAAACCGCCCGAAAATCGAAATGTCTTATATTGGCGGTTAAGGAAAGGAAGTGAAGGGGGAAGTGAAGGGGACACAAGTACATGCCCATAAAGGCCACGCTGCAAGGCGCGCGGTGTGCCAGATAATTACAGTTAGCGATACAAGAGCAGAAGAAACAGATAAAAGCGGCAAGAAGATTAAAGAATCTTTGCTCAGTCATCAGCATGCGGTGGCTCGTTATCAAATCGTCCCTGATGAAAGAGGGGAAATTGCTCAAGCTGTTCAGCAAGGAATTAGCGATCCTGAAGTGGACGCTGTTATTGTGAACGGCGGTACTGGCATAGCCAAGCGGGATGTTACCATTGAAGCGGTTATGCCGTTATTTGAGAAGGAGATTCCAGGTTTTGGCGAGCTGTTTCGCTATCTCAGTTATGCCGAAGATATTGGCACAGCAGCGATCATGTCCCGCGCTGTGGCCGGTGTCGCCGGAAGAACAGTGATTTTCTCTCTTCCCGGTTCGACCGGAGCCGTAACGCTGGCAATGGAAAAACTCGTGCTGCCAGAAATAGGCCATATCGTAACAGAATTAAACAAAGACAGCTAAAGTGAAAAAGCAAATGGACTCGCCTGCAATTGGTCCATTTGCTTTTTTGTTTACTTATGACAAGAAGGGGAATAGGTGGCCGGATTATTGGATGAAAATCATGAGGGACAGAAAGCTGCTATGAATGATGCCTTTATATATTCTTATATCTTTTTTCTTGAAAGAGCAGTAGTTCATGTTGACTTTTTGGGTATTTAGAACTATTATTGTTGTGTGTAGATACTAGGCTATTCAGTGAATAATTATAAACTTCATATTGTTATTTTAACATGAAAGCGATGAAAAGTCCTTTGAATAAGGGCACTTGAATGACTTGGAGCGACTAGTGTAACCGACTCTTTACTTGAGTCGGTTTTTTATAAATGGGTTCCATCCTGCCTAATAAAGCCGCACAACGCAAAAGAAATATAAAGAAGAGAGAGAAAAGTATGCCTGAATTTTCAATGCACCCTTATGAAAAAAGAGCTTTTAACGGGGAAAGCGAGCAGCTGGAGAGTGTTTTAAAAGAGTTAACGGATGTTAAATATGCGCTTGATCAGTCTTCGATTGTTGCTGCTACTGATTCCCGGGGAAAGATTCTTTATGTAAATCAGCAGTTCTGCAAAATTTCTAAGTATGAAGAGCAAGAACTTCTCGGCGAAGATCATCGGATTTTAAACTCAAGCTATCATCCGAAAGAGTTTTTTAAGAAGATGTGGGCAACCATCGGATCCGGAAAAGTATGGCGGGGAGAAGTAAAAAACAAGGCGAAAGATGGATCTTATTACTGGGTAGATACGACGATTGTTCCTTTTTTAAACGATCAATGCAAGCCTTACCAGTATGTATCAATCAGAAATGATATTAGCTTGCGAAAACAAATGGAAGAAGAATTAAGGGAAAGCGAGGAAAAATATCGCTTGATTACAGAGCATGCCTCTGACCTTGTTTCGGTGATTGATAAGGATGGGAAGTTTTTCTACATGTCACCTTCTCATACTCCGCTGTTAGGAGATGATCTTGCTAAATTGCATGCAGGAGACATCTTTCAATGGATACATGAAGACGATCAAGCCGCCCTCGCAGCTGAGTTGGAACTTCTCTCCTCTAAGAAAAAAGTTGCTTCCCTGCTCGAGTTCCGCATTAAGGTTCACCATGGGAAATACAACGATATGGAAACGAAAATCAATTCAATCGCAGGTAAAGATGGAGATATTAATCGTTTTGTTTTGGCTATGCGCGATATTACTGAACGGAAGAAAGCGGATAGAATGGTTTATCATTTAGCTTATCACGACACGTTAACTGATTTGCCGAACCGCAGGCTGTTTATGAATAGCTTGCGGCAAGAGGTAGAACAGGCTAAGCGTTCTTCTTCCCTGCTTGCTGTTATGTTTATTGATTTAGACCGCTTTAAATTTGTAAATGACTCCTGGGGGCATGAGAATGGGGACTTTATTATTACAGAAGCAGCGCGGCGGATCAGAAAATCATTGCGGTCAAGCGATTTAGTGGCCCGCTTAGGCGGAGATGAATTTACGGTTCTTTTAAAGAATGTATCTGATCGGCAAGAGGTTGAGCAGGTAGCAAAAAGAATACAAACCAGCTTCCAAGAACCATTGAAAGTGGCAGGCCAAAACTACTCTCCTTCCTGCAGCATTGGCATCTCCTTGTTCCCTGCGAATGGCGATGACGCTGATGAGTTGTTAAATAAAGCTGATACAGCTCTTTATTCTGTGAAGGAGCGGGGCGGGAATGGCTATGAATTGTTTCATTCAGAAATGGAAGCGAAATCGTTGGAGCGCATTTTACTTGAGAATGAATTAAGAAAAGCGATTCAGCTGGGGCAATTTCATATTGATTACCAGCCAAAGATGGATTTGTCCAAAAATAAAATTATCGGAATGGAAGCATTGGTTCGATGGTATCATCCAGAACTCGGAAAAATCCCTCCGAATAAGTTTATCCCGGTTGCTGAGGAAACAGGGCTTATCCTGCCGCTGGGGGAATGGGTGCTTCGGCGAGGCTGTATGCAAAACAAAGAATGGCAAAAAAAGGGCTATCCGCCGCTGATGATATCTGTCAATCTATCTGTCCGCCAGCTGGCCCATCCGTATATTGTAGAAAAAGTCCGCGAAATCTTGGAAGAGACAAAATTAGAGCCGCAGTGGCTGGAGCTTGAGGTAACAGAAAGTATTCTGGCGGACGTTGGCCATGCTGCGGATACTTTGCAGCAGCTCCGGGAGATGGGCATTCATATTTCCATTGATGATTTCGGCACGGGATATAGCTCATTTAGCTATATTAAACATTTGCCTGTCGACACATTAAAAATTGATGCTTCTTTCATTCGTGATATTCACAAAAATGAAGAAAGCCAAGCCATCGTCCAAGCGGTGTTAACGCTTGCCCGGACGCTGGATATTAACGTGATTGCCGAGGGAGTCGAGAACGAGGAGCAGCTGGCTGTGTTAAACGAAGACGGCTGCGTTCAAGGGCAAGGCTTTTTGTTTAGCAAGCCTTTATCTGGAGAAGAGTTTGAAAAATATTTAATAGAATTTGCCGAAATACAGCCAAGTGAATAGATAAATCGAGAGGCAGATAGAAACGGGGTAAAATGATGAATCTTTTTATGAAAAAGCCAAAATCATGGTTAGAGTATTTGCATAGTTCAGATCCACAGGAAATATCCGGAGTTGATCAGCAAATCAAGGAACGGTTATTGTGCATGAATATCAGCCAGGAAACGCTTGATTATGTAAAGGAGGCGTCTTCTGTCTTGCTCCCTTACAAAGAAAAGATTGTAGAGGAGTTTTACGAATACATTGCTCAAATTGATCATCTTCAACAAATGATTCAGGAGCATTCCACGGTCGCACGCTTACGAATGACAATGGAAAAGTATATCGAACAGCTGCTGCAGGCAGAGGTCGACAGGGATTATGTAAAAAACCGAGTGATCATTGGCCAAGTACATAGCCGCATTCATCTAACCGCCGATCATTTCGTAGCTGCCCATCATTTATTGATTCAAATGATGACAACAATTTTAATGGAAAAAATGAGTCATCGCCC
Source organism: Pseudobacillus badius (assembly GCF_002189605.1). NCBI lineage: Bacteria > Bacillati > Bacillota > Bacilli > Caryophanales > Bacillaceae > Pseudobacillus > Pseudobacillus badius. Next base: position 84,474 of record NZ_MWMM01000004.1, read on the forward strand.
AGATAAAATGGTGAAGGCTGTGCTAGCTGTTCAAAAACTGGCTGCTTTTGATCAGCAGCTGATTGTTTGTGTATATATGGAAGAAACGTTCAAATCATTTTTGTTTGATGTCTCCGGCATGCTGAATGAAATGACCCAGCTGGATACGACTAAACAGCTGATTACAGGAATGGATAATATGATTCAAGAAAGCTACAGCATCACTTCTGCTACAGAAGAGGTGAGTGCATCGATTATGGAGGTAGCCAATCATTCTGTTAAGGTAGCTGAACGAACAGATGAAGCCGTACGCTCAGCAGAAGAAAGCAAGGGAGTCATCAATGGAGCGCTAGCAGACATTCAGCAAGTAGGCCAAGTATACAAACACGTAACGGAGCAGGCGAATCAGTTAAACGATGAAATTGAACAAACGCAAAGTATCGTGAAAGTGATCCGGGAAATTACGGAGCAAACCAATTTGCTCGCTTTAAATGCCAGCATTGAAGCCGCGCGCGCTGGCGAACATGGAAAAGGGTTTGCCGTTGTAGCCAACGAGGTCCGAAAGCTGGCTGAGCATACGAAAGAACAAACCATGCAAATTACATCCAATATGGAATCCTTGCAAAAAGTCTCTCATGTTGTGACAGAGCAAATGAGCAACACAGAAAAGCTGGTGGAGCGCAGTGTGGCTGAAGCCCAATCTGCTGATCAGGCGCTGGAGAAGATCGTTTTAACAATGCAGGAGATTAATCAGTCAACCTCACAGATCGCTGCAATGACGCAAGAGCAGACATCTGCTGTTATGGAAATTGCCGAGCGGAATTCAGCAATGTTTGATCTTGGCACGCTTTCGCAAAGCATTGCCAAAGAAACCGCTCAGTTAATTTTTGAGTTAAGCAGACAAATGGATGAATACCGTCTCACTTTCTTTGATACAAACATAAAGCTGCATGACAAAGATATTGTTCAAGTAGCTAAAACAGATCATCTACTTTGGAAGTGGAGAATATACAATATGCTGCTTAACATAGAGGAGATTAATTCTAGTCAAGTGTCTTCTTATGAATCTTGCCGGCTCGGCCGCTGGTATTATGGCGAATTATCATCCCAAGTTAAAAATCGTCCGGCCTTTCAACAACTGGAGGAACCTCATCAAGCCGTGCATTATTACGCAAAACAAGCCGTTCAAAATTATGAGCAAGGGAACGAAGCAGGAGCCCAGCAAGCTTTTGAACAATTACAGCAGGCATCTGACCGCGTGATTGCCTTGCTGTCCCAATTGGAGAAAGAGCTGTGATTGGTTTGTAAACTTTAGGTAGTGTGAGAGGAGAGCCTCCTTTGGAGCAGAGAAGGATAACAGATAAGTTTTGGAAAGTGGATGGCTGGGGGATTCTGATCCCCCTCTTATTCTTAGTTCTTGCTTTATGCTTTCGAGAATCACTTTTTGCTATTTTTGACGAGCGGAATTATGTGATCCTCCATTTGATTTTTGAAATTTTCATTATCGGGTCATCTTTCGCTATTGCTGTTCAGGCATGGATGATTTCTCCATACATTTTATCCAATCAGCGGTTATGGTTAGGGGCCCTGTTCTTTTCGGTGGGCTGGCTGGAAATGTTTCACGCGATTACTTATAAAGGGATGCCGTTTTTTCTCATGGAAAGTACTCCCTACAATGCGACCTGGTTCTATATGATTTCCAGGCTGACGCAGGCTTTTGGATTGCTTATGATCCTTTTAATACCGGACAGGCAAGTAAATACCTCGTACCGCTGGATTTCATACAGTTTGGCCTTGGTTTATGCGGCCAGTTGGATTGCTCTTATTTTTTATCCTGTCCAGCTGCTGCCAGAATTAGTGATTGAAGGCTCAGGGCCAACAAGTATAAAGGTCGGCTTGCAATATACGGCGATTTTGCTGCAATGTTTTTGTTTTTTATTTTTGGTGAAAAATTTTAGCAAAGCAAAAACCCGCAATTTTATGATGATTATCGCTTCGGTCTATTTAATTATCGGTGATTCCATGTTTACTTCTTATAAGAGTGTATATGATATTACGAATTTTATTGGCCATTTGTTTCAGCTGACCGGTTTTTATTGTTTATTAAAAGCTCTGTACTATACGTCGGTGGAAGAGCCGTTTCAAAGAGTAAGAAAAGCGGAGCGGCGCCTGCGGGAATCTGAAGAATCGCTTCATTATATGGCCTATCATGATGAACGCACAAAGCTCCCAAACGTTCGTTATTTTAAAGAAAAGCTGGGTCAAACGTTAACTAATGAACCGGATTCGCAAAAAGCAGTCCTTGTTGTTGAAATTGACCGTTTTGATACTATTTATGAGTCTTTGGGTCATACTTTTGGTGACTTAACGCTGCAATCTGTTGCTGAACGCCTGTACTCGCTCGTTTCTTCCAATATATTCATAGGGAAGAAGAGGGGAAAAGAATTTACCATTTTTCTTACTTCTGTTGACCATAAAGAAGAGGTGCTCAATCTCTGTGAAAAAGTGCAGGAGCTAATGAAGGAGCCCATTCAAGTCCAGCATTTGCAGCTGAATATGACAGTAAATATCGGAATTGCCCTTTACCCTGAGCACGGAACAAATGAAGATGAACTCCTAAAGCATGCTCAGATGGCGGCATATGAAGCTCAGAAGGAAACGCAGCGGCTGAAGTTTTATCAGGAAGCTATGGACAAGCAGTTCATCGACCGGCTGATGCTGGAGCATGATTTGCATAAAGCTCTTGCAAAAGGAGAATTGCATATTGATTATCAGCCGCAAGTGAATGTACGTACAGGGGACATTGTCTCATTTGAAGCGCTGATCCGTTGGAAGCATCCGGAACGAGGCTGGATTTCTCCGGGCCAGTTTATACCGATTGCCGAAGAAACCGGCTTAATTGCACCGATCGGTGAATGGGTATTAAAGACAGCCTGTCAGCAGTTAAAGGAATGGCATAATCAGGGAATCTCGCATATAGGTGTAGCAGTCAATTTATCTACCCGGCAATTTTTTCAGCAGAACCTCGTGGACATAATTAAAGATAGCCTTAAAGAAGCAGATTTGGCCCCTCATTTTCTGGAGTTGGAAATTACAGAAAGCATGACAACGGATATGAGCTATGCAGCCAGCATGCTAGCTGACTTGAAAAAGCTAGGAATACGTATCGCTGTAGATGACTTTGGGACGGGCTATTCTTCCTTGCATTATTTAAAGGATTTGCCTATCGATTGTTTAAAGATTGACCGGTCATTTGTCCAGCATGTTCCATCAGATAAACATAATGCGGCGTTAATTTCTACCATCCTTGCGATTGCTGAGCACCTTTGCCTTTCTGTTATTGCCGAAGGGGTAGAGGAGATGGAACAGCTCTCCTTTTTGTGGGAGAACAATTGTTATCAAGTACAGGGCTATCTTTTCAGCCCGCCGCTCCCTCCTGAAAAAATAAGCTGCATATTTGCAGATATTCAAGCACAGGCAAGCAGCTATTGCCAACAGCTAAAGCTGACGAACGTGAAATAAAAGTGAATGTCTCTGCCCTAGATGCCGTTTGAGCGTCTAGGGCTGGTTTACGTGCATTGATTCAAAGGAAATCCTATTTTTAACAGGAAAAGATATGATACAATTACAATTATCAGTGTATTTGAAATATTGATAGGAAAGTGAACAGTTTTACATATATAAGGGGAATGGCCTTCAATGGTAGATGGAGGAGGAAGAGTATGGAGAGAATCATTTATACGAACGGGGCGATTTATACACTTGATGCCAATCAACCGTTAGTGGAAGCAGTTGTAGTGGAAAATGGACAGGTGGCTGACATGGGGACTCATCAAAAGATGATCTTGCATTGGGGAGGAAGCGGTGCAAAGATCATTGATTTAGAAGGGAAAATGGCAACCCCCGGACTGATTGATAGCCATCTTCACCTGTCGGGGATTGCTTTTCAATACTTGGACTTGAATTTAACTGGCGTCGCTTCTAAAGAGGACATGCTAGAGAGAATAAAAGAAAGAGCGGATAAGACGCCTCCCGGGAAATGGCTGTTAGGAATGGGCTGGGATGAAAATCTATTCATTGATGGAGCCATTCCGACGATTCAAGAGCTGGATTATGTGGCTCCGCATTGCCCTATCTATTTAAAACGAGTCTGTCATCATGCCTTTCTTGTAAACAGCAAAGCACTTGAAGTGTGTCATTATCATGCTTCTGCGCCAATTCCAACAGGAGGAAGCATCGTGCTTGATGAAAGAACAGGAAGGCCAACCGGGCTTGTGCTTGAATCAGCTTCCAGGCTGATTACGGAGCATATACCGGAGCTGACATACGACGAATTAAAAACAGGGTTAAGGCAGGCGATGCACCATGTGAGCAAGTGCGGAATAACGAGTGTGCATACGAATGATCCGCTCTACTTAGGCGGCTTTGATCAGACCTATCAATTATATGACGAGCTGCTGAATGAAGAGCAGCAAGGACTGCGCTGCAACCTCCTGATTGACCATCCATTCTTGCCCCGTTTAAAGGAACGGGGCATGCATGCTGGTTATGGGAACGATAAGCTGCAGATAGGCGCCATTAAGATTTTTGCCGATGGGGCGCTTGGGAGAAGAACGGCTCTTCTATCTCAACCGTATGATGATGCGCCTGATCAGCTAGGAGAAGCACAGCATAGCCAACGGGAGCTTTATGAAATGATCAAAGCCGCAAGGGCGCAGGAGATGCCGATTGCTGTCCATACGATCGGTGACCAGGCAGTTGAAAATGTTTTGAAAATACTGGATCAATTTCCGAAAGTTCAATACCGCGACAGGATTATTCATGTCTCTTTGCTGCGGGAAGACTTGATGCAGCGATTAGCCGATCCATCTATAGTGGCAGATATTCAGCCGCGGTTTGTAGTTGGAGACTTTCCATGGGTGCAAGACAGGCTTGGAAAACAGAGAGTGCCATATTTATATGCATGGCAATCATTGCTATCAGATGGAGTGTTATGCGCAGGCGGGTCAGATGCCCCGGTAGAGCCGGCAGATCCTTTGCTGGGCATTCACGCCGCAGTGACGAGACGGTCGCCTGCGCAATCACATAATGGCTGGAATGAAAAGGAAAAACTGTCTATGCTGTCTGCTTTAAAGCTTTTTACAATCGGCGGTGCCTATGCAACCAATGAAGAACATAAAAAAGGAACCCTTTCACCTGGAAAGCTTGCCGACATGACGGTTTATTCACACGACCTGTTGCAGATGGAAAATCCGGACGGGCTGCTGTCAGTGAACATTGAAATGACTATCGTCAACGGGAAAGTAGTTTACCGGAGATAAATAAACAAAAGAGCAGTCCCTGCGCTTGGCAAGGACTGCTCTTTATGTCTATTTGTCGATGAGTCTCTTAAAGGGAAGAATGGATCATAAATAAAATAAGGAATGCGAGCGCCAATTTGAAATGCCACTTTTTATCCTGCCGCTTAAACCGCTTAAACCCCATAAATAAGAGAAAGCCTAACAGGATGAAAGCCGCCACTCCTGTAAGGTTCGTGAAATCCCACTTAAATCCCCTAATGATCGCCAAATAACCATGAAGCAAAATCACGCCCGTTGAGACAAGGGCCAAAGGCACGTGCCATTTTCTAAGAGTTTTTCCGAGAAACACCAGAATGTTTTTCAGCTTGCTGTTCCGCCATTGTATCGTATGCAGGCGTTTCCATTTCAATAAGAGAAAAACAGGATAAATCGCCAAAACCGCAAAGTAGATCATTCTTGAAATAGAACCAAGCTGTTCAATGATTTCTTCATAAGCTTTGTGCTCCTGTGCCATGAGCGTCTGCTTGTTGAACCAAATGAACAAAAAACCAATTAACAGGAAACATACTGTGGCAAGCAAACTGATGAATGTGAGGTGCCGTTCTTTTCGATTTGGGATGTAGCCAGATAAAAAGGAAGTGCTTTGTCTTGTTCCTTGTTTGGAATTCATTGTCTGTACCTCCGATTATTTAATGGAACATTATCGTTAGTATAAGGAACATAAATGAAAATTTACTGAAAAGAAGGTTTTTTGTTTGATTCACTTTTTATTTTCACAGCTAAGGAGCCAAGCAACCGTCTTTTATGGGCGACTTATGGTATGTTCTGCAAATCGGTCCGCTCGACAAATTCAACAAATGCCCGAACGATATTCAGCTGCAGGTATTCTTCCGGGAACACCATCCACGTTTTACGGATGATTGGCTGGCCGTCTCTTGTCTGGATGGCTATTTTGTGAATGTTCTTCAAGTCGCTTAACAGCATGCCGGGCAAAATGGCATAGCCTAAGCCGTTGGCCATCATATTTTTGCTAGTGCCTGCTTTATCAACATCAATGCTGACGAGCGGGGGCTTTGTGTAGTTCTCGGCCCACCAGTTATCAACGACGGTTTTCAAGTTCTGATCAGTGTGATAATCAATCCTTGGCAGATTCGGCAAATCCTCCAACGCGATTGGTTCTTTGGAAGCGATATAAATGGGCTCTTCAAACAGTAATTTTTTCCCGCCTTTCCAGCTATAATCGCCTTTGATGAAAGCGACATGCACGTCCTGATTATGTGCCAGGTGAATCATCTCGTTGCTCCATCCCGTCATTACCTTAAATTCAACCTCGGGATATTCAGCTTTAAAGAGCTTTAACAGGCCCGGCAGCTTATAATCAGTAAAAAATGTTGAAACACCGAGCCGAAGGGTACCGGTCATCTTGTTTTCCATATTAAGGACGTTCTCCTTAATATGCTGCATCTTCAACAGCATCTCGCGGGCGCACCTGGCTAAATATTCTCCTTGAGGGGTAAAGGTTACTCCCCGTCTGCCGCGGTTGACAATCTGCACCCCAAATTCCTTTTCCATTTGCTTGATCCGGCTTGTTAAAGCTGGCTGGGAAAGATAGAGCGCATGAGCAGTTTTTGTCATGTTTTTCTCCTTAAACAACGTTTGTAAGATGAGCCAGTCGCGTTCGTCCAAGAACCTCTCTCCTTTTTGGTATAAAATTTTTTTATGGATAATCATAAAAAATCGATATTTTATTTATTTCTTTATCATTATTATAATGGATACATGGAAAATAAGAAAAGAAAGAAGAGGATTGGATGAAAGCAAGAAAATGGTTCGTTCTTTTAGTGAGCAGCATCGGCGGGCTTTTGTTATCGCTAACCGGCCTGTCCATCGGCTGGATGCTGGGGACGCTTTTTGCAGCAGCCTGTCTTTCCTTTGCTTTTCCTAAGCGTTCAGAGGAAGAGTTGCCGAAGAGCTGGCTCTATATCGGCCAATTAATCCTCGGAATAGAACTCGGCCAAAAAATTAATTTGTCGGTGTTAACTGCTTTTCAATCGCACTGGTTTGTCATTATGCTGATGATGGGGTTATCTGTTCTTTTCTCCTTGCTTTCCGGTGTGATTCTTTGGAGGTTCAGCCGGTCAGATATGCTGACGAGCTTTTTTGGCACCGCTCCCGGCGGATTATCAGCTATGCCGGCTCTGGCAGAAGAGGTGGGAGCGAATACGGCAGTAGTAAGCATCATCCAAACGATGCGTGTCTTTCTCGTTATCCTGCTTATTCCTGTGCTCGTATCGTTATGGACGGTGCATCCGTCTGCTGGTGCAGCTGTTCAGCCTGCAGCGGCATTTGAACCGGTTCAGCTGCTGTGGACGGCTTTCTTGATTCTTGCTGGCTGGAGCGGCTACTATGCCGGCAAGTATTTGAGGTTTCCAGCGCCTTGGCTGCTCGGCAGCATGACCGCGTCAGCTCTTGTTCAATCGCTGGCTTCTTCATTGGCCGGACAGGATATGATCGCTTATTGGCCGCATAGCTTGATTGTACTGTCGCAGGTTTTGATCGCGGTATCCATCGGCTCCCGTTTTCATAAAAAAATGTTTAGCGGGCTGCACCAGATCCTAGCGGTGGGCTTGATCAGCACAGTGGGCCTTATTGCAGTGATGTTTATTTGCGCCTATTTTGTTTCGTTCCTAACCGGCATCGACTTTAAAACAGCCGCCCTTGCTTTTGCACCGGGGGGAATAGCCGAAATGGCCACAACAGCCGTAGTCCTTGAGGCCGACTCAACATTTGTCGTCGCAGTGCAAGTATTGAGAATTTTAGCCGTCTGCCTTATCCTGCCTCCGTTGTTTCGCCTATTGCATGCGCGGGAGCTGCGGAAAGACGCTCATACCCGCGCTTCTGCATAATAAAGAGCCAGGGAATGCTTCCCTGGCTTGACTATTTGAATGAGCAGCCTGCTATAAGAAAGAAGGTCAGCGTCAGGCTGCTGTTAGTGAATTTTTTCATTTTTCATTTCTATAAGCTCCTCGCTTATTTGTCTTATTCGATCGGACAGCTCAAGAACAATTTCTTCAAGCTGTGTAATACGGATTAATAGCTTTTCCTCGTCTGGTTTTTTCATCTTTTTTCCTCCTCAACCGGCATCCTGTAAAATGGGCATACCTTAGTATTGATATTATCTTTTTTTGTTTGGCTTAAACTTTTTAACAAAATTTTATTTCTAAAGAATGGGCTGTTGCATGGGTAAAAAGTAGAAAAATGGGTACAGTAATAGGGATGGGAAAAATGTTATTTGAAGGGCGCCAGATGGAGAAAAAGAGGAGGTGTCATGAAGTGGAATTATTGTTGCTCCTTACAGGTGCACTGTTTGTTTGGCTTTATTTTCAGCGCAAAAAACAGACATCAAACTATAAAATAGATCAAGATATGTTAATAGTCAGCGATTCAATGAACCAAGTAAAGATTCCGTTAGCGGAAATTGTAGAAGTGACAAAAGTCGGCAAAACTGCAAAACAGCATTTCTGGCTGAATCTCGAAACAATCTCAGGAAAGATGGATCGAGTAGCTGTCTTTACTAGTTCAAATATTTCTTATCTGTTAAAGGTAAGAAATTCCAGGCTGCTGATCAGAGAAGTGAAAGAGAGAAAACCAGGTGTATATACAAAAGCGAAAGTCATATAAAGCGAGTTCCCTGAGCGAAGAGCTCAAGCCCCAGCGATAAGAATGGGGCTGTATTTTTTTCAAGGAGTAGTCTATAAAGAGCCGAACGCAGAGGGACGGACTGCGAATTTTAGCAATAGGTAAGCATAATTATATTATGTAAATTAATCAAGAGGATAAATTTTTATTTACAAAACTGCCCAAAGCTGTTAGGTTATAATTGATCAATTGATATTATCTACCATATACAGTGAAAAAGAGGTATATATAATGACACCTTTCCTCAATGAAGACACAGCCTTTGAATGTACGGCTACAGCGACGGAATATTGCTGGAAAAAGAACGTAATTAAAGTGGATAATGGCTTTTTAATCAGCAAAGGTCCTATTACTAACGTTCGGATTCCTGTTCAACACATAGAAACGGTTGTGTATTCAATGAATCCTAAAAAGCCGGCACTTGTACCGGGACTGAAAATTATCGGCAAGGGAACGGTACTTGCAGAGCTTGATATTTCCGCAGAATATATTGAAAGCGTGCAGGATTGGCTGCTTCAGGTGATTGAGCGCCATTCCAATTAATCGTGAAAATAAAAACAGGCAGAGAAAAACTAATCCTTTTTCTCTGCCTGTTTTTGATTGATCATTGCCTTTTCTAGCGCCTATTGAGCAGCGAAAGAGTTCCTTTCTAATTGACTCCTGCATATAGTAGAGGGACACAGTGTTCTTGAAAGGGAGGGAGATACATGAGTGATTCAGCTAAGAATCCCAACGTGATTTCTAATAAAATTATCGATTTACTTGTCAGCGATATCTTTCAAAAAAACGGCATCGATATAGAAGAAGCGAAACAAAAGCTGTCCACTGAACAAAAGCAGCTGTTGAAAGAGCTGGTTGAGGATTTGTCGCAGCAAGTAGATGGATTTATCGGCCGATCTTCACATTCGAAGAAGGACTAAGGGAAATAACTGATTATAGATGTGTCAGCTTGCTGGCAAAAGGGGTTCGTCATGGTTTTATTCCGAACCTCTTTTTTAGTTGATGTTAAGAACTTGGAGAGAATAGTTTGTTTCTTTGGATTCTACATAAATAAGCTTCAGTAAGTTTGTCCAAATGTGCTTATCATCATTCTAATTTCATGCTCGACGGACTAAGCATTGGTGAATCTATCCATGCTATTTTTTTGTAGGATTGGGAACGTTTGTTTGTTATAATGGAGAAAAAAGAAAAGGATGACAATAAATGAAAGGATCGGCTCATTTAGTGATTGGAGGAGCTTCCGGACTGGGAACAGCGGTTTATCTTCATACAGACCCATTAACGACGGCTGCCCTGGTCGGCATAGGCGCGATAGCTGGCCTCGCGCCGGATCTGGATGTAAACGGCAAGCTGTCTAACCGGATTACCATATCAAAAAAGTGGCTCATTTTGTTTTTTGCTGCGGCCGGACTGCTCTTGGTCGGTTACAGTTACATAAGCTTGGAAGGGTTTGTTCAGTCAGCCGGCTTCGCTGTCGGACTTTGCTTAACAGTATTGCCCCGCCTGTTTATTAAACAGCGCACCATGCTTTTTATCACCGGCGCGGCTCTAGCGGCTGCGGCCTGGTACACGGATGTGTTTTGGCTGCTTTTATTAAGTGTATTTATCATCGCTTCCTCCTTTTTATCTCACCGGTCGTTAACTCATTCCTTGATTGGAGCTGCTTGCTTCGCAGGGATTGCCTGGGAGTTCCAGCAAAGTACCCATCTTGACGGCAGTTTTGCTGCGGCTTCTATTGCTTACTTAAGCCATTTAGTTGCCGATATGAAAGTCTGGCCGGCCAATAAAAGAGGAATTAGATGGTTTCAACCGCTGTTTAACAAGGAGTTTTAAAGCAGCTGTTTAGATGACAGCCATGATTTGGGGGAGTTTGCCGCTGCAGAAGGTTCTCTTGTTTTTAACGAATAACTAGGTGAGCGGCAGCTATTCTTCGTGTGTGTATCAAAAATGGGATGATGGCAAATTATTTTTTCTTATTTCAGTATATGCAAAATTCAAAAAACTCACGATTAAAAAGGTTAAACAACAAGTCGGGGGGAATATTATACTGATAGGGAATCAAAAAAAGGGGGAAGCCATGATGTGGAAAAATATTTTATCCAGCATAGGCATCGGCGGAGTCGCCATCGATACCGTTCTGGAAAAAACAGATTACCATGCGGGGGAGAAAATGAAAGGAAAGGTATTAATTAACGGCGGCCAAGCAGCAGAGCCGATTGATGCGCTCGTTATCTCTTGGTATTTGCAAATTCACGAAGTGCGGGAAGACAGTGATTTCTCCTATCACGATAAAGAGTTAAAGGAAATGACTCTACCGATTCAACGTGATATTCAGCCTAAGGAGAAACTAACCATTCCCTTCACACTGGAAATTGATGCAGAACATCCGCCCACCAGTGCTACGCATCAAACATTTTTGAAAACCACGGCTGTCATTCCGCAAGCCGTTGATCCTTTTGATCAAGACGAAGTCATTATTTTACCCAAAAGGAAATAGAAAAATGAATGGGGCTTGCTTCAGGGAAGTTTCATTGTTATACTAATCCGGACACAACATTTAGTGTTTATAATTAAATAAAATCAACATTTAGTAAAAAGGTGCTGTTTCAGCTTAATAGGGAATTCGGTGAAATACCGAAGCTGTACCCGCAACTGTAAGTGTGGACGAGCGCACGGCAATCCACTGTCCAATGGACGGGAAGGAATGCGCAAGGAAGAAGCACAAGCCAGGAGACCTGCCTTTTTACAGCGTTTACTCTTCTTCGGGAGTTGGGAAGAAAGCGCGGAGAAAATGAAAAAGACCTTCTGTTCAGGCAAGCTCTTTATTTATGTTTCGGGCGGGTCTGTGCACTTTTTCGTTCGTTAATGATCTTCTTCGCTCTTATCCCATCTTTCAATTGGAAAGATGGTTTTTTTGTTGAAGGCTTTGTTATGATTTCAGGTTAGTTTCTTAATCGTTCATTTTAAGAGAGCCTTGTTGAAAAAATCTCTTTCTAAACTACTTATCGTTTAGGAGGAACAAACATGATCCAAACAGTCCAAGATACCGCAGAAAAGATATTTACTGAAATTCAGAGGGAGTTTCCCCAGATTGAACTATCAAGCTATGAAAGTAAAATAAACGCAACGCTGGAGACGAGAGAAGCATGGACAGATGAGCAAGTGTGGCAGTTGCTCTTGAATTCAGCGGTTGAACGGATCACAAGCGAGGAGCCGGATTGGACATTTGTGGCTGCCCGTCTCCATTTACAGCAGCTGTATAAACAAGCGGCCAGCACACGGGGAGAACAAACCAGCCAATACGGAAATTTTTTGCATCTGCTTCAGTTATTAACGGAGGAAGGCATTTATACTCCTCAATTGCTCGCTTCTTACACAGAAGAGGAAATTCATGAGTTAAGCCAAGTGATCGATCCCAGCAAGGATCAACTATTTACATATATCGGAATTGTTACATTAAGCGAAAGGTATCTGGCCCGGACGCTCGATAAGCAGCCGGCAGAGCTTCCGCAGGAGAGATGGCTGGTCATCGCTATGACGCTGATGATGAATGAACCTAAAGCTGTGCGCCTTCAATATGTGAAAGAGGCTTATTGGGCGCTCTCCAACTTATACATGACAACGGCTACACCGACACTCGCCAACGCAGGAAAATCGTACGGCCAGCTGTCGAGCTGCTTTATCGATACCATCGATGATAGCTTGCAAGGGATTTTTGATGCGAACACGGATGCGGCCAATTTAAGTAAGAATGGCGGAGGACTGGGCATTTATTTAGGGAAAATCCGCAGCCAGGGCAGTGACATTCGCGGCTTTAAAAATGTCAGCTCGGGTGTTATCCCTTGGATGAAGCAGTTGAATAACACAGCGGTATCTGTCGACCAGCTTGGACAGCGCCAAGGAGCGATCGCTGTTTATTTGGATGTATGGCACAGAGACATCTTTTCCTTCCTGGAAACCCGGTTGAATAATGGAGATGAACGCCGCCGCACGCATGATTTGTTTACAGGTGTGGCCATACCGGATTTATTTATGGAAGCAGTTGAGAAACGGGAAGAATGGCATTTGTTTGATCCGCATGAAGTAAGAAAAATAATGGGATACTCACTTGAAGATTCATTTGATGAAAAAAGAGGGGAAGGTACATTTAGAACACGCTATAAAGAGTGTGTGAACCATCCGGATTTAAGCAAAAAAACAGTGCCGGCTATTGATATTATGAAGGCCATCATGATTTCCCAGCTGGAAACGGGAACGCCGTATATGTTTTACCGCGACACTGTCAACCGTGCCAACCCCAATAAACATGCCGGCATGATTTATGCCAGCAATCTTTGCACCGAAATCTGCCAAAACATGAGTCCGACCGTCGTGCTTGAAGAAAAAAGCGAGGACGGAAAAATTATGATTACGAAAGACCCTGGCGATTATGTGGTCTGCAACCTCTCTTCCGTCTCTTTAGCACGGGCAGTCATGGATGATGTGCTTGAACGTTTAATTCCGATCCAGGTGCGCATGCTGGATAACGTGATTGAAATCAACAGTATTCCCGTACTGCAGGCTCAGCTGACCAATCAGAAATATCGGGGAATCGGACTCGGAACGTTCGGCTGGCAGCACTTGCTGGCATTAAAAGGGCTAAGCTGGGAATCCGATGAGGCCGTCCGTTATTGTGATGAATTGTATGAACGGCTCTCCTTCTTAACGATCCAGGCAAGTGCAGAGCTGGCAGCGGAAAAAGGCGCGTATCCAATTTTCTCGGGCTCCGACTGGGAGAGCGGCGCTTATTTTGAACAAAGAGGCTACACGAGCTCAAGCTGGCAGAAGTTAAAGAACAAGGTCAAGGAAAACGGCATTAGAAACGGATACTTGCTGGCCGTTGCACCGAATTCTTCTACCGCGCTGATTGCCGGATCAACAGCGGGAATTGATCCTGTGTTCCGCAAAGAATATATGGAAGAAAAGAAAAACTATAAAATACCAGTGACGGCGCCTGATTTATCTCCGCAAACAACCTGGTATTATAAAACGGTTTATCTGATTGACCAACATTGGAGCATTCGCCAGAATGCCAAACGCCAGCGCCATATTGATCAAGCGGTATCCTTTAATTTATACGTCCGCAACGACATTAAAGCCAAGGCTTTGCTCGACCTGCATGTAGATGCCTGGAACTCTGGGTTGAAAACAACTTATTATGTGCGGTCGACTGCTTCAGATATCGAAGAATGCGAAAGCTGCCATTCGTAAGGGGGAATTCATCATGAAATTGAAAAAACGAGAAATCATTGACCATAGCGCACCGAACCGCTCTACAGGCATTATCAACGGCAGAAGCTCTAATATATTAAACTGGGACGATGTCCGTTTCAGCTGGGCTTATCCGAAGTATAAACGGATGCTTGCCAACTTTTGGACGCCGTTTGAAATCAATATGACAAAAGACCGCCAGCAATTCAGCGAATTGACGCCCGATGAAAGAAACGCCTTTTTGAAAATTATCGGTTTGCTCGCACTGCTTGACAGCATCCAAACCGATTATGCGGGCAGAGCGGCTGACTATTTAACAGACTCCAGCTTGCATGCTTTAATGATTATTCTTGCCCAGCAGGAAGTGATCCATAATCATTCTTACAGCTATGTTTTATCAAGTGTGGCTGATAAGGATACACAAGACCAAGTGTTTGATTTTTGGCGCACCGAGCCGATTTTGCAGGAGCGCAACGAGTTTGTTACAAAAGGGTATGAAGCCTTTGCTAACGAACCAACCATCGAAAACTTTCTTAAATCGATTATTTACGATGTTATATTGGAAGGGCTTTTCTTCTATTCCGGCTTTGCCTTTTTCTACAATTTGGCACGCAATCAAAAAATGATTGCGACAAGCACGATGATCAATTATATTAACCGGGATGAACAGCTTCATGTAGGCCTGTTTGAAAAGATTTTTAAGGAAGTGCTCAACGAAAATCCGCAATATGACACAGAGGAGCTGCGCATTTACGGACAGGAAGCCTTCCGGCAGGCGGCTGAGCTTGAAATCGAGTGGGGAAAATCCGTCATCGGCTACAAGATAGACGGCATTCAGATGAATGAGCTGGAAAGCTACATTCGGTTTATGGCCAATAAACGAGCGGAGCAGCTAGGTTTTGCTGCCCCGTTTGAAGGATATCGGACAAATCCAATGCGCTGGATCATCGCTTATCAAGAGGTGGATCTCGGCAAAACAGACTTTTTTGAACAAAAATCCCGTGCCTATACGAAAACAAGTGAGGCAAACGGCTTTGACGAACTCTGATTTAGCTTTCTTGCCCGTTCAACAGGACTGCTTGACAACCGGCGGCTAGTATATATGATTAAGACAAACCCTTTCTTTCATTAGAAAAAGAATGTGTGAAAAACCGTCTAACGACTTAAGGGAGTGTCCTGCTTGACAAATGAGGAACAATATCGCAAAAAGTGGACAACAGCAGAGGAGGCGGTTCGCCTGATTGAGGAAGGCGATGACATTATCGTTCCTTTAATCGCGGGTGAGCCGCCAGCCTTGCTGGCAGCTTTAGAGCAAAGAGAAGATTTAAAGAGGAATCGTCTTTTCCAAATGCTGACATCCCGTCCGGCCATTAGAAAAAAACAGGAGGAATTAAAGGTCATTTCTATGTTTTTATCGGGGGGCGACAGACAAGCTTTCCGTGAAGGAGCCGTTGATCTGTTGCCTAATCACTTTTCGGATGTTCCTGAACTATTAAAGGAAACAACGGATCAAAGAGTAATTATGGCCACGGTTTCTCCGATGGACGAAAACGGCTTTTTTTCATTAGGAACGAATTGTGATTATACTGCCTCACTGGCAAAGGAAGCCAAAACTATTTTATTAGAAGTGAATGAGTATATGCCACGAACTTATGGCATGAATCAAATTCACTTATCCGAGGTGACGGCGCTGATTGAACAGCATCAGCCGCTCATCGAAGCGCCGGTGCCGGTCATTACAGAAAAAGATGAAACGATTGGCCGCTATGTAGCCAGTTTGATTCATGATGGAGATAGCTTGCAAATCGGATTTGGCGCTATTCCAAATGCTGTCATGAATTCATTGAAGAATCATCAAAACCTATCCATTGTTACGGAAATGATCCCTGATCAATTAGTGGAACTGTATCAAAGCGGTGCCGTCACCAATAGCGGCCGCATGGATTATCCGGGAAAAACCACAGCTACCTTTGCTTACGGCACCAAAAAGCTGTATGATTTTCTTCATGAAAACAAAACCATTTATATGCTTCCCGTAAGCGAAACAAATGATGTTCGGCGTATTTCCGGCATCCGGAACATGGTGACGATCAATGCCACTATCGAAGTGGACTTTCTTGGACAATGCAATTCCGAGAAAGCGGGTGATGTGTATTGGTCTTCATCTGGCGGACAGGCGGATTTTGGAATCTCCGCACGCATGTCGCAAGGCGGCAGGGGAATTATTTGCTTGCACTCCACGGCCAAGAACGATACCATCTCAAAGATCGTCCCGGTTCTAGCTGCCGGAACGCCTGTGACTACATCTAAAAATGATGTAGACTATATTGTGACAGAATATGGCATCGCCCAGCTGCGCGGAAAAACAGTTAGAGAGCGTGTGCAGGCGCTTATTCAAGTGGCTCATCCGAAATTTCAGGAGGAGCTGACTTATCAAGCCAGAAATATGGGCTACCTGATGTAGCAGTGAAGCAGGGAAACGATCGTTATCCAATCGTTTTCCTGCTTTTATATAGTTAACGTTTATTATCAGAAAATTCTGGGTAAAATGGAGGGAAAGAGTTGATATTGATGTTTTTCTGTTATATAATATATTTAAAATAAATTAATTGTTATATAACAGAAAGGAGGTGAAAAGCATGGAGATGTACCGCGAAGCTTATGAGTATTATATGGAAAGCTGTGAGAATCATGAAATGGAATCCATCAGTTTTTATCATTTCGTCAAGCACTTAACGGAAGATCAGCTGCAGGGGTATTTAAAAGATGAAACAAAATAGAGGATGTGATTATTACGGATACGTTAGCAGAAGAAATAACTTGAACCCCGCAGGCAGCAACGCGCATGCAGCGGGGTTTTTGTCTGTTATTCTGCTTCTGTTGGTTCTTCAGGCAAGTGATTCTGGCAATAAGCCGCCACAAGCGCTTCCTCGTCTTCCTCAAGTTCGAAGTCCAGCACTTCCCCGGTTGCCCGATCATGCAGATGGTAGTGAAGGACTTTTTCCTCATCTCCGCTGACCAAATAGAGCGCGCGAATATAAAATCCTGCTTCTGAATATAGCTCATCTTCTTCATCCACATTGGCATACAGATGAAATTCAAATCTCTCTCCAGCGAGCAGCCCAAATGGGTCCTCAAGCAGCTCCACTGTATGGTGTGTAATTTCCATTTCCGAATCCGTCCTTTAAAAAGTAATATGAGTTCGTTTTATTTTAACATAAAACCAATATAGAGGAGTACATCAGGTTTTTTTGCTTGTAAATACAGGTATGATTATTATAAGATTCGTCAACAATGACTAGTGAATTTCCTTTCCGGAAGGAACAGGTGAAAAACGAATAAACAAGAACTTTGATAAGGAGAAAAGGAGAGAAACATGAAGCGTTTAATTAAATATATCATCTCTGTACTCGTTGTTGCCGCCATAGCTGTATCTCTTTGGCTTTATTATCCTACTTATCAAATCCGGCAAATGAAGGAAGAGACTGCACCTACATCCGCACAGGCAGCGCTTTCTTATGTTGATTATTTTAGCAATATGGATAAAGAGACTTTAACTCATTTAGCAATTGGCGATTCCATTATTGCTGGCTTTGGTTCAGAAAATGAAAAAAGCTTTGTTGATGATTTCTCTCGTCTCCTTGAAGAGCAGACAGGAAAAACGGTTGCCTTGGAAAATGAGGGTATCCTGGGTATTAACAGTACAAATTTAAATACACTCGTGCAGCGAGGGGCATTTGACGAACAAATGAAGAGAGCGGACCTAATTACGATCAATGTCGGCGGCAATGATATTTTAGAAATGCTGAACCAGGGCGACTACAAAAATGTAGTAGCAAACTTTGATTCCATGAGAAAAACCTTTATTCAAAATTTGACGGCCATCACTGAAAAAATTAAGCAGGAGAATCCGTCTGCAACGATTGTCTTTTTAGAAATGTATAATCCGTTAAAGCAGGATCACAACCTTTATAAGGTAGCCGATCAGCTGCTGCCGAAATGGAATGTGAAAATTTATGAGACAGCCCGCCAATATGAACATTCCATCGTTCTGGAAACGACCAAGGTCATCAACAGCCAGCACCTGCAATACCTTTCATCGGACGGCGTGCACCCAAATGCGCTTGGGTATGAAGCCTTGTCCAAACAAATGCTGAAACAGCTGAAGAAAAAGCCTTTCATTGGATCGGTGTAAGAAAAGCAGATGTGTTTTTTTATCTGCTTTTTTATTATGTGCTGATATTGGAATAATAAACATAACCGGGCATATATTTAGTTTCGTGTGTCATTTTTACTAATCAGGGGGTAGTTTCAGTGAACATGAGCTTGTCGGTTTCCAGGTGGACAGTGGCAGTATGTACCGTTTTCTCTCTTGCCTTCTTTTGGCTATTCGGACCAGTCAATCAGGCATCCGCTACAATTAATTACGGGGAAGAAGCAGCTGCAAAGGCGGAGCTGCTCATCGGTGCTCCTTATAAGTATGGAGGCATCTCCCCGAAAGGGTTTGATGCTGGGGGATTTACGCAATATGTATATAAAGAAGCAGCCACCCAAATGAACATCCCAAGAACGAGCGCTGCACAATATCAAACAGGCAAAGCTGTCAAACAAAAGGATTTGCAATTCGGCGACCTCGTGTTTTATGCAACAGGAAAAAAGGGGAAAGTATCCTTTGTTGCTGTTTATACCGGCAAGGGCACATTTGTAGGAGCCACGTCAAAAGGGGTCAAAAAAGTGAAGATGAGCAGTCGTTATTGGAAGGAACGTTATATTGGGGCTAAGCGGCTGGTTAAATAAAGGCTGTCAGCGGACAATGTGCGCTAAATAGTATCCAGCAAAAATCAAGCCAGAATGCGCTGGCTTGATTTTTGTAATTAAAATCCGTCTTCTATTGCGGCAAACGGGATGCTGAGCCTGTTCTCAACCGTTCGCAATCGCTGGTTTAATCGATTGAGCCGTCTTGTGTGGCGCTCATCATTTTGGTTCAAACGGTTAATTTCCCGATTTAGACGATTGATCTCCTGGTTGATTCGGGTGATTTCCCTGCTCAATCGTGTTAATTCCCTCACTTGCCGTTCGTTTTCCCGTTCTAGCACTTCTATTCTTCTTTCCAGCGCGGAAGGCTGTCGGCTTCCGCCATACTCTTCTTGAGGTGAAACGTAAGAGTAGCCAGCATACGGATCAGCAGACTGCTGGACAAGCCCCGGGTAGTAATAATATGGATTCATAGGATTCCATCTCCTTTTCTCACAAGGTCAATCTACCTATACAATATGCATGGGGAGACCATATGGCAGGGCGGAAGCCTAGAAGCTACAATTTCCGAAAAAGTTTAAAACCCTTGTCCTGCTTTTTCAAACGGCTGCATATAAATGTAAAAAGAACGGCGTTATTGGAGGAGTATATGTTTACATTTATTGAAAAAGCGGTACTGGGCATGGCAGTGTTGAGAATCTTATCTGGCGGAATTGAAATGATGGCTGCTTTTTTAATGTTAAAATTCAATGATATAGAAAAGGCGTTGATTCTCAATAGCTCCCTTGCCTTAGTCGGTCCCATTATTTTAATTGCAACGACATCGATCGGCTTGTTAGGACTGACAGACAAAATCTCTTTTCAAGCGATATTTTGGGTGTTTCTAGGGGTAGGCTGCATCCTTTATGGGGTCAAAAGCGGCTAAATGAGAAGCTGGCGAACTGATTGGATCTTTATGCATGTTTGAAAAAAACAGTCCTACACAGGGGCTGTTTTTGTTTTCCTGTTTTCAAGCAGGTAAGGTAATATATAGGTGACTGCATGGATGGAAAGAAGAGAATAAATATGCGTTGGGCAATACTCATTGGGAAAAGGCGGGGTGGCTTAGTTGTCTATAAAAGGACTGAATCATTTTTTGTTTTCGGTTTCTGATCTTGATGCGTCTATCAGGTTTTATCAGGAGGTATTCGGGGCTAAGTTGTTAGTAAAGGGCAGGAGCACAGCTTACTTTGACTTACATGGAATGTGGCTTGCGCTAAATGCCGAGCACGATATTCCCCGAAATGAAATAAGGCAATCTTATACGCATATTGCTTTTTCTATTGAGGAAGGGCAGTATGACGAGACGTATGACAAGCTGGAGAAATTGAATGTCAATATTTTATCAGGGCGTCCAAGAAGCGCAAGGGATAAGAAATCCATTTACTTTGCCGACCCGGACGGCCATAAATTCGAATTTCATACAGGCACTTTGCAGGAAAGATTAGATTACTACCGGCAAGAAAAAAAGCATATGGAGTTTTATGATTAACTATTATGTAGATTGACAGGCTAAAGAGCTTCCAAGGAAGCTCTTTAGCAATGGCCATGAAACTATAGCACACGCCCAGTCATCGCCCACACGGAGAGAGCGGTTTCATTTGAGTGGTTGAAGAACCTGTGGGGAACCGTGCTCTTAAAGCGGATAGAGTCGCCTTCATTTAAAATATACTCTTTATCCCCTAAGACGACAGTCATTTGTCCTTTTAAAACAAGCCCGCATTCCTCGCCTGAATGCTCCACAAGCTGCTCGCTTTCTTTGCCCGGCTCCAAATGAATCATGATCATTTCGATCGTACCCTCTGTAATAGGGGTTAACAACTCATACTTGGAAGGGGATTGGGGAAACGTAAGCGTTTTTCGCTCTTCTTTTCGAATAATATAGGTAGATTGCTCATCGTTTTCAAGGAGTGATGAGATTGATACATCTAAGCCTTTGCATAGTTTGTAAAGGGTTGTCAAAGTCGGATCAGTCGTTCGGCGTTCAATTTGGCTAATCATGCTGACACTTACACCGGATTTTTCGGCTAGTGCTTTTAAAGACAGATTTTGAGCGGTTCGCAGGTCGCGAATTTTTGTCCCGTCAAACATAGCATCTCCCTCAATTAGATTATTTGTATGCTTGTATTATACAGCAAACCCGGCATTCATTAAGCCTGCCGGGCGAATGTTATTTATATTATACTCGAAAACCAGAAACCTAACAGGGTGCCAATGTAGTTGCCGATAATGTAGCCGAGTGTGCCGACAACGAGGATGGGCCCGACTAGGTCTTTCCAGCCTTTGGCGATAGCGAGTGCAGCTGCGGTTGTTGGCCCGCCAATATTAGCGTTGCTTGCCAGAATGATATCTTCAAGGTTTGTCTTTAATAATTTTCCTGCAGTTAAAGAAATGATCATGTTGATCATGACAACGATAAATGTAAACAGCAGGAGCAGCGGTGCATTTGTTAGAATCAGAGGGATCGAAGCCGGAATTCCAATGACAACAAAGAATAAATAAATTAAGTAGGTGCCGATTTCCTGGCTGCCATTGATGCTGTCAAAGTATTTAGGAAACAGGCCCAGAAGAATGAACGTAATCGTTGTCAGCATTAAATACTTGTCACCTAAAAGGCCGTTGAGCAAATTCATTAGCACAGACGCATTTTCGCCGGAAGGGATGGCCGTATCTAAAAACCCGGCGATTTTAAATGAAATAATGACGAGCAAAAAGGCTGTTCCGACAGAAAGAGCAATATCTTTTAAAGAAATATCTTTTCGTTTCCAGAAGCTTTCAGCCAGTGTGGTGCCATCGCCATCAGAGTTTCCGCTTTCCACCTCAAGAATGTGGGGAATGCTGTAGCGCTTTCTAAAAAATGAGAGTGTAGGAATGATCATTAGGACAATAAAATAGATGGCCATCATTAAATTATCGGCTACTACTGTAGCAGAAACTAATTCGCCTGGTGTTTCAAATTTTGCCGCCATTGCCGCGAAATTGACGCCGCCGCCAATATAAGTGGCGCTAATCATGGCGCCGATCTTATCAAGGTAAGGAATATGATCTTTTAACAAAAAGAAGCTGACGATTGTGCCGGCAACTGTTCCGATGGAACTTAATAGAAAAATAATAAGCAGTTTTCCGCTTTCTTTCCATATCTTTTTTATATTGACATGAAAAAGGAGCAATGGGATGGCTAAGGGAACAATGGTCCCCCATACGGCATCATAAACGGGTGATTCGGTTGGAATAATGCCTGTGTTTGATAGAATAATAGCCCCGATTAGCGCCAGAATGGCGCCGGAAACTTTAGAGGCCCATTTGTAGCGCTGCTCCAAATAAATGCTGGCCGAAGCCCACACAATAATAATTCCCCATAACGTTAACGTATCATCTGCTTGGATAAGTGTGTGTTCCAATGATATGACCCCCTTTGAATAAATGGTTTTGAATATATTGATTAGCATTATGGAAGCTAATTGCTTCTAATTCTTCTTTTGAAAAACCTCTTGCGCTCATTTTTTCAAGCAGGCAAGGGATCTTTGACGTATCTTCTAACCCTTTAGTATATACGGCGAAATCAGAACCTACATCATAGGCGTGCAGATAGTCAATAAAATCAAATCCAAATGCCAGATGCTCCGGACCAACTAGTTCAGCAATATAGACAGCATGGTCAATAAAACGGTCAATTGTTGGGCTTTCGGCATGGACAAATTCTCCATAGGCATTCAGTCCGATAATTCCTCCTCTGCGGGCGATCGCTTTGATTTGATCGTCGGTTATATTCCGCTCGTGGTCACATAGCGATTTGGCATTGCTGTGGGAAGCCATAAGCGGAAGGGAGCTTGTGTGATACATATCCCAAAAACTCGTTTCGCTTAGATGGGAAACATCAAGCAGCCAGTTTTTTCTGTTGGCTGTTCGGACAGCGACTTTTCCATAATCCGTCAGACCTTTTCGTTCTGTGAAAGAGCCAGCTCCTGTCCCCGCAGCTAAAAAGTTATGCTCATTCCAAGCAAAAATAGCATGCATCATCTGCTGTTCACTAAGAGAGGCGAAGGCATTTTCTATTTTCGACAGAGTTGTGTCCCCGTCCCAATGTTCCATGAAGGTAAGCCCTTCTATTCCTAAATAAATTTGAATTTGTTCTGTACCTGACTGGGCTCCATTCTGTTGAGAAGGGTGACAAATACAGGCATGTTGCGAGGTTTGTAAATCCTCCATTACGTATGTAAGCAGCTGCTGAAATCTCTCATATGGATGCTTAGAGAAGGCGGGTTCTACCCAAAAAACGCAAATAGCTGCTGTAATGCCGCCGGCTTTCAACTTAGGGTAATGAATGCGGTCAAAAACATTCGTCTCGCCGCAGCTTCTTCTCCAGGCAATGTCTGTAAATAGATCGGAGTGCAAATCAAAAACTTTCAAAGTGAATCCTCCTGATGATTATGTTATATTATAATTTATTTAATATATTATAACTGAATTTTCTCAAAGTCAAAACTATTCGACTAATTTAGGGAAATAAAATTCAATTAACTTAATTAACAATGTGCTAAATTCAAATATGTTAAGCGAATCTGCTCTTCAACAAGATGAAAAACAGATTCGCTTCTTCAATTTTACAAAGGGTCACTGGAGGCTGTATCTGTGTAAAGAGCGATCAAAACGATCGCTGTTTCCTCGCCGATATTCTTGACGAAATGGGGAGCGCAGGCATTCCAGCTAAATGAATCTCCTTCTTCTAATACAAAAGAATCTTCCCCTTGTTCTGCGAGAACCTTTCCCTTTAAAACGAGATGGCACTCCTTTCCTTCATGAACATGAGGCTCTTCTCCTGTGGCAGTTCCAGGCGGGAACTCTACACGCTGGAGTGCTAATCCGTCTTTTGATATTAAGTGTTCCACTTTGATCTTTTCTTTTGTGTGGGTAGTATAGCGGCGCTCATCTTTTCTTACGACCTGCATGCGTTCATCTTTCTTCAGCAGCAGATACGGCAAAGGGACATTCAAAAAATTGGCGACTGTTTGCAATGTAGAAATAGATGGCGATGTATGATTATTTTCCATATTGCTGATAAATCCCTTCGAAAGGCCCGTGCCTTCGCTCATTTGGGCAATAGTGATTTTCTTTCGATTTCTGATTGCTCGAATGGCTGAACCGATATCCATGAAATTCTACCTCCGTTGTTTTCTAATAAGAAACTTAATTCTATATTAACAAAAAAACTGTTGACCATCCATGAGTTATTTTGTTATCTTATAAGAAACAAATATTCACATTAGAAATAAATAAGGAGGGGAAGGCTAATGATGCCAGCTTTTTTTATCGCTCACGGCGCACCGCTTTTAGCTATTGAAACGAATGAATATACACAGTTTTTACAGAGACTGGGCCAAACGTTGCCGCGTCCGAAAGCGATTATTTTATTTTCAGCGCATTGGGAGTCAACTGTACAAAAAATAAGCGATGTAAAGCAATACCGGACAATATATGATTTCGGCGGTTTTCCGGAGGCTTTGTACCAAATTGAGTATCCAGCCCAGGGGGATCATCAGACGGTAAAAGAAATTCAGGAAGCATTTGAGGAGCAACACGCCTCTTATGAAATAGAAAAAAACAGAGGGTTAGACCATGGAGCCTGGGTCGTGCTGCGCCTGCTTTATCCAGATGCCGATATTCCGGTTATTGCGATGTCGGTGAATCCGCATCTGACACCAGAAGAGCAGTATAAGGTCGGCCAGTCTTTATCTAAGCTCAGAGAAAAAGGCCTATTGATTATCGGAAGCGGGGGAACGGTGCACAATTTAGGTGCTGTGAAAATGGCTGGGAATGATGGGAATATCGATGAGTGGGCCCTGCGTTTTGATGAGTGGCTCGCCCGCTGCTTGACGAATTGGGATGTAGAATCACTTTTTCATTACAGCAGGCTGGCGCCGGCCGCAGATCTAGCGGTGCCGCCGTACGGAAAAGAGCATTTTATTCCGATCTTTTACGCGATGGGGGCGGCACATAATGAACCGAAAGCCCAACTGATGCATCGCAGTTATCGATATGGAAATTTAAGTCACAGCGTATGGCAATTTGGATAAGAAATTTGATTAGGAGGAAGAAAAAATGAATAGAAAATATGAATGGAGCGCACTTATATTGCGTGTAGTATTGGGGGTTTCTTTTTTTGTGCATGGACTGGCAAAATTCCAAGGAGGTCTGGGGAATATTGCCGGATGGTTTGACAGCATTGGATTGCCTGGATTTTTAGCTTACGGAGTCGCCTTTTTAGAGGCGGCTGGAGGCATCGCTTTAGTGATCGGTTTAGGCACTAAAGTTCTTTCGGCTCTTTTCGCTTTGCTGATGATAGGGGCCATGGTGAAAGTAAAATTGGCGGCCGGCTTTTTAGGAGATGGCCAGTCGGCCGGGTATGAGTTAGATCTCGCGTTTCTAGCTATGGCCGTGTCTCTTGTTCTAACAGGAAGCAAGCTGTATTCAGTGGATAGCCTTCTTTTTGGAAGAAGCGGCTCTAACTAAGTTTCATAGCAAAGGTGAAAAGGGAGTGCAGATGCACTTCCTTTTTTTGAGCGTTAACAACTAATCAGCCGAATCATTGAGGAGAAAATTCCTTAAAAACTGCACAAATTTTTGTTATTTATTCAGTATGATAGAGATAGTAACTGGAAAAGCGGTGGTGCCAATGAACAAAATTACTTTGAAGCTGGGTCTCTGGTTCTTTTTTGTCATGTTGATGATTCAAGTCTGCCTGTTTTTTGTTTTGCATACCGGCCTCGTGGAAAGCAGGGTGGAAGAAGAGCTGGATGCTTTGCTTGCGAGGGGGAATAGTCATAGGGAAGTACTGGAGGATTCGTTTCACGCTGAAACGCTGCATCATATTGCTTTAATGGAATTGAAAGCTGATACCGAAGTGATTATTACAGACAACGCTCAAAAAATTCTGATCAGCTCTTCCAAAGTAGATGCAGGAGAGAAAAAGATTGTCTCGAAAAAGCTGAAGGATATCCCTCGCGGCGGCATGATTCTCGAAAGCCGCTGGAAAAACGAAAAATATATTTCTACCGTCAGCCCTTATACAGCCGGCCAAAATCAGAGCGGCTATGTGTATATGTTTAAAAGCACAGATCAAATCCAGCAGCTGATTTCGAAATTAAACCAGCACCTTCTATTTGCTGCTGCTGTCATGTTCATCTTATTAATTATAACGAATCTGTTTCTTTCAAAGGCTTTAACGACTCCCCTTATTCAAATGAAGCAAGCGACAGAAAAGCTGAGCAAAGGTGATTTTTCGGTTCAGCTGCCGGACAGGGGGGACGATGAATTGGGAGAGCTGTCACGATCTATCACGATTCTTGCCCAAGACTTAAAGCGTTTAAAAGAGCAAAGAAATGAGTTTTTATCCAGCATTTCTCATGAATTGCGCACGCCTTTGACTTATATAAAGGGCTACGCAGACGTAGCGCGAAGAAAGAGTATAGAGGAAGCAGATCGGGAGCATTATCTTCAAATTATTTATGAAGAATCAGAGCGGCTATCTGCTATGATGAAGGATTTGTTCGACCTGGCTAAACTAGACCGCCATGCCTTTATTATCCAACGGACGAACATACACCTTTCTTCTTATTTAGCAACAGTGTATGAAAAAATGATGCCGGCTTTTCAAGAAAAAGAAATAAGGCTTGATATGAACTGTAACGAAACGCTGTATGTCATGATTGATCCTGTGAGGTTCGAACAAATTCTCTTTAATTTATTGGATAATGCGATTAAATACTCGGATCCGCATACGCAAACAAGTGTTATTGCCCAGCAGGAAAAGGGGGAAGTGTTCATCGCCATCCGAGATGAAGGGGCTGGTATCCCGCAGGAAGATCTTCCTTTTGTTTTTGATCGTTTTTACCGGGTGGACAAATCCCGCTCAAGACATTTAGGCGGGACGGGCCTAGGACTGTCGATTGTGAAAGAACTAGTGGAGGCGCATGGGGGCAGGATAGAGGTGAAAAGTGAAAGGAATAAAGGAACCGTATTTGTGATTTGGCTGAAGGAGGAAAAAGAGTGAAGACTATACTGCTTGTAGATGATGAAGTGCGGATGCTTGATTTGTTAAAGATCTATTTATCGCCAAGCTATCATTGCGTCAAAGCAAGCTCAGGCAGAGAAGCGATTGCTCATATGAAACACAATGGAGCAGATTTAATTTTATTAGATATTATGATGCCTGAACTAGACGGATGGGAAACATGCCGGCGGATTAGAGAGTTTTCCGATGTGCCCATCATTATGCTGACGGCTAGAAATGAAAAAACAGATGTAGTAAAAGGGTTGAAAACAGGGGCGGATGACTATATCACAAAACCATTTGATGAGGCAGAATTGCTTGCAAGAATTCAAACGATTCTCAGAAGGGTCAAAAGTTCACAGCAAGAGCAAATGGAGTGCGACGGGCTGTTATGGGATGGAGAGGCCCATGAGCTTATCTACCAGGGGGAAACCATTCAGGTCACCCCAAAAGAATTTTCTTTGCTCGGGCTATTGCTCCGCAACCAGAATAAAGTATTTTCCCGGCCGAATTTGCTTGAAAGCATTTGGGGAGATGAAGCTTTTACCGAAGACCGAACCATTGATTCCCATGTCAGAAATATTCGCGAGAAGCTGCGGCAAGCAGGCTTTCCGATTGATCAATATCTTTCTACTGTTTGGGGAGTAGGCTACAAATGGATCAGCAAAAGTGAATAGCAGCCCGCGGACAGAAGTTTAGATTTTCCCGGTCCGCCTCCATATTTTCTGCAAAATTCCTTGCTATGATAGGGAATGAAGATAAAAGGAGGAGAGTTATATGCTGAAAAAAACATTGATTCTTTTAGTCGCTGCCCTTTTGTTCATATTAGGCGCTTGTTCAAACGACAAGGAGGAAAGCAAAAAGAGTCCGGAACCGAAAGAGCCAGCAGAACATATGGAGGAAATGGATCATGGGGAGATGGATCATTCCAGCTCAGGAGAAGTGCCGGAAGGATTAAAGGAACAAGATAGCCCAACGTATCCGGTTGGAAGTCAAGCCATTCTTGAGACGGAGCATATGCCTGGGATGAAAGGAGCAAAAGCAACCATCTCAGGAGCGTATGATACGGTTGCTTATGTCGTTTCATATACGCCAACAACTGGCGGAAAAAAGGTGGAAGACCATAAATGGGTGATCCAGGAGGAAATAAAAGAAGCCGGCAGCAATGTCCTGGAGCCTGGAACAAAAGTGACACTGGAAGCAGATCATATGCCTGGAATGAAAGGAGCCGAGGCGGAGATTGAATCATCCGAAAAAACAACGGTTTACATGGTGGATTATGTATCAACAACAAATGAAGAAAAAGTAAAAAATCATAAATGGGTCACTGAAAGTGAACTGTCAGCCGTGAAATGATTTTTATAAAAGAAAGAGGAAGAACTTATCTAGATGATAGATAAGTTCTTTTTTGAGGAAATTAATTCGATATATATTGAATTTTGAATTCTGATATTTTAGAATTATGAACAAAGGGGGCAGTTATATGAAAAATCTCTATTCTTCAGAGCCGACAGAAAATGTTTCGCTGCAGGTCGAGTTTTCGCCTGTTTGGGAGGTTATTCTCGGCATTGCAGGCTATACCCATACCCAGCTTCGGCACACATTCGAATTAGATGAAAGATGGAAAGTACAACAGAAGTCGATGCCGTCAGCATTAACCAAAAATTTAAAAACAATAGAACAAACTAATTTTTGGTACGGATTGATTATGCTCCAAAATCAGTTTTCTGCTTCATCTATTTCAGATTTTTTAGTATGTCTTTCAGAAATATCGACGACTCAGTTTTATGAGGTGCTCCTGCCTTAC
The DNA here is from genome assembly GCF_002189605.1 of Pseudobacillus badius. Classification (NCBI taxonomy): domain Bacteria; kingdom Bacillati; phylum Bacillota; class Bacilli; order Caryophanales; family Bacillaceae; genus Pseudobacillus; species Pseudobacillus badius. The sequence continues at coordinate 113,353 of NZ_MWMM01000004.1, forward strand.
AGCAGCCGTCATGATGAGCCTCTGCGAAAAGCCGCGGCTGCACAATATGAAAACATGGGGTTATTTGAAGAGTATGCAGCGTGTTTCGAAGGACATGATTACTTGGCGGCATATACTCGTCATCTCTCACAGTATTCCTTTCAGGAAATCGGCGAATTGTTTCGTGATGTATTGACGGGATGGCACGAATGGATGAGCCGGCAGGAAGAATGGGACAAGTGGATGCAGGCATTGGCTTTTGAACAAAAACAATCTTGTTTATTGGACAAAGAAAAGCCCATTGAGGAAATGAAACGGATAACAGATGGCGTGAATTATACTCCTGAACCTTCCATCTGGACGATTAAATTCATTCCGCACGTTTCTTATCGTCCATGGATTTTGGAACAGCGCACGCCGGATACTAAACTTTTCTTTTACCCGTTAAAGGAGGAAGCCTTGCTGGAGCCGGGTGTTCCGCCAAACGCATTGGTTCGCGGGCATAAGGCGCTTGGAGATGAACTTCGCTTGAAATTGCTTTACGAGCTATTCAAAGGGCCGTTGTCGCTTCAGGAGATGAGCAGGCAGTTTCATATATCGAAAACTACGCTTCATCATCAGCTTTCCATTTTGAAATCTGCAAAGTTTATTCGTGTGGAAAAGGGCATTTATTCAGCTAATTTATCGCAAGTAAGGGATTTTTCCGGACAGCTTGCGGATTATCTTGGAATGGATCGATGAAAAGGCAATCAGCTTCTTTTAAAGCCTTGTGGTTTGGGGAAATCATCTCGGAATTTGGCGGAGCGGCAGGAGGCATCATCAACGGCCTGTTGTTGTTTGAATTGACGGGTTCCAAAGAATGGATGGGTGTGCTTTGGCTTGTTTATTTTCTTCCTTCTTTAATGTTTCAAAGCATCAGTGCCCCTTTTCTGAATTATGTAAGAAAATCAAAGCTGCTTCGAACAATCCAGTTGATTCGGGTTGGCGCTTATCTTCTTCCGTTAACCGCTTTCTTCATTGGCACCGAAACAGGAGTTGTTTTAGCATTAATCGTGTTGCAAGGCTTGTTAGGGATCATGCAGCCGATTTATGCCAGCTTGTCTTTTTCGCTTCTTCCTGACATTTGTCAGGAAAAGGAGCTAACAGAAGCAAATGCCTTGTTAGATGGAGCGATTCGCCTGATGAGCTTTCTTGCCCCAGGAGCTACTGCCTTGCTTTTGCTTGTCAGTCCTGCTCATTTCATATATGGATTGTCTGCGGTGATGTTCCTTATTAGTTTTTTTGCCCTTTCACGTATGTCAGAGACACATGAACAGGAAGCAGTTATTTGGACAAGAAAGTTTTGGTGGTCAGAGATGAAGGAGGGGTACCGGTCGTTTTTTCAATACCCGCGCCTTTTGTGTCTTTCTGTTCTTTCCTCTGCGGTGCAGTTTGCAGTCGGTGCTGCCATGGTCTTGGCTGTTCCTTTTATTCGGGAGGAATTGAATGGCCAGCCTTGGGAATATGCCATCTTTTCCGGAGCATTTCCAGTCGGTTATGCCATTGGTTCGCTTCTGCTTACAAAACTGAAAAAGACTGATTGGATGATGTGCCTCGGCTTAACCGGGGGAGGACTTTCATTTGTGCTTCTGGCTTTTGCCCCTTCAACTTTTGCTGCCTCGATATGTGAACTGCTTGGAGGAGTATTGTTTCCTTTCTTTAACGCTCAAAGTGCGGCCATTTTTCAGCAGGAGGCGCCTAGAGGACGCTTGGCTCAATTAAGTGCTGTGCGGCTGCTTTTTTTGCGGGCGACTATGCCCTTGGGAATATTGTTTGCCTCTTCCTCATTTTTCGGTTTGCCTATACGCCAAGTGTATGCAGCCGTTGGCCTAGTCATCGTCTTGCCGGGATTGTTTTATTTCGTTCTTTCACTTTTACATACTCGCAAAAGCTTGCCCAAAAATTCAGGCAGGGAAATAAATTAGCTGGCTTTTTTTGTGATAATGGCGGGCACCCTGAATTCTGGCTGGGAATCTTTTTGAAAAATCTGCTTGAATCATATCAAGAAAATATTTACAATAAAACAGGGAGGGAATGTATGTTCTTTTCAGAAGGGGGGCCGTTGTTCATGACAACTGTTCGAAAAGAGATCATCACATTAGAGTTCTATAAACCGGAATATAGTGAAAAGTTGGAATATTACCATTTATCAAAAGAGCAGAAAAAGTATACGGCGTTGCCGTCGGAGGCGTTATTAGCATGCGAACGAGACGAAGAGCGTTATCCTGTCGTCATTCTTTACAATCAAACGCCCGCTGGCTTCTTTGTCCTTCATGAAGGGAAAGGTGTAGAGCCGTACAGTGAGAATGTACATGCCATTCTTTTAAGAGCCTACTCGATTCATGAACATTTACAAGGCAGAGGGATAGCCAAAACATCCATCAAACTGCTTCCTTTATTTGTAAAAGAAAATTTTCCAGATAAAAATGAAATTATCCTGGCCGTGAACCATTTAAACAAAGCAGCGCAGCACGTCTACCAAGCGGGGGGATTTAAGGATCACGGAGTCCGTTCTATGGGAATGAACGGGGAGCAATTTATTTTTCAAATGAAGTTATAAAATGATAGAAGGGCTTGCTTTTTCAATCTTTATGACAGGTGAGTACGATGGATCATGAATAAATATTTTTATTTTTTATGGTGCAGTATTTCTTTTGGCAAGCTTGCTTTTTCTCTTTACACGATGACGCTCACGGTGAGCCTGTTTTTGTTGACGGACTCGGCCATTCTGGCTGCGTTTATTATGCTGGCTCATGCTGCCGGCAAGCTTGCCAGCACCTTTGTTTTTCCATTGGCCGCCGAGAAGTTTCCGCTGGGGAAGCTGTTGGCCTCATCCTTACTCCTGCAGTCTATTTTATCCATAATCGTTTTGGGGATCATCCAGACAATCGGAACAGAGCCATTCCCGGCTTTATTGGAGATCTATTTATTCATCAGCATTACCGGCTTTGCTGATGGTTTTGCTGCTCCTTGCCGGCTTGCGCTAATTCCTGAAATGGTCGCGGACGGGCAAACCGGCAAGGCGAATAGTCTGATTACTGCTGCAGATCAGTCATTTGCACTGCTTGGATGGTCTTTGGGCGCGGCAGCTGTTAGCTATTACGGAAGTGCACCGGTGTTAACAGCCAGCATCGTTCTTTTTTTCTTATCATTCGTTTGTTCCTTGCAGTTCAAAACCCAAAGAGTGACAAAAACACAGAAGCGGCCGAAAACCGAAGTTATAAAAGAAGGATGGTCGTTTCTGTTTGCTGCTGCCAAACAGATGAGAACCATTACGCTGATGGATCTGCTAGAAGGAGTTGCTTCGGGCATTTGGATTGGCGCCATCTCATTAGCTTTTGTGAGTGAGGTGTTAGATGAGGGAGAGGAATGGTGGGGCTATATTAATACGGCCTACTATGCCGGCAGCATAGCTGGGGGCGTTTGGATGGCAGCTTATGCCGGAAAAATGGAAAAACACTTAATTAGAGGCATCCTGATTGGTTCTTTTGCGATCAGTCTTCTGGTGCTGGTCTATGCAATGAATGCAACCCCTTGGTTAGCCCTTGCTTTAGTGGTTGTTATGGGACCGTTTTATCAATTAAGAGATATATGCCAGCAAACATATATACAAAAAGTAGTTCCGCGGGACAGGTTATCTAAACTGTACGCTGCCAAAGATAACCTGTACTACTTGACCTTTGCTATTTCCGTATGTCTGACGGGCTTGATTGCAGACACGCTCGGAGTCGTTTATGTCTATTATTTCGCCTTTTTTCTTTATTTTATTTCTTTCACTTTTGCTGTGCGTGCGTTTAAAAAGGAAAGAGTGCTTACTGAAAAGAAGGGTGTCAAGTGTTGAAGCGGGCAGTTGATGCCCTCGGGAAAACACTTAATATGTAAAGGAGAGAACCAATGGATACATCGGGAACGAAAGAGCTTCCAATAACAGGGCTTCATGCGCGGGATATCCCGGAGCTGATTGCACTGTCAAAGTCGGTCGGCTGGGATTATCACACAGAAGAGCTCAAAACTATTTTGTCATCGGGTGTAGTAATGGGGCACAAGAATGAAAAGGGAGAAGTGGTCTCCAGTGCAGCAATTATCCCTTATGATACAGCATCAGCTTCGCTCGGCATGGTGATTGTGAATGATAAATACAGAGGGCGGGGGCTTGGAAAAAAGGCTGTTCAGTCATGTATCGATCAAGTGCCGGCGGACACGGCGATTATGCTCATTGCTACACCGGAGGGCCAGCCTTTATATGAGAAGATAGGATTTAAAGAAGTGGGGCATGTGCACAAAATGATTGGCCGTTATTCTAGGTGTTTTAATCCATCTTTTCGGGACTCTTATCAGTTGGGCAGCTTGACAAGGAGCGAGATCGATCGCATTGCGGCGATTGATCAATCCGCTTTTGGGGAGGCAAGAAAGAGGTTTCTTGTGAACAGAATAGAGCAATCTCACGAAGCTGCAGTCTTAAAAGATCCCGCAGGCCAAATCGTCGGCTACGGCCTTTCTGTATTAGGCCCCGTTTATTTAACATTAGGTCCTATTGTCGCTCCCGATGACAGATCTGCGCTTTATCTGGTTGATCAGTTAGCGCGCAGTCATAAAGGCGAGCTGAGAATGGACATCCCAACAAATAATCAGACATTTATTGAATTATTAAAGGGGGCAGGATTTGAAGAAGTCAGCAAACCGCCAGTGATGATCCTTCATGCTAATTCCTTGCCGGAGAGAAATGGGCATCTCTATGGGATTGCGGCGCAAATTTTCGGATAGGAGATTTAACAGTCCGTTTTTTTAACAGATCAATTGAAAATTTTTCGAACCCTATGTTTTCGTTATAGGCTTCTAAGCTTTCTGTACAAAGTAATGGCGGAATGGTCTTATATCGTTTAACGAAAACGATATAAATATGTACACGATTGTGTGAGAAAATATCATTCAACCGAAAAGAACCTGTGCTGTTGTACAGGTTCTTTTCGGCGTTAAGAGGAAAGAAATTTATTTTCTCGGGTCCACATAGTCCGGATAATCGGTAATAATAGCATCAACGTCCATATCTAATAGAAAATCAGCCGCTTCTTGGCTGCGCACAGTCCATGAAGAAATTTTCATTCCCAAGCTATGGACTTGCCCTACCATCTCCTTTGTGACAATTCCGTAGCTTGGGTTAAAGTAATCTGCATAGGCGGAAAACTCTTTTAAAGACTGTTCAGTTGCCTGGGCTTTAGAGGAGGTCAGCACGCCAATAGGAACCTTCGGAAGAAGAGCATCCGTTTTTTTCATAGATTCAAAATTAAAGGATTGAATAATGATTTTTTCATTTTGCGGACGGTCAAGATGGCGTTCTTTTAATTCTTTTGCCACATTTTCCTCTATGCCGGGATATAACTCTGGTGCTTTTAATTCGATTAAAATGCCTATTTTTCCATGATAACGGTCTAGCACTTCATCAAAAGAAGGGATTTTTTCTCCTTTAAATTGTTCGCCTTTGAAGCTGCCGGCATCTAAGGCGCGCAGTTGTTCAAACGTCAAATCCTTTACTTTGCCCGTGCCGTCTGTTGTTCTGTCCACTGTTGTGTCATGGATAACAACTAATTCATTGTCTTTGCTTTGCTGGACATCAATTTCAATATAATCCGCTTTCATGTCTACCGCCTTATCAAAAGCGGCAAGGGTGTTCTCCGGCGCATAACCGGAGGCACCGCGATGGGCCACATTGTCCACCTGCTTGCGTTCTCCGTTTGTACCGGCGGCAAAAGCTTGCTGAAACGGACTGAGCATTAAAGTGAAAGCCAGTCCTGCTCCTAACCATACATTTTTTTTCATGTCTTCATCTCCTATGTACAGATATTTGATACGAGATTAATGGTAGCGGAGGAATGTTTAGCCAAAATTAAGCAGATGTAAAAAACGTTCAACTTTTGGCGAAATTTGCTGAAACAATCTTCACAATGAAAGAAGATTTATGTGCAAAATTCAAATTAGTAAAAAACAAAACAGTATCTAAGAACCCTTGAAAGACCCTCAGACTATTTTTATTTTTTTATTGTTTATACTTCATCAAAAAAGAGAACTATCATAAGAGAAGATCAAATCGGTGCTTAATACCATTCGAAGAGAATAAAAACAAACCATTGTTTTCAAAATAATACGGAGGTGAGCCATTTGAATAGAGGAATTAGCATTGCATTAACAAGTATAGGAATTGCCCAAGCATTAAAAATACCACTTCATTACATGAAGAAAAAGGAGTGGAAGCCGGAACAATTTTTGGCGACAGGAGGGATGCCGAGCTCTCATTCCGCCGGTGTCTCTTCGCTGGCTACTTATATTGCTTTGAAAAAAGGGGTATCGACTATTGATTTTGCCTTATCCGTTGTTTTCGGACTGATTGTCATGTATGACGCACAAGGGATTCGCCGGCAAACGGGAGAGCTTACTTTAAAGGTAAACGATTTGGATGAATTAGTGGACAAAATTAAAGAAGATGACCCTGTAAAATATGAGGAAAAAGTGCCTGATCCATTAAAAGAGGTGCTGGGCCATAAGCCGGGTGAAGTAATTGGAGGCGCATTGCTGGGAGCAGCGATTGGAACAGCCGGCTATCGTTTATCCAAAAAATAACCTCCTTGTACATAGGGAGGTTGCGTGAAAACAAATCGAAAAGGAGCTGATGCAAGCAGCTCCTTTTCTTACTAGGGAAACAAATGATCATTTTCTTGAACTTGAATCATTTCCGCAATCACTTTGACAGCTATCCTTCAAGGAACAAGCGGCGCATTTTCCTTCTTTGCTTTTCTTAATATAGCGAAAGAGAGTCCAGCCTGCATAACCAAAGATCAGAGCTCCGATCACGATATTGACTAACATAGATGCATTCCTCCCAGGTGGTTAAAAGCCTAGCAGCTTGCCTCCTTGATAAATAATAAAAGACAAGCTGTATGCTAAGATTAATGCGTAAACGATCGAGAAATAAGTCCATTTAGCTGAACCGGTTTCTTTGCGGATCGTTCCGACTGTCGCAAGGCAAGGCACATACAAAAGGACAAAAACCATAAAAGTGAACGCAGACAGCGGCGTAAATTCTGTTGCCATCAGTCCCTGCAAAGAATCAACATCAGGAACGTGGTAAATGATATTCATGCTCGAGACAACGACTTCCTTTGCCAAAAATCCGGTAATGAGCGCAGCCCCAGCTTGCCAAGTGCCAAAGCCGAGCGGCGCAAGAAGCGGCGCAACCCATCCGCCAATGGCGGCAAGGAAGCTGTTATCCATATCTACATTCAAGCCCTGAGGACCCGCATACGTCAGCAGCCAGATAATGACGGAGCCGCCAAAGATAAATGTACCGGCTTTTTTAATAAATCCTTTGCCCTTATCCCATGTGCTGCGAAACAGCGCCTTTGATTGAGGGAGGCGATAAGGAGGAAGCTCGATAACAAACACAGACTGTTCCTCTTTTAAAATCGTCATGGAAAACAGCTTAGCCAATAGAAGAGCCATCGCAATGCCTAATAAGTACAATGAAAAAACAACGATGGTCTGGTATTCCACAAAAAATGCGCCCACAAACAAAGCATAGACCGGCAGCCGAGCCGAACAAGACATTAAAGGCGTCAAAAGAATGGTCAATAATCGTTCTTTGGGCTGCTCAATCGTTCTGGCGGCCATAATTCCCGGCACATTGCAGCCAAAGCCGATAATCATCGGGATAAATACTTTCCCATTTAACCCGACCGATTCCATAATCTTATCCATCACTAAGGCCACCCGAGCCATATAGCCCGAATCCTCAAGAAGAGAGATGAAGAAAAATAAAATAAAAATTTGCGGCATAAATACCAATACGCCGCCGACACCGGCAACAATTCCGTCAAGCACAAGTGACTGAATGAAAGAGGATGCCCCGGCTTTTCCTAGAACAAAAGCGAGCCCATCGGTGAGCGGGCCTGAGAAAAAAGCATCTAAGAGATCGGAAAGCGGGGTGCCAAGCCAATCAAATGTTAGCTTAAATAACAAAAGCATGCATAACAAAAAGATCGGCAGACCGAACACTTTATTTGTGACAATCGCATCAATCCGATCTGTTAAAGTGGCTGCCCCGGCTGTCTGCTGATCAACAGCTTGTTCAACAATCGATTGAATATATGTCCGTCTGACTCTGTATATCCGTTGAGATAAAGTATCTGCATTTTCTTCTTTCTGAACATTTCTCTCTGTCTCTTCGTATACTTTTGTGAGGGCATCATCAGCCATAAAGACGGATAGATGCTCCCATACATTTTTGTTTCCTTCAAAAAACTGCAAGGCCAGCCAGCGGGGAGGCAAATGTTCCGTCAGCTCTTGCGGCATGTCAGCAATTAATTGAGCAATTCCTTTTTCTAAAGCCACCCCATAATCCAAAACAAGCGGCGCTTGTTTTTTACTTTGCAAGCTGAGGAGCTGCTCATTTAACAGCTTGCATCCCTGGCCTGTTCTCGCCACAATCGGCACAACCGGCACATGAAGCGCCGCTGAAAGCTTTTGCTCATTTACATAAATGCCGCGGCTTTTTGCCACATCCGTCATGTTTAATCCAAGAATAATCGGCTTTCCGAATTCAAGCAGCTGCAAAGTTAAAACTAAATTTCTTTCCAATTGGGAGGCGTCTACAATGTTGACGATCCCATCAAACGAATCATGGAGAAAAAAGTTGGACACGACTCCTTCATCTTTCGATAACGGATTCAAGGTATAAATGCCTGGAAGATCAATAAGCTGTCCTGTTTTATTTTTCAGTGCTCCTACTTTCTTTTCAACGGTAACACCGCTCCAGTTTCCAACATACTCGTAGGACCCGGTTAAATTATTAAATAAAGAAGTTTTTCCGGTATTCGGATTACCAAGCAGAGCAATGTGCATCATACTCGTTTAATCTCTATCCGGGCAGCTTCTTGATGGCGGATTCCCAGGCATTGTCCGCAATAATCAAGCATGAAAGGACCTTTAAACGGCATCCGTTGTTTTAACTGCACTTCGATTCCTTCCATAATACCGAAATCCAGCAATCTCCTTTTAACCATTTGATCTATGTTGGATAAATCTACAATCTTTGCTTTTTCTCCCCGACCTAATTCTGAAAGAACCACGTTAATTCCCTCCAGCCATCTATAAACAGACACTATGATCTGTGCGTTGGATAATGATTATTTTTCTCAATTATATCATTTTCCTTTCCTATGCAAAAACGAATTTATATATAAATAATGACTATTATTTAAAACATGCCGGCCGGATCGATCTAATCGGGCAGAGGGATCTGACTTGTTAATACACCTCATAATTTTGTCCGGTTTGTGCGCCTTCGATGCTTTTCTGATAGGCAAGCGCTACACGCTGAACAGGCACAGCTTCAAAGCCTGGGAAAAAGGCGCCGTATTTATCAAGTGATTCTTGAATGACATTTGGACTGACACTATTGATGCGGATTCCTCGCGGCAGTTCAATAGCGGCAGCTTTTACAAACGCTTTTACTCCGCCATTCGCCATTGCCGCAGAAGCACCTTGAAGAATCGGGTCGTCCATCATAATGCCAGTGGTTAAAGTGAAGCTGCCTCCGTCATTGACATAATCCATTCCTGCTAGCACTAAATGAATTTGCCCCTTGAGCTTGCTTTCAATGCCAATTCCATTTAACTCAGGCGTCAGCTCCGACAGAGGACCAAAATGCGCCTTTCCCGTTGCACTTACCACAGCATCTACCTTTCCGACTTTTTCATACATCGCTTGGATGCTGTCAACAGAAGTAATATCAACAAAAACATCGCCGCTGCTGCGCCCGGCACAAATGACTTCATGATGTTTCTCTAGTTTTCCGACTACAGCCCGGCCAATGGTGCCGCTCGCTCCAACAATAAGAATTCTCATCTTTTACGCTCCTCAACTAAATATAAAATAAGGTATATAGAACAGTATAAATCTTCTATGGGAAACTTTGAAAGCAGTTTGCATGGATTTTTCCAGCTATGACAAGGAGCATTAAGATGCGCTATAATTAATTTGCTAATTATACACAAAAAAGGGAGTTTGTGAGATAATTCACACCCTATAAAATGGAAGGGTTGAGAAAGTTGAACGTTTCCCTGTTAGGAGAGAAGACAAAGATCGAGATTGAAGTGCTGGAGAGAAGTTATCCCGACAGCACAAATAACTGGGACAAAAATTGGATAACGTCTGTTGTACATATAACGATTCCGGGATATGTTGCACAATTTACTTGTGAGCTACGGACAGATGAGTTGGCAGATTTCGCTGACGAATTAGCAGTTATGCATGAAAATCTGGAAGGAACCGCCGCTTTCAAGCATATAGAAGGGGCGATTTGCATGAAAGGCACGATAGACCATTTGGGGAGAATTTTATGGGAGGCAGAGACATGTTATCCACCTGGAGATGGGGCAGTTCTCCAATTTGAATTTAACTCGGATCAATCTTATTTAACCAGCTTAATTAGGCAGTTGCATACTATTCTCTCGTCCTTTCCAGTCATAGAGGAGCGATAGTTGGGGGTTTTCTCCAAAAAACTGTAAATAAAAAGAGAGGGGAAGAAAATCAAATGAACAAAAGCATCTGGCAGATAGACAACGAGAGCCAACAGGAGCGGCTGACGGATGAGGCAGTGGCAAAAGCGGAGGAGATCCTTCAAGTCAAGCTTCCCGAAAGCTATATCGATACTTTAAGAGAACAAAATGGCGGGTACCTGCTGTATGACTCCTATCCAACAAGTGTGCCAACATCCTGGGCGGACGATCATATTCATGTAGATCATCTGAAAGGCATTGGAGAAGGCGGTATCTTGGAAACTGGATATTTAATAGAGGAATGGGGACTTCCCAAAAATATTGTCCTCATTTCAGGAGACGGCCATACGTGGATTGCGCTGGATTACAGAAGAACCAGCGAAAATCCTCCTGTTATTCTCATTGAGGATGACGGCGAGACAGTGATTGAGTTAGCGCCTAATTTCTCTATATTTCTTGAGGGGCTGTGCCAGTGGGAAGAAGAATGATGTCGGTTTTCACATAAGAAGCCAGCCGAGACGCTTATAAGCGTCTCGGCTGGCTAGTCGTTAAAGTAAGCGCGCTTGTCTGGCTGCTTCAATACTGTTTCTCGCAAATTCAAATGGATCTCCAACATTTTCCCAGTGCATGTACATTAAGCGCGGTTGATCAAAGAGCCAATGATTGTGAACAGCTGTGACCTTGATGCCTCTTTCCCGTAAAGCTGTTAAAAACGGATTGATTTCTTCTTGAAGGATAACTGTTTCTCCGAGATTAAGCGTTTCGCCATTTCTGCTATTTTCAAAGGATAGGGCAAAAGGAAGGGCTAAAGGGGAGCGAGTGCGGCGGCCGAGAATCGTAGCTTCAATATTTCGAAGACGCTGAACAACACAAGCGGGAGAGGTAGCAATCACTGTTCCTCCGATAATCGCTGCAAGTCTTTCACAAGCTGACATGTTACGTGACATCCTAAATATTCCTCCTTTCTTCTCTTATGCTATACTATATGCAGCAGTCAACAAGCTTGTCTGGACAAGTACACAAAAAATGAAGCTTCTTTTGTATTTTCATAGACACACAAAACAGGCCTTCTGCATGAAGGGCTGTTTTGTGCATTAAACCAAGCCGGTAAATAGATAAATAGCCGTTACCCAAATAAACAGAGCCGAGCTTTTTTGAAAAACAGTCATTATACTTCCTGTCCCATCCAGCTTTTTCATCACTGCTCCAGCAAAAGTTAAACCCAAAAACCAAATCCACGAAACCGCAATACATGCCAGCGTAAAAAAGAGCTGCTCCGTTCCATTGTATTTTAAAGCGCTCGTCCCGATCACACCGACTGTATCTAAAATGGCGTGGGGGTTCAACAAGGAAACCGTAGAAGCAAAGACCACTTGCTGGCGAATCGGCAAGGCATTAGTTGGTTCATTTGTGGTTGGCTTCGACCGCCAGATCACCCATCCCATGTACAGTAAAAATAAAATGCCGGCTACCATTAGAGCAAGACGGAGCCATTCAAACTGCAAGACGATCACGGACAATCCGAAAACGGCTAACAAAATGAGCAATGTATCACATAATGCAGCTGTAATAGTTGCCGGAAGAGCTCGAATAAGCCTGGGCTGTGTTGCTCCTTGCGAAAATATAAATACATTTTGCACACCTAACGGCAGAATAAGACCGAAGGCCAAAATGATGCCATGAAGAATAGCTTCCATATCCTCAACTCCCTTTCCATCTTTATCGTACTATGCTACAACTAAAAGAAAACAACCAATTGGATGGTTTCTTATCCACCCAATTTAGGAGAGGATCGTATGAAGTGGAAACCAAACCGCCAGTCCCACTTGACTGTCCGTGAACAAATTATCGATTGGATCAAAACTCATATTGAGCGGGGGGATTGGACAGTCGGAACAAAGCTGCCACCCCAGCGGCAACTGGCCGCTCAATTTCATGTTAATCGGAGCACGGTCCAACTGGCATTTGATGAATTAAGAGCGGACGGCTTAATTGAATCTAAGGTGGGATCCGGCGTATTTGTAACGAATAATTCATGGAACGTCCTATTGAACAAGTCACAGCCGAATTGGCAGCACCATATTGAATCAAGCCTTCATAAACCAAACTATCACACGATCCAGTTAATCAATGAATACGAACAAAAGGAAGAGGTCATCCGTCTAGGGACAGGCGAACTTGCGCCGGAATTACTCCCGACTCGACAAATTGAACAATCGCTGGCACAAATTAGCCTGGATTCAAAGGCAATCGGCTATTCATCGCCTAAAGGCAGCGAAAAGCTTCGCGGAATCTTATGCCAGCATTTAAAAAAGCGGGGCATTTATACAACACCAGACAATATATTAATTGTTTCGGGTGCCCTGCAAGCCTTGCAATTAATCGCCGTCGGATTATTGGAAGAAGGATCGACCATCTTTCACGAACCGCCTTCATATTTAAACTCTGTACATCCTTTTCAATCGGCCGGTATGCGCATGGTCTCGATATCAAGAAATCATCATTTAGCCGACAACCTGCGGGCATATAAAAGAAAAAGACAATCTTTATTCTACTGCATACCAACCTTGCACAATCCAACCGGCTGCAATTGGCCGGCAGAAGAGAAGAAAACATTATACGACACATGCAGGGAGCTGCAAATTCCGATTATTGAAGATGATGTATATCATGAACTGTTATTCGAAAAACCGGCGCCTGCCATCAAATCATGGGACACTTCCGGGCAAGTATTGTATATCGGCAGCATATCTAAAACCCTAAGTCCAGGGCTGCGGATTGGCTGGGTTGTGGCGCCTTCACCTGTCATTGAGCGGTTGGCAGATATTAAAATGCAAACAGATTACGGTTCCAGCGCATTTTCGCAAGAAATCGCTGCACACTGGATCTCGTCAGGATTATACGAAAAACATCTAATCGATCTTCGTGAACAGTTGAAAAGAAGAGCCCGATTTACAGAAGAATTATTAGAACAGACATTTAAGAACATGGCGACATGGAAAACATCTGAAGGCGGCTTTTACATCTGGCTCAAATTCCAACAGCCGGTTGTCAACAAAGCCTTATTCCTAAATTTGCTTCACCATAACGTTTTGATCAATCCAGGCTATATTTATGAGCCGAGTGATTTGCAGCATATCCGTCTTTCTTACGCCTATGCTTCACTGGAGGACTTAAAGCAAGGACTAAACATTTTGCGAAACCTGATTCAGCCAGGCGACAGAGAGGACAACCGGTTCTGAGAGACCATCGGTTTGAAAAACACAAGGGAGGGATTAGATGAATTCCCCACACATCAAAGTCATTGATTACCAACCGGAATATGCAGAACAGACAGTCAAAATGTGGAGAGACAGCAAAGAAAAAGCCATCGGGCAAAAAGACATGCACAGCTTTGAAAACCATATTTACTTTTTAAATCACCTATTGCCTGAACAGCATCAGGTCGAATTAGCTTTGATGGATGAACACGTAGTTGGCATGATTGCTTATAATGCCAGGGAAATCAACCAACTGTATATCCACGTAAATTATCAAAAAATGGGCATTGGGCAACTATTGCTTAATAAAGCCAAGGCACAAGCGGACGGCCGGTTAACACTATATACATTTGAAATAAACGAAAATGCCCAACGGTTTTATGAAAAAAATGGGTTTAGAATCATAGCGAAGGGACATGAAAATGAAGAAAACCTGCCTGATATTCAATATGAATGGATAAAGAGGTAATGTTCGTCCAGCTATCCAAGCATATAAATAAAAGAAGCTTCTTTATTGCGATAATGATAGACAATAGCTAATCGAGAGATAGGCAGGAGGAATGTTTTTTGACTCTCTTTTTTGTCCTTATTATTTTGTGTTCCTTAACAGCTTCTTCCTTTATTTGCGTTCGACTTATCAAAAAATGGAATCAAAACCAAGTAATGTTTTGTGCTCTATTGATAAATACAATCATGTTAGGCGGGACCTCAGATATATTATATAAAATAGACGCCCGAACATTTCATAAAGAAGTAGCTGGGCTGTTTAATAGTTTAGGAATCACAAGCTTATTGCTTTTTATCCCCATCGTTACTTGGATCAATATTATTACTGTGAAGCGGAAAGCAAATTAACTCGGCTCTCTCCCTGAGCTGTTACTGGCAGGAGGCAGGGGGATGTCTCGCCGTATCGTCAATAGCCTGGAGCCGCTTGAATGTTCCCGCATTAAAGTGTTTTTTATGTCTATCATTCTACATTATGATCATCTGTAAGCGTTTGAGTGAACCGATACAAAAATAACTATTACATTTTTTCGGCAAAGCAAGTAGAATGAAATAAGCTTGCTACAAGGAGAAGATATAATTGAAAAAGACGTTAATTTTGTTTTGTTTATCGCTTTCTTTACTATTCCCAAGCTTTGCATTCGCGGCAGAAACGCCCTCCTCAAAGCCAGAGTGGGAAGTGACGCCTGATGTGTACAATATTTTGCGGGAACGCGCAGGAATTGCTGTGTATACGCATACTCATAAGCCAGTTGATTTCAATAACATGAAATATGGCTTCAGCAAAATTTATGAGAAAACAGATAATTACATGATCGCGCGCCCGTACAATACAAAAGATTATATGATTATTTCAAAAGACGGTTTTTATGCTGCCTATACTTCAAAGGAAAAAGGGGCAGCCATTGATGCAGAAAACGGCTCGATGCTTTGGAGAACGCTGCGAAACCATGCTTTTAAAGATATTTGGGATAAGGACAATCAATATGGCTATTTCCATTTTGGCCAGCCAAAAGCAACAGATTTGGTTGGGAATCTATGGATAAATGAAGATTTCTTAATACCACAAGGCACAACTATCTATGAATTTTCAATGACGGATTCTGAAGATTGGTATAAACAACTGCCTGTAGATATGCTGAAGATTGGTGAAACCAATGTATTTTCACAAAATGGGTTTGTGAACGGAATCCCGCTTGATGAGGAAACAAGATGGCATATGAGAAGTGTTTTCTTTTTAACATCAGGAGGGACACCAGAGCTAAGCTACGATCCAAGAAGGCTGCATTGGAAGCTGGAAAACTGGCTATATCCTGCATTTCGTGATGTGCGGAAGGATCACTGGGCGCGCGGAAATATCACTTGGGCTTTCCGCACCGGGCTTATTCAGGGCTTTCAGGATGGACGTTTCCAACCCCTTTCTTTGCTGAAAGAGTCCGATTTAACTGTGATTGCGGCCAAATATTTTGGATTTAAACCAGGCGCAACGTACGGACATCGGGCACAGCAGTACTATGATTTCTTTAAACCGTATCACCTCCCATTGAAAGGGTACTCTACAGATGCTGGCAAAAACAGCACGGTCACACGCGGACAATTGGCACAGGTCATTGCCGCTTCTCAAGGTGCACCGTACGGGCCCTATTCTGCTGTCGGATTTATGTACAATCATCATCTTTCAGAGGGAAAAACAGGGGCAAAAACATTTGAAGACTATCATTTTAACGAACCGCTTACTCGCGCTCAAATTTCGGCATTCTTCCAACGCATGGAAGAAAAGGGCATGACTACGTTAAAGTGAAAATTGCCTGGACAGGTCAACATCAAGCAGTTAGAAGGAAGAGCGTTCCTTTTAGCTGCTTTTTTCCTTAAAGCGTCAAGGAACGGCAGGCTGCTTAAAAAGTCCTCTTCCAGGAGGATTTTTTTGTTTATAATGAAAAAAGCATGCAGGAGAGTATATAATATGCCTAAAGAACTATAACGATCAGATCAGATGAATAGAAAGTGACCGTTGGCGCAGGCTATTTGAAGATTCCCTGATTTGACGCGGAATTTACAGGAGTTGGTGTGTTTGAAGAATTATGTACTGGCATACGAAATAGTAATGTTCTTTCTTGTCATTATATCGATCTTCTTTGCATTTTCGAATGACAAGAAGCTTTTAATGTATGACCAAATTATTTGGCTTATTTTCGTTCTAGATTATACGATCCGCTTGCTGCGATCAAAAAATAAATGGCAGTACATCAAAAAGCATCCGCTAGAGTTCATCGCCATTATCCCGTTTGATGCTTTTTTCCGAACTGCCCGGTTTATCCGTTTTTTTCGGGTTGTACGCCTGTTGGGCATCGGTTCGCACTATTTGACGCCCATTTATAAAATTTTCAAAACCAATGGGTTGGATAAATTATTTATTGTTGCTATTATCCTATTGTTTATCATTCCAATCCCTATTGTGCTGGTAGAGCCGTCCATCCATTCCTATGCAGATGCCCTATGGTGGGCAATTGTAACAACCACAACCGTGGGGTATGGAGACATTTCGCCCTCTACTCCGCTTGGGCGGTTTCTAGCGGTTATCTTAATGTTTGTTGGGATAGGAATTATCGGGACATTTACTTCAGCCATTACAAGTTATTTCAGCAAGAGAAGCAAAGGCTCTCACGACAAACAAGTCTTTCGGGTCATCCAGGCAATAGAGGATACGGATGATTTATCAGTTGAAGATATCGAACTCATTCAAATGCATTTGAAAAGAAAGCAGCGGGAACAACAATAGAGAAGCTTCTTTCGTGAAGCGGGCAGCTTGTAGCAGCAGAGATGAAGGGCTTATAAAATAGCCCTTTTTTTATTTCCACCTCACTTTTTACATAAAAGTAAATATTTAACTCACCTTCACTTTCCATTATACTTGTCTAGAAGAGAGGCTGAAACAGCCTTGTTACATTGATAAGGGGGATATGATGAAGAACTATCTTTCGGGCATCATACTGATTATGATGATCTGTTCTTTATTTGGCTGCCAGCAGTACACAGAGAATACAGCCGGCCAGAATAGGGAGGAGACTGACAAAGGCTTTGCTGAGCCAGAACCATCGGATTGGGTAAAATATAACAAACTGATCCTGCAGTATATGTATTACCGCACGCAGGCGGTGCAGCAGAATGACATTACTGTTTTGTGGAATAAGTACCCGGATTTAAAAGTAAATAAGGATCATCAAAAAGGGATAAACGTTGAGAAGGATGAAGTAGAGTCGTTAAATAACGGCAGGAAGTGGATAGATGCCAATTACAGCATTGAAAGTCATGAACGGATGAAAGTTAAAACCGTGAATGAGGAAGAAGCAATTGTCCTTGTTCATGGCGGCATTAACTATATAAGCAATGACTTTGACGAAGCTGGAGGGGAAGTATTAATAGAAATCTCCCTAAAGCTCAAAAACAACCATTGGACCATTGTGAAAACAGACGAATATACAGAGCTTGAATACAAGGAATGGATGCAGAAACAGGCAAAGTAACCAGCCGCTATCTGTGACAACTTAAAAAGAAACGCGGAAGAGCCCATTTTTTTATAATCAGCTAAAGATAAATACACGCCGCTTCTTTTGTGGTAATATATTACAGAAAGAGAAAGATAACAGTAGACAAACAGACACTTCTTGCTTTATACGTTGCTGTACTCTCCTTTTTTCTTTCTTGAGCTCCAATACATATTCCTTTCATTGACAGGAGGCTATCCGATGTAGAAAGATCCCTTACTCTTAAAAATCATAAAAAATAAATAAGAGGTGAGGGATATCTATGTCTTCATACAAAAACGAAACCTCCTTTCGTTTTCTTTGGGTTGGGCAAATGCTGGCGAACCTTGGGGATGTTTTATATACTGTCAGTTTACTAACGATGGTGTATAAGGTGACCCAGTCGGTTACTTTTATGTCTCTTGTGCCGTTTGTGATTACGATGACCGCTCTTGTAAGCGGCATCTTGGCGCCGACCGTCATTGATCAATATCCATTAAAGCCGATTTTGTTTTACTCCCAGCTTGGGAAAACGGTTTTGCTGTTGGTTTTATGCTTATTTGCTCTGCCGCTTGAACAAGAAATGATTTGGTTGTTGTACGTGCTCATTGCAGGCATTTCTTTTTTGGATGGATGGGCTTCGCCTGCACGAAACGCGCTCGTTCCTAATCTTGTAAAAGAGGAGAAGCTAATCAAAGCCAATAGTCTCTTAGCGATTTCCGACCAAATCACCCAGTTAATTGCTTGGCCGATCGGCAGCTTATTTTTCATTCTGTGGGGAGGCCCCGTTCTTCTTTGGTTCACTTGGAGCTTGTTTATTCTTTCTTCCCTGCTGATGTTCTTTATCAAGGATCAAACGATTCACAAACAGCGGGAAACAACCTCTAAATTAGCAGCGGTAAAAGAAGGCTGGCACCTTATCTGGAAGACGAAGCCATTACGGACGATCAGCTTGATGAACGTATTGGAAACGTTGGCAAGCGGTGTATGGATTGCGGCTATTTTATTTATATATGTAGAGCAGGCGCTTCACAAAACAGAGGTTTGGTGGGGAATGATCAATGCGTCGTTCTTTGGCGGAATGCTCATCGGCGGAGTGCTCGTTTACCGTTATTCGCAAGCGTTAAAGAGCCGTTTGGGCCAGACGGTTATGTGGTCTTCGCTTTGCTTAACCGCCCTTACTTTGTTGTTCGGCATGACCTCTCTGGCCGGGTTCGCCTTGTTCGTATCTTTGCTCTATGGGCTGCCGCAAATGGCGCGTGATGTCGCAGAAGTGACCCTTATCCAACAAAACGCAAGGGAAGGGCTGCTGGCGAAGGTGTATTCCGCAAGAGGCACATTAATTTATGGAGCTTTCGGCATTTCCTCGCTGTTATTGGGATTTATCACTGAACGTTACGGCGTCCGTATCACTTTTTTAATGGCAACCGCTCTTTTTCTCGCTTCTTTTTTGCTGGCTTTCGTTAACAGGCAGGAGCTTTTTGACCATGCTAAACCAAGAAAAGAATAACACACCGCATTCTCAAAGCCGATGAATCGGCGGATGTAGGGAGAGGAGAATCCAGACAATGACCGTTCCTTATTTTGCCCAGTGGGAATCCCGCGACTTAGTTTCAGCCTTTTTATCAGGAAAGCTGCATCCTTCAGACGATCCTTTATGGCATCTATCTGGTGCCTCCGATCCGGACGAATACGCAGAATGGAGTCCGCATATGTGCGGAATGGCCTGTTTGAAAATGCTTCTTGCCCAGCAAAGAAAACAAGTAATCCCCACCATTGCCCTTATGAAAGAATGCCGGGAATACGGCGGCTACGTTGTCAATGAAGATGGGGCGATTAAAGGATTAATTTATCGCCCCTTTGTCCGATTTATTGCGGATGTATTTGGGCTGCAGGCGGAGGTAAAGGAGCATACGCCGGTAGAAGACGTGTGCAGGTGGCTGGAGCAGGGGCATGTATTTATTGCTTCTGTTCATCCAAGCATACGAACCCCGGAGAAAATCCCTCCTCATCCGGGAGGGCACCTGGTGTACGTTTTTGGGCGGGACAAAGAGCGCCGGGAAGTCATCTTTCATAACCCCTCAGGAGATACGCGTGCCAGCCAGGAACAGGTTCGTCTAAACGAGGCAGTTTTTGCACGTTTTTATGCTCAGCGGGGGATTTTGATTCAATTAGGGTAGTTAGTAAACTTCCATCAGAGAAGCTAACAGCACCTTTTACAAAAAAAGAGATAAGGAACATTCTTCTATTCGGCGTATATTCTTGTCTCTTTTTTGCTTATGTTATAAAGATCGTTCAACACCGTCAATGAATCTAACCGCCTGTTTTCATGCTAGACTAATTTTGTAAAGTAACGTTCTTGAGGAGGAGATATAATGAGTCATTATCAACAAGGGTATACATGCCGATGCTGTGGAAACTATCATAATGAACTTCCAATGAGCTACGGACGACCAGTTCCTGACTATTGTTATGAGATACCATTAGAGGAACAAGAGGAAAGAATAGAGATGAACGAAGATCTCTGCATCATTGATGAGGAGTATTTTTTTGTTCGCGGATGCATTGAAATTCCTGTAGTAGATGGAGAAGGACCATTTATTTGGGACGTTTGGGTATCATTAAGTGAAAACAACTTTCATCAAACTATAGACTATTGGGAAACAGAGGGAAGGGAGCAGAAGCTGGAACCGATGTTCGGCTGGTTATCCACTGCCCTTCCCTGTTATCCAGAAACCATCAATTTAAAAACAAGGGTCCATACTCGTCCTGTTGGATTCAGTCCTTCTATTGAATTAGAGCCAACTGAACATCTCTTAGCCGTAGAACAAAGAGAAGGCATAATGGTAGAGCGCATAAAGCAAATGGCCGAAGAGCTGTGCATGGCGGAGTAAGCACGATACACTTTGCACAGTATGCTCTTGAGCGCGGCACAAGCGGCTTTTAATTAATGATATAGTTGTTTAAAAATCCTGCTTCCACCAAATGGGCAGGATAGGTGACGAAGGAGAATCGATCCCCTTCATAGAACGATCATGATTAAACACGTTTTAGAACTTGGAGGAAAAAATGAATTACAATGATTTAACCAAGCACTTTACTGAGGAGTTCAAGGAGTATAAGCCTTTATTGCAGGAACATATTGAATTTAATGGGGAAGTTTTAAATCATGTATTCTTTGGTGAATGTGATGATTATTTTATTGAATTAATTAGTGAAGAGCAGGATATAGAGAAGATGAAAGATTTATTTCATTTCTTTGAGAGAATGGCAACTCAAGGTGATCAGGATGTTAAAGACTTATTAAGTGTTACGATTCTCGCACGGCTTGGCGACTCCAAGAAATTATTACAAACTGCATATAAATATATGGGAGCTGAAACAAGGAAAGCCTCAGATGAAATTGAAAAGTTTTGGGGCAGGTATTGAATGATTGGGCGCCTTAGTTGAATAAGGATTCATCAACTTTATTATTCATTTTTTAATGCAAACATATGTATATAAAAGGCAGTAAGACTCCTGTCTTTTCAAACAAAATTCAATAAGAGTATTCGATATTGAGAGGAAGAGAAGCCGATTATTCTATGGGAGTAATCCGCCCTTTGGAAAATCTCACTTGGGACGCGGCATTCTTTCATACTTCTTCAGATACTTACATACTGATCAATAGACATGAAGTGAGCCTATTAAGTTCTGATTTAGCAAAAGTGATAAAAAGGATACAGTTATCCCTTTCCAGCAGGAATAGGCTTCCTCCATAGTATTGTCAAGCCACTTTATCGAACGATGGAAAACTGTTAGTTATTGCCTATAATCATTGGGTGGTTATTTTGAATAACCCGCAATTAAAGGTGATGGCCGTTGCATGCTTCGTGGAATTCAGCGCAGAAAAACCTAACAACAGAGACCAGCTGCTCAAAAAACAACTGCTTGACCCTCCCGCTGCGTAATCGTTTATCTTTTACGTATCTTACTTATGGAGGGGAAGCATAATGGAATTTTATCCTATGCCTTTGTTTGTTAAACTGTCTGTCAGTCACATGGAGAACTCTCTGTCCTGGTATAAAGAGGTTCTTCATTTCAAATCGGTGTTTGAGTGGCCGGGAAAAGATGGACAGCCTATAATGGCCCACATCCGCGGAAGTAAGTATCAGGACATATTATTAGTATCCGCTCCAGAGCCGCATGATAAGGAAGCTAACGGGAAAGGAATCGTCTTAAACTTATCGGTGAAAGAGGTAGATGTTTATTTCCAAAACGCCAGCCGGGCTCATGCTATCATTGTAGAGGGGCCTGTTGACCGTCCTTGGAACGCCCGTGAGCTGGTATTAAAAGATCCGGATGGATACCTGATCACCCTTTCAATGGGGATAAACAGAGAAAAGTCTTTCGATGATGTTATAGGTCAAATGCGAAATACATTTTAGGTTCTAAAAAAGAAGCTATCACAGTATGGAGGTGGCTTAGTGAATAAGTGGAAGCAAGAAATTCTCCAGCATCAATTAGATTCGATAGCGTTTGTTCAGTCCTTGCACTCTCTAAGCGAAAAGGATTGGAGAGCTCCGATCAATGAAGGAAAATGGACGGCAGCGGAAATTATAGGCCATTTCACACCTTGGGATGAGTTTGTGCTGCAGAAGCGTTTGCCTTATTTGTCCTCAGAATGCAAATTTCCAGAAAGCCTGGACGTTCAAGCAATCAATGCACAGGCAGCTTCTATGAGCAGGCAACAGCAACAACAAGAGACCATCAGCCGCTTTGTCTCTGTAAGAAAAGCCCTTTATCAAGCCATTGATGAACTGCCTGATGACCGCTGGGAAGTAAACTACACAATCGGAACCGCCAGTTTATCTTTGTACGAATACTTTAAGGGGCTGGCCGAGCATGATCTGCATCACTTTGAGCAAATAAAACAGGCCTTGTCTTTAGTGAAGTAACAGGAGCTGCTTAGGCACATAGACTGTGTTCAGCGCTGGCCTCTTTTTTATGAATGGTGCCCTATCGGCTCACAGGGTATTTTTCATCAATTTCATTTAGAAACAGACGTTCCCATTAGAAAGATGCTATAATGAGGACAACAATAGCATAGGTTTTCTCAAGGGTGGCCGGCACACTCTCCCGATAGGAGGGAGGTGATGCCATATGACAGTGTACGAATCATTAATGATTGCGCTTGCGTTTGCAAGTCTCATTGTGTCCGTTCTGTCGTTCCATAAAAAAGACTAAAACCGCCCTTGAGATTGGAGGCTCTGGGCGGTTTTAGCAAATGCCTATAAAGGTGCCGATCCCCAAAAGGGAACCTGCTATTGGATGACCGTTTTGATGTTCCCGCATCGAAACGGTCTTTTTTAATGTACGTTACTCTATTCTCATTATACCCTATTGATAAAAATTTGAAAACATTGGATTACGGCTTCAGCTAATTTCAGACTGTCCGATCAGCCTGTATATGCTCTTCCATCGCTTTAATGCACGTAAGCTGACGGAGCATAATCATTGAAGAAGAATCTTTTGAAAAAGAAATGGGGGCCACTATACATGGAAATATATCTTGACAGATTACAGGCGGCAGATGCGGAAGCCTTATATCAATTTGAGTGTGAAAACAGAGCATTTTTTGAACAAATGGTGCCTGCTCGCGGAGAGGACTACTACATCCCTGAGATGTTTAACAAGAGACATGAGGCTTTACTTGAGGAACAAGCTCAGGGGGGTTCCTATTTCTACTTAATTAAAGGCAAAGATCATTCCATTTTAGGCAG
Source organism: Pseudobacillus badius (assembly GCF_002189605.1). Classification (NCBI taxonomy): domain Bacteria; kingdom Bacillati; phylum Bacillota; class Bacilli; order Caryophanales; family Bacillaceae; genus Pseudobacillus; species Pseudobacillus badius. The sequence goes on from NZ_MWMM01000004.1 coordinate 136,971, forward strand.
AATCAATTTAGTAGATATTGATAAATCTCATACAGCCGCTCATGTCGGTTATAGGGTGGGGCAAAAACATACGGGAAAAGGGATTGCTAATCAAGCATTGAAATTATTAATAGAAACAGTAACGGCGGAAGGCATAAAACAAATTCAAGCGAAAACAACAGCTAATAATATAGCTTCTCAAAAGGTTTTAGAAAAAAACGGATTTAAGAGAATAGCGACCGGCAGCGAAACGTTCGAAATGAATGGGCAGCAGTTACATTTCATTTATTATGCTTTGACTAGTTTATCTGGTTAAACTAATGAGGCACTATACTGGAAAAAAGATGAAAAATCCCAAGCAAGCTACAGCTAAAAAGCATCATCAATCAAAGGAGAGGAATGCCAAGTGGCCTGGTATTTAGAAAATGTTTATGAGCGGAATAAGGAGTCTCCCTATACGTTTTACCTTCCTAGTTCGCATGTTTTGGAGAAGCTGAAGGCGGGAGATTTGGTTAAGTTAATTTTTGCAGCGGAAGAAGTGGCGGAAGACGGGTTTCATGCAGAAAGAATGTGGGTGGAGATTATCCAAATGAACGGGGAAACGTTCATTGGCAAGCTGGAAAATCAGCCTTGCCGTTTGCCCTTGGAGGCCGGCACGGAGATTTCATTCGGCGTGGAAAATATTTGCGATACCGAATATGAGGACCCCGCTGCATCCGACTGGGATATTTATTTTGACACAAAGGTAATTGTAAGCAGGGATGTCCTCGAAAAAGGCGAATTTAACTTTATGTTAAGAGACGATCCTGCGGAAGAGATGGATTCCGGCTGGTCCATCTTAAGCGGCTATGAAGAGGATGAATTTCTCAGCAATCCGGAAAACTTTCAAGTTCTTGCCATCGGCGTGATTTTAAATATAGATGATTCTATTTTAGCTTTTATTGAGGAGCCTCCATTATGTGCTTATGAAAGAGATGACAGAGGAGACTTTTACCAGATTGAAGATTATGATTGGGATAGCTACTTAAGTAAATGAGGAATTTTCAAGCTGAAACAAGGGGAGAAGCAAATGAATATTGAACAAATTGAACTTTACATTCCGAATTATGAGGAAAGCGTGTCATTTTATAAACACGTCTTAGCATTTGATTGTGTCTCAGAAACCGCTGAAACGGCCCATTTCCAAGTTGGAAGCAGCCGTTTCACCTTACATAGAGATGAAGAACATGCCTATTATTATCATTTTGCTTTTAACATTCCGCCTAATCTTTTCTCATCGGCCAAGCAATGGATAGCGAAGAAGGTACCGTTGCTGACGGAGGACGGAGCGGATGAAATCTACTTTGATGGAGCAAAGGCTCATGCTTTTTATTTTGAAGATCCAGCTGGCAACATCGTTGAATACATTGCCAGAACAGAAACAACGCCTGAAGCGGCAGCTGACCAATTTGCTCCGTGCCATATAGCAGGAGTCAGCGAAATGGGCGTGCCAACCAATGAAACGAAAAAGCAGCTTGATGAACTGCTGGACTTGGGCATTCCCCCGCGCAATAACGAGCCGCTTTACTATGAAAAGTATTTAAACTTTATGGGGGAGTACGAAGATGGCAATTACCTTATTATCGGCCCTGTAGGAAGAAGATGGATATTTTCCAATAAACCAGGCATCATCGCTCCAGTTATCGTTAAAACAGACAGAGGAACGATCCGGAACTTTTAATTACGAATCATTGATGATTTACTGTGGAGGCTTATATGAGGTTTCTAGTGGAGTATAAAGACTTTAAGAATAAGGAGGCAAAAAGTGCCTCGCTGGACCTGCTTGATACTTTTTTAAATGAACAGCTTATCGGCAAGTTTCACGGAACTGCCTTTGAATGCATTCTCGTGCGATTCATTAACCATCCGCCCCAAACGAGAAAATTAAAACTAAAAACGCGATATAAAACAATGGCTGAAGTAGAAGTGGCTATGGACTTTGCAGACAGCAGAAAATTAAACATGAAGGATTTCCAAACTGCGCTGCTCAAAGTGGAGGAAGCGATCCATAAAGTTCGTTTAATCGAAAGTCGATCACCTGCAGACTACCACGAAGAGCAGCTCCTTGATGACTATAAAGCGTCTTTAACATTTATCCCTAAGGATCTGAAAGAATTAAAGGCCTACGCCCAAAAGGAAAAAGAAATTACATTTCATAATCGGGTCAAGAGGGCGGATTGCTTCATGTACAGTCGTTCCATAAATCCTCAGCCTTTAACTACACGGCTTATAGGTGTAAGGGTGGACGGTCCGCAAAACTGCCTGGCTCCCTTTGATTATATCTATTCAGAATTATTTAGCCATTTGCTTAGGAGAGCAGACATTAAACTGCCCGGCTATGATGAAATTTATGTGAGTATCGGTGAAACGCTCGAGGACGCAAAGCAAGAGATCGCAATAGATGGATGGTGTCAGTACACCTATTCCGCCATCGATTTAATTGACTATCACTTGAGGGATCAGGAGGAGAAAGCGCAGCTGGTATTTGCCAGCATTTGCGATGGCTTAAGGCTAATAGCTGATTTTGACCACTTGGAAAAGGAAAAAATAGAAAAGGTTATCCACTTTATACAAGAAAAAGGCACAGATATCGATTTAGTGTATATGTTTAAACAGAATAAAAACTATTTAGCAGAGATTATTTACACTATTCCTAAGGATCATCTGACGAAAGCGGAATATAAGCTCCAATTAACAGATTTGCGTTCCAGCCAATCAAAGGTGGTTCCTATCAATTTCATCCACACCTTTTGGGCACCGTACAGCTTTGGACAATTACTCATACAAAAGGAAGAGATCGTCATCAAGGGACGGAAAAGCATGCGGGCAGAAATCTCGCGGAAAGCGGACAAATTGCCGGATGAATACCGATTTAACATAACAGACATTATGAATCAGGACGCGATCGGAAAATCACCGAGCCACCCTTAAATAAATCATTCAATTTGCTCATTTTCTTGCTTTTGTACCACTTTAGTTCTAATTACCCATTATTAATTACCTAAAATCTATTGTTTTATCTTCCTATTTGTTGTAATATAAACGCCTAATGGAAAGAAATCACAAATCCTTCTTTTCTTATGAAAAGAAGGAAGCTAGGGCAGCTTATGAAAACCAATTGAAAGCGCTACCAATATTACTTTACCTAAGAGGAAGATGAGCCGTTGCAAGTTCATCTTTCAATATACTGCAAAGCAGGAGAGCTGATGATGTGGTCATTATATTTCTTGGGAGGGTTAGCTGCAGGCAGCCTAATAACAGGACTTCTCCTCCAGTTAAACAAAAAAAGACAGCAAATAAAAGCGGAAAGTGAACAAACCATCTTTCAATTAGTAGAAAGCTCAAAAGACGTCATTTACCATTTTGAAGTGAAGCCTGAATTGCGATTTAAATATATCAGCCCCTCCCTTGACAGAGTGATGGGGCCAGGAACAATTCAGAAATCCTTTAAAGACGCTTATGCTCCTTTTGAAAAAGTCCATCCCGATGACTATGAGGATTTATGCAAGAAAATAACAGGGGAGCTGGATTATAATCAAATTCTCATACAGCGCTGGAAAGATCATACTGGAGCCTACAGGTGGCTTGAAGAATACGTCACCCCTATTTATGACAGCGGAGAACTGATAGCCGTCCAGGGCATTATGAGGAATATAGACGAGAAAGTAAAGCTGCAGCAGGACTTGGAATACCGGCTCCATCACGATATTTTAACAGATTTATATAACCGGGCCTATCTCGAATCGCTATTCATCAAATTCGATGAACAAGTTAACGCGCCGGTTGGAATGATCGTGTGCGATTTGGACAACTTAAAATCTATTAATGACCATTATGGACATAAAGCAGGAGACGTCCTTATTAAAGCCGCAGCAGAGCTATTGGATCAGCTTTCCTCTCCCGCTGTTACAGTTGCCCGTATCGGCGGTGACGAGTTTATACTATTTGTAACCGGCACAACTGCGGCGGAAATGAATAAATTAGCCAATTATCTGTTAGAGCAGATAAACAGCCATAATAACCGCCAGGCTCAGATAAATATTCAACTGTCTGTCGGCACTGCTTTTTCCCCGCACTCCGTTGGACAGATTGCCGAACTATTTTCCGAAGCAGACAAAAATATGTATCGGAATAAAGGCGAGCGAAAACAGCCAGTATGATAAAGGAAACGAAAGCCATCGTCTGCTCAAGACGATGGCTTTTTCATCTGATCCCAGCTCCGGCTTTGAAAAGGACGGATAGTTAAAGAGTCTGGCCATTGTCAATAACAAATACTTGGCCGGTAACAGAGCCTTGGCTTAACTGAAAAAGAATAGCCTCTGCGATATCGTCCGGTGTTGAAATTCTCTGCAACGGCAAACTTACCGGCAAGCTCATATCAGATTGCAGAACGGGGGTTGTTAACTCCCTTTTCGGAAAATGGCAGCAGCCTGTGAGAAAGGCGGGGGAAGGGAAGTGACCATGAACAAAGAAACTTCAAGTGAATTTGAAATTAAAAAGAGGAACCCTTAGTTATGTGAGTTCTCTAGACGGATGGACCAAAAGCTTATTCGTTTCCTAAACGTTATAAGTTTATCCCATTATTTTTTGATTGGATGATGTAGTTATTCGTTGATCCCAACTGATAGTGCCCGATATTGAATTGGTTTACGTTGATTAAATCCTTCAAATAGTTTGGAATTGCACAATCCCAGCTTATATTTTCTATTTTCAGCGGAAAATTATCTTCATTAGGGTTAGGAGTATGAAGATAGACTGCATCTAAACCAGCCTCTTCATCAACTAATTCAATCCATGCTTGATAAGGTTTTTCAAATGCTTGAAGATTTTCTAACAAACTGCTATATAAAGCCATATGCGCTTTGATATGCTCTCTTCTTATCTTCAAGCTATGGTTCCCAAATCCGTAAAAATCAAGATGGGTATGCCATAAATCAAACCAACTTTCTTTCCCGAAGTCTAATTTATATGGCTTTGCTGCTAACTCTCGCCACAAGTTACGGAAATAACGCTTTTTTCCACGAAACTTTTTCAAAACAGCAGCTCCTCCTATTCAACAAGTGTTTAATCAAAAAGACGAAAATTTTGAATTGAATCAGTAGAGAAAATTAGATTGCAGAAATGCTTTCTCAAAGGTAATTATAGAAGTGTTCGTAAGAATTGAAAAATATTTAGATTATTCCCAATTTTATAGTAAAATATATTCATTAACAGAGTAGGAGTGAATTGTGTGACTACCAATATTGTTCTAAAAGAAAAGGAAATACTTAATATATTCAAGGAAAATTTAAAAATCGAATCAAAAGTAATGACAATAGATACTCTCTTTTATAATCCTAGAAAACGGAGAAGTATAAAGGAAAACCCCTATTACCAAAGAAATTATGTATGGGATGAGGACAAAGCCACGTATTTTATAGAAAGTATTTTACTTGGTACAGAAATTCCACCACTTGTATTTTTCAGCAATAATAAGAGAACTGAAGTAATTGATGGAAGACAGCGCTTTGAGACGATAGAGCGATTTATACAAGGTAAGTTTCACCTTACAAGTAATGGATTGCGCCTTTTAAAAGATTTACAAAAGAAAACATTTAATGATTTAAATGCAGATATTCAAGACATTCTATGGGATACGACTATAAGAATTATAGAATTTGGAGTTATAAAAAATTCTATATTAAATGAACAGAAAGAAGACTTTATCAAAAAAGAGATATTTAGAAGGTACAATTCAGGAATTACTCCCCTTCAACGTGCAGAAGTTGATAAAGCTTATTATATTAATAACGATATAAACGAGTATTTTAAGAGTGAAATAATAGCAGATAAATACATTTATTCCACTTTATTGGATTTATTTTTCAGTGAACGTGAGCAGGAAAAAATAAACGATGACTCCACGCTTGAAAAAGTTATGCTAAAGACTCGTTCCCTTCTTGTGCTTCACCAAATACCTATAAGGTATTATGCTAGTTCAAAAGCAAGAGAAGAAACGAAAAAAGTATTATTTGAAATTCTGACCAATAATATAACTGATGCGGAGAATTACTATAAAGGCTTTACAGAAAAGATTGAACTCTTAGATGAAATTAAAGCTGTTTTTTCTAAGAGAAAAAAAGCTTCTAATCGTTTAATATTTGAGTCTTTATTTTGGGCATTAAATGTCTGTGAAATGGAAAACGTTGAGCCAAATAAACTTAGGGAAGAGCAATTCATCAATGATCTTGTTAAATATATAGCTAAAAACATTAACAACTTTGCAAATGAAAACAGTCATTTCGCTAAGGAAACTGTACAGAGACACGTTACTGTTGCAGAATTTTTTGAACAGAAATTCTCTATTGATTTTAGTGTGTATATCGATAATAGCAAACAATTCAAACAAGAAAGAAAAGAATTATTTGACATGGTAGAAACAGATGCTAATAAACTATCAGAGTTAGAAACATTAAGATTAAATAGACCTGATGCAAAAACAATAACTATCGAAGATATCATTAGACAAATGATGAGAAATAGGTTTCTAATCCGTCCTGCATATCAAAGGGGAGAAGCAATTAATAGAGCAAAGTCCTCCTCAATAATTGAAAGCATTCTTTTAGGGATTCAATTACCTCCACTATTTATTTATAAAAGGGTTGATGGAACTTCGGAAGTAATTGATGGACAACAAAGGCTTCTTTCGATATTAGGTTATATTGGTCAAAGTTTCATGAATGAATCGGGAGATATTAGCTATTCAGAGAAAAATGAATATAAATTACACAAATTAAAGTTCTTTAAGGATATTGAAGGAGCGAAATTCAATGACTTACCAGAAGAGCTACGTAATACTATTTTTGAATTTAATTTATCAATAGTAACTATTGATGCAAAGACCAATCCTAATTTTGACCCTATAGATTTATTTATTAGGTTAAATAACAAACCCTTTCCAATCAGAGAAAATACATTTGAGATGTGGAACTCATATGTTGATAAAGAAATTATAAGTTATTGTAAAGAGAAGGCAGCAAAGTACGCTCCTTGGTTTTACGTGCGGTTAAATAATAAGAGAATGGAAAATGAAGAGTTGTTTCTTGTCTTAGCATACTTCGATTATAGACATCAAAGTAAGAATCATATAATAGAAGATTACTTAGATATTTATCAACAGACAGATAAAATCAATGCTCGGATAAAGGATAAGGGGGATATTACTAGAGCTCTAGAAAATGCATTAGAAGATGAGGAAGCTAAAAAAAGATTCATGAGAAGTTTAAAAAGTACTGATGCATTTATAAAGAAAGTTCAAATTCTATTGTCCAACGATCAAGCAGGAGACGACATTGAACCACTTTTGAAAAATGAGTTAGAGAAAACCTTTTCAGTTAGAGGAAATTCGAGAAAAAGAACGCTTCAAAATTTCTATTTATTATGGTATATAATGAAAGATTGCAACCAGGCGATGATATTAAGTAGAAGGGCTGAAATAAATAAAGAAGTTTTTCAAACTTTTGATCTTATCAAGAACTCTAAAAAGAGTGGTGAAAACGAGTTAAAACAAGATTTTGAGAAAGTTGTGAAAAAGTTTTGGAAGAAATTTAATCCTGATAAAAGAAGCATAACTCTCTCAGCAGAAGAAAAGAACTATTTAATCCAAGCTCAAAATCAAGTATGTCCACTTTGTCAAAGTACATTATCAGAGATAGATGAAATAGAAGTGGATCATATAGTTCCTTTATCAGTAGGAGGAAGAGATGGTATTGGCAATCTGCAGATTACGCATAAAATATGTAATAGAGAAAAAAGAAACAGATTAAAGTAACCTGCCTCTATGGGATACAATATATAGGAAATGTTACTCGTTTTATTTAAGTCCATATCCATTAAATCGGTGAATTGTAAAGGTTAATATTTATAATTAAAAGAAATCTTTCTCTTTGTGTAAGAAAAAGTCTAGGTTGAACAGAATGTTATTTATATACATAGAAAAGACAGCAGGCATAATTTTGCTAACTGTCTTTTTTATTTAGAATAAAAATGCAATTTACAACTAAAGGAATTCCTTATCAACATGTTTAGAACATAAACTTTGATCACATTTTTGATCACAGAAACGACTACAAATGCATTAATAACGCTCTTTTTTAATAGAAGGAGCGATCACATTATCATCTTGAAAAGCTCCCATGCTTCTCCCGAATCCGCTCAACCACCTCATCCAACTCCTCAGGCTTATGAAACTCAATCGGGGAGAAACCTTTTTCAAACACAACCGAATCTGCTTCCATCAGAACGACATAACGGTCGCCGATTTTAGCCAAATGAACGGATTCTCCGAAGTCTGACAGCATCGCTTTGACGCTCATATGGTCGAGCTTCATCTTGAGCTCAAGCTCAGGCGTATGCTCCACCATACGGCTGGCAACTTCCACAATTTCTTCGGTTGAAAACCGCTCCTGCAGCTCTCGTTTCGGACTCTCCGCCCAAATTTCCATCGCTTCTTCAAATTGCGCCCGTTCAGGACTTTCATCTTCTAAGTCTTCAATGACCGTTTCCCGTACGAAGTCCATCACTTGCGTTTTGACAATTTCAGGCATCGATTGTTCGTAGCCGACGTATTTTAGGAAATCCTCAAAGTAACGGGCATGGGAAGCCTGATGGATTTTCAGCTCGCCTTCTTCAATCATTCCTTCTTCGGGCATGTAGGGGTATTGAATGGATTTCATATTTTTAGTTGTGATGGCCAGCTCCACATGCTCGATGAGGGAGGAGGCATCGGAAATCGAGGCGACTTTCGGTTCAAAGTCGCATTTTAAAACAAAGACAAAGGGGTCATCGAAGTATTTTCTTAGCTGCGCTTTGGCGACGATGAAGACACCGCCGCGTGCCGCGCTCGTCTGCACATAGAGCGAAGCAAATTGTTCGCTCGCTTCCTGAAATTCAAGCAAGGAAAAGGCGGAGCGGGCTTTCGCAAATAAGTTATAGTTCGGGTTCGATGTCAGGTCATGACCCGGTTCTGCTGTAAAAAAGCCGATTTTTGTAGGTACTTGTTCGGCCTTCGGATGACGCTCCGCTTTGCGCTTAACAATCTTCGCGAATTCGCCATCGAGAAAATCCTTCAGCGGGCTGCTTTCATATTCCGCCTCATCCAGCGTTCGAAAGTGCTGGGCCCGCTTGTTTTCTTCTTTGTCATCTACGCGGACTAAGAAGAAGGAGAGGTAATGTATTTTAAAATCCATGGTTATCACCTGTTTTTATTTTAGTTATCTTCAAGAATGATTTGCCGCAGCTTCCTGATGCCTTGTTCAAATTCCTCGATTGAAGCGTAGCCGTAGGACAGCCGAATTGCCTGAACAGACTCTCCTGTATAAATGCTGCCGACATTTAATGAAAGACCGGCACGATAAGCTTTGGAATAAATGTCCTTTAATTGAATGCCTTCCTTCATGCGCAGCCAGATTAAAAAGCCGCCGGCGGGAATGTCCCATTCAGCCAGATCGCTCATATGCTCATTGAGTGCATGAAGGGCTGCCGTCCGCCGTTTCTTTAATTCCTTCCGGACGAAAGACAAGTGCTGCTCGTACAAGCCGCTCGAAATCCATTCTGCCGCAACGAGCTGCGAAAGGGAGCTGGAACCGTAGTCTGTCTGTTTCTTGATCTCGGCCAGACGTTCAATCACTTGTTCCGAACCGGCAATCCAGCCGATGCGAAGGCCGGGAGTCAGTGTTTTTGAAAAGCTGCCGATATACAGTACATGCCCATTCGCATCGAGCGACTGGAGCGTCGGCGGGGGAGGCGAGTCCATCCAAAGCTCCCGGTAAATATCATCTTCAATCACCGGCAGCCGCTTTTCGGCGCAGACATCGAGCAACTCCTTCCGGCGTGCCTCTGACATTAAGATGCCAGTCGGGTTATGAAAGCAGGGAATCGTATATAAGACGGAAGCAGGGCCCGCCATCGCCTTTTTAAGAAGGGCGTCTGCCCGGAGTCCTTCCTCGTCCATCGGCAGACCTGATAGGTTCATGCCGGCAGATTGGAACGTGTGAAGCGAGTAAAGATAAGACGGCTTCTCCAGAAAAACGGTCGACCCTTTATGCAGAAGGCCGGCGGATATCAGCTGCAGCCCTTGAATGGCTCCCGAAACGATTAGGATGGAAGCAGGGGAGATGTCTGTCCCTTGCTTTCTCATATAATCACTGATTGCCTTTCTTAACGGAAGATAGCCTTTTGGTTCTTCATAACCGAAGGGCTCCAGGCTTTGAGCGAGCCTCATCATCACTTGCTGCATGTTATCGGTCGGAAAAATATCCTGTGCCAGCTCGCCTTTGCTGAGTTCAATGAAATGCTCCGGCGCTTTCACACCATCTGTTTCCAGGACAGGAGCAGGCAAAGGCTTAGGAGCAGAAAACGGTGCAGATTCATCCCATGAAGGGGGACTGGCGGCCAGAAGTGTCCACGTATTGTTGACGACCATCGTGCCTTTTCCCATTACACCTTCGATTAATCCTTCTGTCTTTAGCTCCTCAAGTGCCGTAACGATCGTTGAGCGGTTAACGGACAGCAATTCCGCCAGCTTGCGCTGACTCGGAATTTTGCTGCCAATCGGCCATTCACCGCTTGAAATGGCTTTTTTGATGTAATTCATTACTTTTTCATATTTCGCAAGATTTGTGCCCATTGCTTTTTCAATCTCCCTATTGTTGTGCTCCCTCTATCATATCACCCTCGGTCAGTGCTTACTATCTTCTGTCCAATGCTCTTTTATAAATTCATCCCGTCCGGATTTCCGGCGATCCGCTTGATACTCTTCAGGGTTTTTCTTATAAAAGTCCTGGTGGTCATCCTCAGCCGGATAAAACGGGGCTGCCGGCAAAATGCGGGTAACGATCGGCTTTTGGAATTTGCCGCTCGCTCCTATTTTTTTCTTAGAGGCTTCCGCCAGCTCTTTTTGCTCCGTTGTGTGATAGAAGATAGCTGTCCGGTAAGAATCTCCGCGGTCATGAAACTGGCCGCCGTCATCTGTCGGATCAATTTGCGGCCAATATAAATCAAGAATCGTTTCGTAAGAGATGAGAGAGGGATCATAGGTAATTTCCACAGCCTCTAAATGGCCGGTCGCTCCGCTTTTTACTTGTTCATAAGTCGGATTGGGCACTTTGCCGCCGGTATAGCCGGAAATCACCGCATGTACGCCGTCCCATTGATCAAACGGCTTCACCATACACCAAAAACAGCCGCCGGCGAATGTTGCTTTCTCTAATTTTTTATCCATGGTGCTTCACCTCGTTATATACTTAGAATAATAGTTCATGTTATCACTTACTCTCTTCATTTGTCACCAATCAATCATGAGACAAAACTCTTTTTTCCGCTAGTTAAAAAGTGACTTTCCAAGATAAAATGGTTTATTATAGAAATTACACATAATGAGACACGAAGTAAGGAGCCGCCGATTATACAATGATAAAAAGATGGATTATTACAGCCGCTTTAATAATTATAACAATCTATTTAATTCCTTATTCCTTGCCTTTTCTTCTGGCATTGATTACTGCCATTATGCTTGAGAACTCGGTGAAATGGTTTATGATGCGCTTTAAATGGACGCGCTTCCGGGCAGTGCTCGCCACCTTTTTGCTTTACTTGCTCTTTATTGCCCTGTTCGTGTGGTTTATCGTAAATCTATTCATCGATCAAGTGGTGACGCTTGCGCAAAAGGCGCCGTCTTTCGCTAATGACTTCTATAAAGAATCCTTGAAAGATTTCTTCGACCAGTCGGGGCGGTACTTTAAATCTTTGCCTCCCGATGTATTTCAATCATTTGAGACAACGATCGAAAATACGCTGCAGTCCGTGACGAGTATGCTGCAGGGAGTCGTTGAATGGCTGATTGGCCTGGCAGCGGCCATTCCCGGATTCCTCATTGAGTTTTTAGTCTATTTAATTGCCGTCTTCTTATTCAGCCTGGAGCTCTCCCGATTGCGGATTAAGACAGAAAGGCATTTGCGGGAAGCGACAAAGGAAAAGCTGTATTTAATCACTGCTCAGCTGAATCGCGCCGGAATCGGTTTTATTAAAGCGCAAATTTTCTTGAGCATCGTGACTTTTCTCATGGCCTTTATCGGTTTATCGATTTTAAAAGTGCCTTACGCCATGCTTTTATCGATTTTAATCGTTTTTGTCGACATCTTGCCGATTCTCGGAACAGGCTCTGTGCTTGTGCCTTGGGCAATCATTTGCTTCTTCCAAGAAAACCAATTTCTTGGCTTTGGCTTGATCGTGCTGTTTATCATCATTACAGTTGTGCGGCGGATACTGGAGCCGAAAGTGTTCTCCAGCAATATGGGCATTTCTCCGCTCGCCGCTTTAATCAGTTTATTCATCGGCTTTAAGCTGCTCGGGTTTATCGGCTTTTTCGTTGGTCCGGCTATTGTCATTGTGTATGACACGCTCCGGGAAGCTGGAATTATAAAAAGCAGATGGAAAATCTGACAGCCAGAAGGCACCATTCCGATATAGGGATGGTGTTTTTTTAATTGAACTACTTGACAGAAGTTTGATTGTGCTTTATTTTTTTGTACAAGGGAAACTTTTTTAACTGATAACAAATGTCATTTTCAGCATATTATTTTTTAAGTGATCCCATCCAATCATTTAAATTTTTTTGGCCTATTTTTTGCCTTGAGGAAACTTTTTTCACAAAGAGAAATCATGTAGTTATTTGTAAACTGTCGAAAGGGGATTTGAAATGGATAGCGCACTTACAGTAAAGAATTTATTCGTTTCCTATCATGGAAATGAGGCATTAAGGGATGTCAGTTTTTCAGTTGACCCCGGGAGTCTAATAGGAATCATCGGGCCAAACGGAGCAGGGAAGTCTACTTTGATAAAAGCCCTGTTAAATTTAATACCAAAAGATCAAGGCGAGGTGAAAATATATGGAAAAAGCATAAAGGAAATGAGGAAGTTTATCGCTTACGTTCCGCAAAGAAGCTATATCGACTGGGATTTTCCGATTACTGTTCTAGATGCCGTCATCATTGGATGTTATCCCGCATTAGGTTTGTTTAAGCGGCCGAAGAAAAAAGAAAAAGCATGGGCGCTGCAATGTCTGGAAAAAGTAGGGATGCAGGATTTCAGCAAGCGCCAAATCGGGGAGCTTTCCGGCGGACAGCAGCAACGTGTTTTCCTGGCAAGGGCGCTTGCACAAAAAGCTCAGGTTTTTTTCCTTGATGAGCCTTTTGTCGGCATCGACGCAGCTAGCGAAGAGACCATCATTCATATTTTAAAAGAGTTAAGAACAAACGGAAAAACAATTCTGGTGGTCCATCACGACTTAAGCAAAGTGAATGACTACTTCGATCAGCTGATCGTGTTAAATAAAGAGCTCATTGGATCTGGAAAGATTGATCAAGTACTGCAGGCCGACGTTCTATCCAAAGCTTATTCTGGACGTTTTTCCTTTCTTGACAAGCTGGAGGTGCAAGCCTAGTGGAATTTCTGGATGCCGTCATTCAATATGGTTTTTTGCAAAAAGCACTGTTCACTTCCATTATGGTTGGAATTATCTGCGGGACAGTCGGCTGCTTTATTATTTTGCGGGGCATGGCGTTAATGGGAGATGCGATTTCCCATGCAGTGCTTCCCGGAGTGGCGATCGCTTATATGCTTGGTATAAACTTTTTCGTCGGGGCCGTCTTTTCGGGAATACTCACTGCTGTGTCGATCGGATTTGTCAGTCAAAACAGCCGCATTAAAAATGATATTTCGATCGGTATCATGTTCACCTTTGCCTTCGCCTTAGGGATTATTCTCATTACATTGATGAAGAGCAGCACAGATTTGTATCATATCTTGTTCGGCAATGTTTTAGCTGTCCGCCCTTCAGATATGTGGACTACTTTAGGCATAGGCATCTTTGTTCTTTCCTCTATTTTTTTATTTTATAAAGAGCTGCTTGTGACTTCCTTCGATCCGACAATGGGAGCCGCCTATGGCTTGCCTGTGAAAGGCATCCACTACTTTTTGATGACATTACTGACAATGGTGACAGTAGCCTCGTTGCAAACAGTAGGCATTGTGCTTGTCGTCGCTATGCTTATTACTCCCGCAGCCACCGCCTATTTACTAACGGACCGCTTATGGGTGATGCTGTATCTGTCAGCGGGGCTGGGAGTGATTTCATCAGTTGTTGGATTATACTTTAGCTTTACCTACAATCTAGCTTCTGGTGCAACGATTGTATTAATAGCCACTATGCTATTTTTGCTAGCTTTTACTTTTTCACCGAAGCGGGGAGTATTATGGAACTTTATTAAAGCACGAAGAAAAAAAGTATCTTTAGTTTAAATACAAAGGGAGTTTAGAAGATGAAACAACAATGGAAATATTTAATTGCAGGCTTGATGGCTATTTTCCTTTTGGCTGGATGCGGAAACGAAAATAAAGCGAATGAACGCAGCAAGGAAGAAAAATTGCAGATTGTCACTACTTATTCCATCTTATATGATATTGTGAAAAATATCGGCGGCAGCCGGGTGGATATTCATAGCTTGGCGCCGGTAGGATCGAATCCGCATGAATATGATCCGCTTCCATTAGATATTCAGAAAGCAACGGATGCAGACGCGGTTTTCTATAATGGCTTAAACTTGGAAGCAGGTAATTCCTGGTTTGAAAAATTATTAGATACCGCTGGAAAATCAGGAAAGGATGCTCCTGTTTTTCGACTGAGCGAAGGAGTAGAAGCCAAGCACTTAACAACAAAAGGCAAGGAAGGGGAAGAAGACCCTCATGCATGGCTCGATATCCGCAATGGCATTAAATATGCAGAAAATGCAAAGAAGGCACTTATAAAGATAGATCCGGAACATGCTGGCGTTTATGAAAAGAATGCGAAGGAATATATTGCCCGATTGCAGGATCTTCATAACGAAGCAGTGGAAAACTTTAGTCAGATCCCAAAAGAAAAACGGTATTTGGTAACAAGTGAAGGGGCTTTTAAATATTTTTGCGAAGCGTATGATTTTGAAGCAGGATATATTTGGGAAATAAACGCCGAAAATCAAGGAACACCACAGCAAGTAAAAACCATTGTGGACATTGTGAAGCAAAGAAAAGTACCCGTCTTATTCGTTGAAACAAGCGTTGATCCCCGCAGCATGAATACAGTTTCAGAAGAAACCGGCGTTCCTGTTGGCGGCACGCTATTTACAGATTCTCTTGGAAAACCGGGAGAAGCAGGGGACTCCTATATAAAAATGATGGAATCAAATATTTCTGTGATTCTCGATCATTTAAAAGAAGAATAGAAAACGAGCAACCGCAAAAAAGAAGGCGCTAACCTGGCGCCTTCTTTTTATTTAACAAGCATAGCTGCTTTATCCGTAAAGCTGATGTTTTTATAGTAAGCATTTTTCACTAAGATGTTCGGTCCTAGACATTGAACATTCGGACAGTGGCAGTTCAGCTGGGCCGCGAGCCGGGATTGATTCCACGTTTCGTAGGCCTCCTGCAATGCGGTTGTTTGAATGTTTCCTAACGGGGGAGCGTCGCCGAAATCTGTCACGATGATTTCCCCGGTAAAGATATTAATGTTCAAACGGGAACGGCCATCCGGATCATTGCGAACCGTTACGTTTTTTTCCCCGCGCAATCGTTTGAGCAGCTTCTGTGTCTGTTCATCTGCACTGCAGGCATAAAAAGGCAGCGTGCCAAAGAGCATCCACACGTGCTGGTCACGAACGTCCAGCAGACGGTGAATCGCTTCACGAGTTCTATCCAAGGAAAGCGATTCAAGGGCACTGGCGAAATCGCTCGGGTACATCGGGTGAATTTCGTGGCGGGCACATTCCATTTCTTCGACGACCTGGCGATGGATTTTCTCAAGATAAGGCAGTGTGCTTTTATTTAACATCGTTTCTGCCGATACCATCACCCCCATCCGGGATAATGCTTTGCTGTTATCAATCATTCGCTGAAATAAAGCTTCACGCTGCTGAAAGGACGGTTTGCGCGCCATGTTGGCAAATCCTACTTCAGCAAATTCTTCTGTCGTGCCCCAATTATGAGAAATATGCAGCACATCTAAATACGGGGCAATTTCCTCGTAACGAGACAGCTCGAGTGTTAAATTAGAGTTTAATTGGGTATACACGTTTCGTTCATGCGCGTATTTCAAAAGCGGCAGCACATACTCGCGCACTGAGGACTTCGACAGCATCGGCTCACCGCCGGTAATGCTCAATGCCCTTAACACAGGCACTTCATCGAGCCGGCGGATGAGTATCTCCAGCGGCAAAGCCTCTGGATCTTTCGTCTGCAGCGTATAACCGACAGCACAATGCGCGCATCTCATATTGCATAATGTCGTTGTTGTGAACTCGACATTGGACAATTGCATCTGGCCCGTCTGCTCTACGTCCAAGTAAGCTTCCCACGGATCAAATACAGGTGAAATCGATTGTTTCATGTTTAACCCTCATTTCTTTATACAACCAACTATTATACTGTTATTTTCTTCATAAATGAACAGAAAAAATGGAAACGAGAAGGAGGTTGGACAAAGCAAACGCTTCCAATTCCTGTGATAAGAAAATGGACGCTGTCCTCTTTCAGTTCTCACTCATGCAAGAGTACTATTTTTCCTGTTTATTATGTAAATAGTTAGCGAAAAATTCCATGTATGTTACAATGTAGGCTGTAAGGAAAGTAAGTGAAGGGAGAGTTCATCTATGAAAAAGTGGTCAATGATCCTGGGAGCTGTGGTGCTTGCAGGAGGAATATTGGGCGCCTGTTCAGAAAAAGAAACGACAAAGCAGTCAACGGACAAGCCTGCTGAAGAGCCGGCAGAAGAGCCTGAACAGGATACACAAGTAGAGCAGGAAGAAGAAGGTACAACTGAACAGCCTGCCAGCGAAACAGAAACTGAAACTGAACAACCAGCAGATGATGCACCTGAAGCAAACAAAGAGACAACTGAAGGAAAAGACGAAGCAAACAAACAGCCTGCTGAACAAACTCAGCCTGCTAAAGCAGTGGAAGCGAAAGGAATTTTCAACGGCGTTGGCGACCCGCATACGGTTGAGATTGAAGTCAACGGCCAGCCGCAGTCTTTCCAAGTAGCTCCCGGCAGTGAAATAATGAAGAAGTTTGATAAGATGAGCGAAGGAACAGAAATTACATTCACTTATAAAAAAGAAGGTGAACAGCTCATTCTTCAAGAGTTAAAATCCGAAGGTGCCAAGCAGCCAGAAACTGGAACAGCTGTTGAAGCAAAAGGCATCTTTAACGGAATGGCTGACCCGCATACCGTTGAAATTGAAGTGAACGGCCAGCCGCAATCTTTCCAGGTAGCTCCTGAAAGTGAAACGATGAAAAAGTTTGACACACTTAAAGAAGGAACAGAGATCGCTTTTACTTATAAAAAAGAAGGCGAACAGCTCATTCTTCAAGAATTGAAATAAGAAGTCTAACAACGGACCGGTGCTTTTCGCCGGTCCGTTGTTTCATTTTCAAGAAAATAGAGGGATCTTGATTAAAGCATCGGGTAACGGGAATAAAGAGTGTATAAGATAACTTGTGAGAATAAAAGGTGAATGGAGGAGTAGCATGAATACTTCCAGCATGCTAAGGAGCTATCTATCAAAAATGATGGATCCTGAAAGCTATTTTTACCATGTCGTCAATTGCATCGAAGTGCAATTGCATGACTGGGAGCAGGAGGCAATCTTATTGTTTGACTGGAGCGGCCAGAAAGAAACAATTTATCTCTCTTTTTTCATTGACGATCAATTATATCCTTTTTCGATCGAAAAGGAAGAGGCAGAAAAACTTCAGGAAAAGAGCCCTTACGCATTGGATCGTTATATGTGGGAAGCTCTTATGAAACAGGGCTTCGTATTACAGAAAAGCAACTATATCCATCTAGCTTTTTCTGTAACGTAAGAAATCCGGCAGCTTGATTGCAGCTGCCGGATTTCATTTAGTGTCTAATTTGTCCTGTTCCTTCTACAAGCGACTTCACAGTGGTTAAGGCGCGCAGTCCCATCGGTCCGCGTGCATGCAGTTTTTGTGTGCTTATGCCAATTTCCGCTCCATACCCAAACTGTTCTCCATCTGTAAAACGAGTGGATGCATTATGATAAAGGACGGCGGCATCGATCGCCAGGAAAAACATTTTTACTTGTTCGCTGTTCTCAGAAACGATCGCTTCCGAATGCTTCGTTCCATACGTTTGAATGTGTAAAATGGCGTCTTCGATGTTTTCCACTGTTTTTACTGCCAAGATGGGAGCTAAATATTCCGTGTGCCAATCCTCATCTGCTGCTTGTTTCATAAATGAACATTCGGCCGTTAAGTCAGCGGAGCCTCTAAGCTCTACGCCTTTGTCAAAGAGGGACTGCAGCAGCGCGCGCCGGTGCGGCCAGTCTTTATGGATCAAGAGAGTTTCAGCGGCATTGCAAACAGACGGGCGCTGCAGCTTGGCGTTTTCCGCAATGGCAATCGCCATATCTTTTTTCGCGCTGTCATCAATATAAATATGACAATTACCTACGCCAGTTTCCAGCACAGGGACCGTGGCCTGCTTGATCACCGTCTGGATTAAGCCGGCTCCGCCTCGGGGAATTAATACATCCAAATAATCATTCAGTCGAAACATCTCTGTCGCCGTTTCCCTGCTTGTGTCTTCTAGCAGCTGCAGGGCAGCCTCTGGAAGAGGAGATGTCTGCAGCGCGGCTTTCATTACCTTTGCTAAGGCCAGGTTGGAACGGGCGGCAGAAGAACTGCCGCGAAGCAAAACAGCATTGCCTGCTTTCAAACAAAGAGCGGCGGCATCCACCGTCACATTCGGGCGCGCTTCATAGACCATGCCAATAACACCGAGCGGCACCCGGACGGTTTGGATATTCAGACCGTTTTCAAGTGTCCACTTTTCTGTTGTTTCACCAACCGGATCTGTAAGCTCGATCAATTGCCGGACGCCGTCCGCCATTTGCCGGATGCGCTCTTCAGTTAACTGCAGCCGGTCTAACAGAGGCGGGGCAAAGCCGGCGGCAGCTCCTGCCTCCATATCCTGTGAATTCTCTTCTAGAATAAAATCAATATTCGAAAGCAGCGCATCGGCGATCTGCTCTAGCGCCAGGTTTTTCTCTTTCTCCGTTAACATGGCCATTTGATAGGAAGCTGCCTTGAGCAGCTTTGCCTTTTCAAGTAATTCTCCCATTGTCTCCACTCCATTCTTTTGATTAAACCATAATCTTCGTTGTTACCCAGTTATCGCGGTGAATCACTTCTGCCCGCTCATTGATTGAATAGCGCCGGGCTTGGGCGCTGCTTTGTCCCTTCACCTTTTCTAAATCTGCCGAAGAATAATACACTTGCCCCTTGCCGAGCACTTCGTTTTTTTCATTCAGCACCGTCACTACATCCATTGCATGAAACAATCCTTCAACGGCTAGCACCCCAACAGGCAAAAGGCTTTTTCCCCGCAATAAAATAGCTTGCTCAGCGCCTTGATCAACAATGATTTGCCCGCTTGGCTTGGCATGGTGGGCCAGCCATTGCTTTTTCATTTGCATATGGCTTTTAAAGGGGGCGCCAATATAAGTGCCGGACCCTTTTCCCGCAAGAATATCCAGCAGCTTCTCTTCACCAGAACCATTTCCCACAAAAATCGGCACTCCAAGAGCCAGCGCTTTTTTGGCAGCCAGCAGCTTGGACCTCATCCCGCCGGTTCCAATAGAGGTGCTGCTCGAACCGGCATAAGACAACAGTTCATCAGTTACCTCAGGGATAAAGTGGAACCGTTTGGCCCCCGGATTATTGATGGGATTACTGTCATAAAGGCCGTCAATATCGGTGAGAATAATCAGTGCATTCGCTTGAGTGAAGCCGCTGACAAGAGCCGATAGCATATCGTTATCTCCATAAGTCAGCTCTTCAATAGAAATAGAGTCATTCTCATTAATAATAGGAACGGCGCCGGCTCTCAGTAATTCCGACATCGATGTATAGAAGTTATGGAAGCGGCCGCGGCTATAGAAGTCTTCCTTTGTTAATAACATCTGGGCAGCGACCAGGTTAAACGGCGCCAGCAGGGAAATATACTTTTGAATAAGCAAGCTTTGCCCCACTGCGGCCGATGCTTGTTTGGCCGCGACTGTTTTCGGGCGGGACGTATATCCTAGTGACCGAAAGCCAGCCGCAATGGCACCGGAAGAAACGACAATGACTTCATGTCCCTCTTCACGGAGCTTTGCGATGGCAGACACGTGATCATTCACTTTTTCTTCTACAATATTTCCTTGCTCATCCGTCAGAGAACTGCTGCCGATTTTCACAACAACCCTTGATTTTTTCACCATCCATCATCCTTTTCTTGTATATAAAAAAACAGCATGCCCCTCCTCCTCATCAAAGGACGGAGGGCATGCTGTTCCGCGGTACCACCTTTATTGACGCGTAGAAGCGTCCGCTTTGCACCCATAACGCGGGAAACGGCTTATGTTGTCATAAGCGATGCCTGCTAAGGGCAGGTTCAACAGCTGCCTGCGAGGAACCTTTCAGCCGGTGAGTTCCATTCTCTGACGCATTTCACTTGTTTACTAATCCCTTGATCGTTTACTTATTCATGATTATTCATAATTATCTATCATTTCTCTGATTTGTCAAGAGGGGGAGAAGATGTCCTATAAATGCCCGATGCTTTCACGATATCAAGAAAATGCTTTAATATGCGGGCAGTTAAGCCCCAAACAATCCGGTCTTCGTAAGAATAAAAGTATTCATCCATCGTGCGCGGCTGCCATTTATAATCTTCTCCGCCAATAATTAAATCATACGGAAAGCCTTCCGCCGGTTCGACCTTGAAATGAATGGTATGACGGTCCGGTGCAGTTTCCAGCAAATAGTTCAAAGGGATCGTAAACACCTCTGCCACTTCATCAGGATTCAGCTGCAGCTGATCAGCCGGCACAGCGCCTGCGAAGGGAAAGATGATCGTCCCAAAGGGCGACAGCATAAAGTCAAGCGGGAAAGTATCGCGTATGTCAGCAGGAGACACACCAAGCTCTTCAGCTGTTTCGCGGATAGCAGTAAAAAGTTCATCCGGATCTTCCGGATCACATTTTCCGCCGGGGAAGCAAACCTCTCCCGGCTGCCGGCGCATTGCATAGGCACGCACTTCAAACAGCACATGAATCTCTCCATCTTTTTCAACAAGGGGGAGAAGGACAGCAAATTTAGCGAAGTGCTCACTGCCTAGAATGGCAGGCGTCCGTCCTTGAAAGTGTTCAAATAGTTGGTTCAGTTTCATAGCGGCACCTCTTCCTTACAATCTCTCTGTCCTTATTATAGAACATCCGCTGAATCTTGTGAAAAAAGAACCGGGGGAGAATCTAAACAAAAATTGTCATAAAAACTCACCATTTGTTGAAAGATTTTTAATGAAAAGTAGAAGAATTTTAGACATAGTAATAAGGGGGAGAGGATAGAAGTGAAAACAAATGAAACTGGATTGATCGTGTCAAATCATTTGCCAGTTGAGCACAACAATTGGTATGATGCCTTTTTAAAAGCTGTTTGTGATCCTCTATGCATCTTTAACCAGAATGGAAAAATCATTGCTGTAAACGAGGCATTCGAACAGGAGTATGGCTGGAAATTAACGGAACGGCAGAGAGAACTCCTGCCAACTATTCCCACACACCTTGAGGGCGAATTTGACTTTTTGAAACAGAAGCCATTATCTGGGAAAACCGTTCATCATTTTAAAACAATTCGCCTTCATAGAGAAGGCTCTCTTCTTCACGTCAAAATTTCCGTATCGCCTATTCATGATGAAGACGGCCAATTCATAGCTGCCGTGTGTGTTACAAGAAATATTACTCAAAAAATTGAAACCGCTCTTTTACTAGATCGCAAAGTAGAAGAATTAAAAGAAAACGAGAAGAAATTTCTGGATATCTCAGAAAATATCAATGATATTTTTTGTGTATACGACCGCTTTACAAACCGCGTCCTTTACATTAGTCCTTCCTATGAAAAAATTCTGGGACACTCAAAAGGCAAGATGTATCAGGACCTGAGCTCCTTTATATCAGTGATTCATCCGGAAGACCGAGAGAGATTCAAACGGTTTGCACATGAAGAAGCGTATGGCGAACGATCAGAAATTGAGTATCAGGCTGTCCATAAAGATGGGGCTGTTATTTGGCTTCGCTCTCGCAAAATTATTGCCGAGCATTTTAAGAACCGTGTCATTGTCATTACACAAGATATTACGAATTTAAAAGAAAAGGAGATTCTGCTCAACAAACGGGATAAATTAAGTGCGGTCGGCCAGCTTGCAGCGGGCATTGCCCATGAAGTGAGAAACCCTTTAACAGCCATTAAAGGATTTACACAATTGTGGGGACAGGAGACTCATCATAAGTACAGCCAGATTATTCTGGCGGAGCTTGACCGGATTGAATCGATCATGCAGGAGTTTTTAATGCTTGCTAAGCCGAACCAGGAAATGTTTTTTGTTGAAAAAAAAATGAATGACATTTTAAGAGATACCATTGCGTTCATGGAGCCGGAAGCGATGCTGTACGGAGTAGAATTGATTCTGGAACTGGCAGAAGAGCTTCCTTTAGCCCGGGTAGAAGAGAAACAAATCAAGCAGGTCATGCTGAATTTAATCAAAAATGCGATAGAAGCCATGCCGGATGGAGGACAGGTGACGATACGCACAAAAAAAGCAGGGGACGATTCGATTGGCATCGAGGTAGTAGATAACGGGGTCGGCATTTCTCAGGAACGGATTCCTCACCTTGGGGAGCCATTCTATTCGAATAAAGAAAAGGGAACCGGACTCGGGCTCATGGTCAGCTTTAAAATTATCGAGCACCACAAGGGAAAGATTTTCTTTGAAAGCGAAGAAGGCAAGGGAACAAAAGTAGAAATCCGCCTTCCTAGCAGCCGATAGCCAATTTTTGTTTTTCCTAGCGCTCCTTAAAGGGCCAGCAGCATGAAAACCGAAAACGATGACGACATGTAAAGCAGCCCAAGCCATGCCTAAAGCGCGATTGAAGTGAAAGAGATACGGATCACTGGCCTATGTTCTTGCGGAACATAGGCTTTTCGCTGCTATTCTTCATCATCCCCACGCCTGTCATCCATCATTATCCGCAGCCAAGCAAGCATTTTTGTTTCATGAAAAAGAAAATGTTTGCTAGTATGAGTGTTCAGGGAAAGGGTTAGGGAGAAAAAAAGAAAGAGGAGTACATATGATTCAATTTAATAAGGTTTCCAAAAAGTATGCGGATGGAACAGCCGCTGTAAAGTCGATCGATTTATCTATACAAAAGGGAGAATTTCTCATCCTTGCCGGGCCCAGCGGCTGCGGAAAAACGACGACATTGAAAATGATTAACCGGCTCATTGAGGCTTCTGAAGGAACGATTGAGATCGGCGGGAAGGAAATCAGCAATTATGATATTCATGAACTGCGCTGGAATATCGGCTACGTTCTTCAGCAAATTGCTTTATTTCCTCACTTGACTGTTGAAGAGAATATTGCGATCGTTCCAGAGTTAAAAAATTGGGATCGTAATCAAATAGAAAAACGGGTAGATGAGCTTTTGTTCATGGTCGGCCTCGAACCGGATAAGTACAAAAAGCGGAGGCCGGCGGAATTATCAGGCGGCCAGCAGCAGCGCGTCGGGGTAGTACGGGCTTTAGCAGCCGATCCGGATATCTTGTTAATGGATGAGCCGTTCAGTGCTTTAGATCCAGTCAGCAGGGAGAAAATGCAGGATGATCTTGTTGAGTTGCAAAAAAGCATCCATAAAACCATTGTATTTGTTACACACGATATGCAGGAAGCATTCAAGCTTGGAGACCGGATTTGCCTCATGAAGGACGGCCAAATTGTTCAGCTCGATACTCCTGAAAACATGTTCCACGCGCCTGCGAATGATTTTGTGAAGCAATTTATCGGCACCGCCCGACCGGCAATCCAGGAAACCTTCACAGCAGGCCAAGCCCTTGTGAAACAGCCCGTCCCGATTACAGCCAATCAGCCGGGCATCCGGACAATTTCCGCTGAATTGCCGCTAGAAGCAGCGATTGAACAGCTGATGCAAGAGGAGCAAATTCAAGTAGAACAAGAAGGCCAAATCATCGGGATCATTACAAGACAATCTGCTTTAGCTTATGTGTCGGCCATGTTGAAGGAGAGAAGAGCCCGTGGATAAATTTGTCAGTGTATTTAATGATCGAAAGACAGATGTGCTGCAATCACTGCTTGAGCATGTGCAAATTTCTTTCATCTCCTTGTTTTTTGCCGTCATCATTGCGATTCCTTTAGGGATTTACTTAACCCGGCACAAGAAGGCAGCCGAGAGTATTATCGGCGTGACAGCTGTGTTGCAGACGATTCCGTCGCTGGCCTTACTGGGGTTGATGATTCCATTTTTTGGCATAGGACGTGTTCCCGCCATTATCGCTCTCGTTGTGTATGCTCTTCTTCCAATTTTGCGTAATACATATACAGGAATTACCGGAGTCGATCCATCACTGCTTGAAGCGTCCAGAGCCTTGGGCATGAAAAGCTACCAGCAATTAATCAAGGTAGAGCTTCCGCTCGCTATGCCGGTGATCATGGCGGGGATTCGGACCGCGATGGTATTGATTGTTGGAACGGCGACTCTCGCAGCTTTGATCGGAGCAGGGGGCCTTGGCGATATCATTTTGCTTGGCATCGACCGCAACAATACCTCTTTAATTATTTTAGGAGCGGTCCCGGCAGCATTGCTCGCTATCTTTTTTGATATGGTGCTCAAAGCCGCTGAGAATGTCTCATTTAAACGTTCCTTAACGATCACAGGGATCGCAGTTGTGGCAGCCTGCGCGATTCTGCTTGCCCCGTCGCTGATGAAATCAAAAGAAGAAACAGTCGTGATTGCCGGGAAGCTTGGCAGTGAACCGGAAATATTAATGAACATGTATAAACTGCTGATCGAGCAAGACACCGACCTGGAGGTGGAATTAAAGCCGGGGCTTGGAAAAACCTCTTTTGTGTTTAATGCTTTGCGCGCAAAAGAGATTGATATTTACCCGGAATTCACTGGAACGGTGATCGCTGAATTTTTAAAAGAGGAGGCAAAAAGCACCGATCAAAAAGCTGTGTATAAGCAAGCGCAATCCGGCTTGCTGAAAAAATATGATATGGCGCTGCTTCGTCCGATGGCTTACAACAATACGTATGCCTTAGCTGTTCCCGAACAAACGGCGAAAGACCTTCAATTAAACACGATATCCGATTTAAAAAAAGCAGAAGGGCAAATGAAAGCCGGCTTTACATTGGAATTTGCCGATCGTGAAGATGGCTATCGCGGCATTCAAAAAAAGTACAACCTGCGCTTTCCGTCCGTCCAAACGATGGAGCCTAAGCTGCGCTATCAAGCGATTAAATCAGGCGATATTAATTTAATAGATGCCTACTCCACGGACAGTGAATTACAGCAGTTCCGTTTAACGGTGCTAGAAGACGATCTTGAAATGTTTCCTCCATATCAAGGGGCTCCACTGCTAAGGAAGGAAACACTGAAAAAGCATCCGGAACTCGAAAAAACGTTAAACAAGCTTGCCGGCAAAGTGACAGATGACCAAATGCGGAAGATGAACTACGAAGTGAATGTGAACGACCAGAAGCCGGAAGAAGTGGCACGGGTCTTTTTAGAGGCGGAAGGGCTTTTGAATTAGAAAAAATTGGTTGGACAAAGAATTGAAAATGTTTTACAATAATTTTGCAATAAACTATTGTTAAAAGATTCTAAAAAATTGTACAATGTTTTGTATACTATTATTTTATCACTTTACTTTCAATAAATTCATCTACAGCAAGGAGACAGTGCGACATGAAAGAACAGACTATCCAACTCAACCTAAGTCCTGAAAAAAAATCGAAACCGCAAGCAGAAGAGCTTGGCTTCGGGAAAATATTCACGGACCACATGTTTATTATGGATTACACGGAAGGGCAGGGCTGGCATGATCCTCGGATCGTTCCTTATGAGCCGCTTTCATTGGACCCGGCCTGCATGGTCTTTCATTACGGCCAAACTGTGTTTGAAGGATTAAAGGCCTATTTAACAGAAGATGATCGGGTGTTGTTATTCCGACCAAAGAAAAACTTTGAGCGCTTAAACCGTTCCAACGAGCGTCTGTGCATCCCTCCGGTGGATGAAGAGTTTGCTTTGGAAGCGCTGAAACAATTAATTGCAGTTGAGAAAGAATGGATTCCAAAAGCGGAAGGCACATCGCTTTACATTCGTCCATTTATCATTTCGACAGAGCCTTTCCTTGGGGTAGCGCCATCCAGCCAATACAAGTTCATCATTATCTTGTCGCCGGTAGGTGCTTATTACAAAGAAGGCATTCATCCAGTTAAAATTTTGGTCGAAAACCAATTTGTCCGGGCGGTAGCTGGCGGAACAGGTGAAGCAAAAACAGCAGGAAACTATGCGTCCAGCTTAAAAGCGCAAGAAGTCGCCGATCGCCAAGGATACACACAAGTCTTATGGCTGGACGGCTTGGAAAAGAAGTACATTGAAGAGGTCGGCAGCATGAACGTCTTCTTTAAAATCAACGGGGAAATCGTCACTCCTGCTCTGAACGGCAGTATTTTAGAGGGCGTAACGAGAAACTCTGTGATCGAGCTGTTAAAATCTTGGAATCTGCCGGTGATTGAACGCCGTGTAGCAATGGAAGAAATTTACGAAGCCTATAAAGCCGGACAGCTGGAAGAAGCATTTGGCACAGGAACGGCGGCCGTCATTTCTCCAATCGGCGAGCTATTCTGGAATGATGAAAAAATGAGCATCAACGGCGGAGTTACAGGACCGGTTGCTAAAAAGCTTTACAGCTCCATTACGAACATTCAAAGCGGTAAAGAGCCTGATTCATTTAACTGGACTGTAGAAGTTGACCAATATGCAGAAGCAAAATAAAAAACGCTTTTTCATCGGCTGATTTCATTGATAAGCAGCTAACTATCGTTTAGAACAGGGAGAAGCTAGTCGCCATGCGATCAGCTTCTCTTTTTTCATCCCTTCACAGGAGTGGCCTGTAGTTTATTAATTTTAGAGCATAAATACGTATAGAGGAGAGGGTAGGCCATGTTTGTACATAAAATCGATGAAAATTTATCCTTGAAGTTAATTGAGTGGAATGATGCTGAAAGAATTTTTGAACTAACGGACCAATCGAGAAGCTATTTAAGAGAATGGCTGCCCTGGGTAGACGGGACAACTAAAGTAGAAGATTCACAAGAATTTATCAAAATTTGTTTGAAAGGCTATGCTGAAAATAAGAGCATGAATACGGTAATTGTATTTGATGGAGAAATCGTCGGCGTTGCCGGTTTTAACAGCATCAATTGGTCAAATAAAACCGTTCAAATAGGCTATTGGCTCGCAGAAGGATATCAAGGAAAGGGAATTATGACAAAGACTGCTAAGGCGCTGACTGACTATGCTTTCAGCCGCCTGCATTTAAATAAAGTGGAGATACGGGCTGCTGTGGGGAATCAAAAAAGCAGAAGCGTTCCTGCAAGGCTGGGGTTTGTAGAAGAGGGCATCATCAGACAGGCAGAATGGTTATATGATCATTATACAGATCACGTGGTCTACGGGATTTTAGCAAATGAATGGAAAGAAAAGCAAGGCAAGCAATAACGTATAAGAGAGATGGCCAGCCAAACAAGCACCTGTATGAACAGGTGCTTCAGACTGCAGACAAATTCAATGAAAATGGAGGTTTGTCTACAGTCTTTTTTATTTTCTTGCGGAGGGGTCTGTTGCTTTCCATTCCAGGCGCTTCGCTTTCCGCGGGGCGAGCGGCGAGCCTCCCCGGCGTCAAAGCGTCTGCGGGATCTCACCTGTCCCGCCGATCCCGCAGGAGTCTTTGCGCTTTCCATTCCAATCAACAGCGCGGACAAAGTTAGTATATCCGTATAACAATGCCTGTTTGAAAATAAATCGATCAAATGCTTGAGGTGAGGAAGAAGCTTTCGAAACATCATCCCAGCCAACGGGATAAAATAGAAGGGGTTACTATAGATCAGCTTGTACCAGGGAAGCATCTGTTTGTTAAAATGGAGGCAGCGGCTGATTTTTCTTTTATTTATGACCGGGCGGGAGAATTGTACTAGGAAGCAGGCTGCCTAAGCATCGACTTGGAGTGGTCTATCTTTCTACTGAATGACTTGAAAATCACCTAACAAACGAAAAGAGGTTCGGAATGAGATCATTCCGAACCTCTTTTGCCGTAGAATAGATACCCGATTTTTCTGTCATCCTTTATTCCTCATCGACAAATTTCACGAGCATATGAGCAAGCTGATGCTGCTGCTCCTTCGTGCCGACCTTCCACAGCTCTTGAAGCAATTTTTCTTCTCTGTTTTTCGGCTCAGCATGTTCAGCAAGATACCCGGCAATTTTTTCTGCCGCAACCGCCAGCTCTTCCTCATTTAAACCGATTTTTTCAGCTAGTTCTATTCTTTTCTTCAGATAAGCTTTGAAGGAATGGAAATTTTCAAGAATGCTATCCATTCTTTCAGGGCTGATCCGTTCAAGGGCATCATCCACTTTATTTGGCTGCAGTTCTCCATCTTTGTGAATTGCGTGATTTTTCTCTGTCATCCGTCATTCCTCCTTTACTGTTTCGTTATGCCCCCCTTTATCCATTTTCAAACATCAGACGGATGATTTACGGCCGGATCTGTACAGGCGTGCCGAGCGGAACGATTCGAGCCAGTTCTTCTACATCACGGTTGTACATGCGAATGCAGCCTTTGGAAACAAATTTTCCGATCGAGGAAGGATTATTCGTTCCATGAATGCCATAGGATTTTTTGGATAAGCTCATCCACATCGTTCCAAATGGGCCGCCCGGATTCGGCGCTTTATTAATAATGACAAAATCTCCTGTCGGGGTTTTGGTCAGCATCTTGCCTACCCCCACGGGATAGACCTTTTGAACAGTTCCGTGATGCAGTAAGGTTAATTGCCGCTGCGACAGGGAAACGCGGATCGAATAAGGAAGAGAAGCGGGCGGGGGAAGACCGGGAATGCGAATGATTTGCCCGGGTGCTAAAGAATAAGAGCTCATTCCAGGGTTAGCCGCAAGCAGCCGAGCGACAGAAATCCGGTAATCAGCGGCAATTGAAGCCAGCGTTTCCCCGCGTTCAACAACGTGATTCATAGCCTCACCTAATTTTGTCTATATTTTTGTGGTTCTTTACTGTTCATTTACGTATATGACCGGAGGGGAGCAGATAGACGCAAATAAAAGCTTCTTTGACGATATGACGATATTTGGCTGATATTTCATTTTTGATGCACTTGTGCTATAGTAAGAGCATAGAAGTCCACTAGGGGTGTCGTTAGACTGAGAGAGGAGCCGTCCTCAACTCTATGAACCTGATCTGGTTAGTACCAGCGTAGGGAACGTGTGACAGATGCAGCCAACATTCCTTTACACGGAAGAGCCTGTTGTATCCGTACACCCCTCTGGATAATAGAAGGGGGCTTTTTTATGGAAAGAAACAAATTGATAACGATGATCGAAATTGCCATTATGGCGGGACTATCGTTTATATTAAGCAAGGTAGAATTCGGCGCTCTGTGGGCATTTGGCGGATCGATTTCACTTATCATGGTGCCAATCTTTGTAATGGCCTTTCGCCGCGGCTGGCAGGCCGGCTTGGTTACAGGGCTATTAGCCGGGATCATCAGCTTGCTGACAGGCGGCTATGTCGTCCATCCGGTCCAGCTTGTGTTGGATTATCCTCTCGCTTACGCGGTGCTTGGAATCGGAGGGCTTGCAGTTTTTCATAAGCCGATTACAACAGGAAGGATTTTCACCGGCTTATTGCTGGGAACGTCCCTGCGTCTCGTTTGCCATTTTATGTCCGGCATCATCTGGTTCGGCAGCGCTGCACCAAAGGAAATGCCAGTCGCTGTATATTCTTTCTTGTATAACATTTCCTATTTGCTTCCGGAAATGTTAATCACAGCAGCGGTATTAGTATTTTTGAAAAAGACCGCGCCGAGCTTTTACAAACAATCTGCTTCTATTGGAAGCAGCTCGGCCAGTTATTAATAAATGACGGCAGACAGAAGCTGACTAGCGCAGCTTCTGTTTTTTTTTTGCGAAAAAAGGACACAAGCTGAAATTGTTTATTGATTCCGGTACAATAAGAATAACAGGATTGAACGCAGAGAGGAGGGGACTTATGCTGACTGACCAATTGAAAAAATGGCTTGCTAACCAAAGGCCTACCCGCGCGTTGCTGCTGCCAAAACTAAAGGAACTTCACCATTTATTTTCCGAGTATAACGATCAGACGAATGCTCATGCCTGTGCTGAACTCATAGAAAAGTTAGAAAATATAGAGTACATTATTGCTTTTTACGGCCACTTTTCTGCCGGAAAATCCTCCATGATTAATGAGCTGCTAGGAGAAAATTTGCTCCCGTCGAGCCCAATTCCTACAAGCGCTAATATTGTCAAAGTGAAAGAAGGAGAGCCTTGCGCCAAGGTTTTCTTTAAAGACGGAAGCAGCCAGAGGTTCCCTTATCCTTATGATATCAATGAAATTCAGGCCTATTGTGTGAATGGGAATGCCGTTGAAGAAGTAGACATTTCCCAGCGTACAGGCCAGCTTCCAGAAGGGGTAGCCGTTTTTGACACCCCGGGCATTGATTCAACGGATGACGCCCACAGGGTTAGCGCATTGTCGAAATTACACTTGGCTGATCTTGTTTTTTATATGATGGATTATAACCACGTGCAATCGCCGGCCAATTTTGAATTTAACCGATATTTGGCAGAAAGAGGAAAAGAAAACTATTTCATTATTAACCAAATCGATAAACACATCGCCAGTGAGCTGTCTTTTTCCCAGTTCTCAAGCCGCATTCACAAGTCATTCGCTGAGCATAAGCTTTCGTATAACGGATTGTATTTCACATCCTTAAAGGAGGAGAACCATCCTTATAATCAGATCCATGAATTGAAGGATTTCTTATCTGGAAAGATGGCTGACCGCCGGCAGCAGCTTCCAGTTCATGTTCTGCAGGAAGCACTGATGGCAGCGATGGATTTTTTCGATAAACAACGGGAAAAAAGCAGGGAAGAGCTTGATCAGTATGATGAGCAGCTGGCGGGAGTTTCTTCTTTTCAGCAGCTTCAAGACGAGCTGCGGGAATGGAATGAACGGAAAGAAGCCATAGAGAAACGCGATCATCTTTTTATTCCTCTCTTTGATCAAACGCTGGCGAAGGTTTTTTACAATGCCAAGCTGCTTGACTATTATGCCCGGATTTTCGTGCGGCAATTTTTAGAATCCCGGGAACTTTCCTTTCAGGTACGCGGCTTATTTTCACGCAAGAAAACCAAAAAAGAAAAAGAGCTTCGCCTGCAGCAGCTGTTTCAAACGTTAAATGAAAATAGAGTTTCCTATATTGATATCCCCTTAAAGGAGGACCTCATTCAGCTGTTAAGCTCATTTGATGTGCTGACGGAGGAGCTGCGGGAGCAAATCCGCCGATGTGAGGTTGACTTTTCTCCCGAGCTGCTTGTGAAGCTTGTAAAAAGCGGAGCGATGCTTACTGATGATTATGTGTTGAATTATGCCAAAGACATCGCAAATGAGCTGAGAAGCTTATATCGACAAGCGTTCGCCGGGATCATTGAACCGCTGGAAGCGCAGGCGAAGGAAAATAACCGCAGCAAACGGATTTTGCTTGCCCAAGAGGAGAAAGACATTCACCAAAGAATAGCTGCTTGGGAAAAACGGGAGCAGTTAAAAGCGCAAGAAAAAGAGTTGTACAACAGGCTGCTTTCCACACTGGCGGTGCGCGGAACGGAAAAAGCGGAGAAAAAACCATTTCAGGCGTTTAAGAAAGCGGGACAATTACAAGGGGCAAAACGAAAGCAAGCGGTCTCTATCGGTGAAGTAGCCAGGGAATGGCTGAGCCGGTCGGAGGAGGTTTCTCTTGTCTATGGCGGCTTGGAAAAACAGATAGAAGAGCTTAAAAGAAAAGCCCGCTTGCTGCTCAAGGCCGGCCATATGGAGCAAAGGATCAATAAGCTGAATGAGCGGATTGCCAGGCTTGAGAAGAACGAATATACGATCGCTTTATTTGGAGCTTTCAGTGCCGGCAAGTCATCATTTGCCAATGCCTTGCTAGGTGAACGGGTGCTTCCTGTGTCGCCCAATCCCACCACAGCAGCCATCAATGAAATCCGCGCGCCCGATAAAGAACATCCTCACGAAACTGTCACGCTCTTGTTCAAAACAGAGGAACAGCTCCTCAAGGATATTAATCAGGCGCTGGAATTGAGCGGAAAAACGGTTGGGAGCTTGGAGAGCCTGGAGCTGCTTTTGCGGGAGCATGACGAATGGGCGGAGAACAAGAGGCAAGGAAATGGGGAAAACGAAGAACAAGAACCGGAAGAAGACTTCAGTCCGCTTGCTGCATTGCCGCTGGAACAATTTTCATTCCTGCGCGCCGCTCTTTCCGGCTATAAGGAGATCCAGCCGCTGCTCGGGCAGCTAGTAGAAAAAAACGCTGATACGTATACCGAGTTTGTCAGTGTGGAAGAAAAAGCGTGCTTTGTTGAGCGGATCATATTGTATTATGCTTCACCGCTGACAGAGCAAGGAATGGTGCTTGTTGATACGCCCGGTGCGGGTTCCATGAATGCCCGTCATACTGAAATGGCCTTCAACTATATAACGAGCGCTGATTCGATCGTATTTGTTACTTATTACAATCATGCCTTTTCGCGAGCCGATCAAGTCTTTTTGACTCAGCTTGGACAGGTCAAAGAGTTTATTGGCAAAGATAAGCTGTTTTTTATTGTTAACGCAGCTGATCTTGCCACAGAGAAAAGTGACTTGAAGGATGTGCTTTGTCATATTGAGCAAAACTTATTGCACTGCGGGCTTGAACAAGCACGCATTTATCCGGTATCGAGCCATCTCGCTTTATTGGCAAAAAAAGAAGCGGCTCACTCTTTAACATCAGACGAAAAACAGCGGTACCAATCTTTATTGGCACTTTCAGAAGCAGAACGTCTTCCAAAGGAAGAGGTGCTGGAACTGTCAGGGTTCTCTTTATTCGAGCAGCATTTTTATCCTTTCACCAAACAAGCTCTGGCTGCTGCTGTTTTGCATCAGGCAGAAGCAGATGCCAATCAAGGCATCCTTGAATTAAAACGGCGGATTAAGCTTGCTGAAACGGATGAAGTGATCAAGCAAGAACGGCGCCGTGAGCTGTCCCGTCAATTATCTGCCGCGCTGTCTTACTTAGAAGGCCGGCTCGTCACGGCAGAATATGAAGCCTTCCATCAAGAAATCAAAGAACTGTTATTCTATGCCAGACAACGCTTGTTTTATCGTTATAACGATGAATTTAAGGCCATTTTCAGCCCGGCTGCTTTTGATTCCTTTGATGATATGCGCACGGCGCTGCACCGGATGACCAATGAAGTAATCCGATTTGTTGCTGCTGAAATGGCTCGTGAAATGAGGACGACAGCTTTTCGCTTGCAGGCCTTTATGCAAAAAGGCAGCCGCCGGTTTTACCGCTCGCTTGAAAAAGAAACAGGAGCCTTCTTGCCAGGGGTGTACTTGAAAGAAACAAAGGCCGAGACAGCTCAAGGTATCTCTTTTGAGCCCGAGTTGCATGAGGTGCATTCCGGCTTGTTCGCTTCCTTGTTTAAAGAATATAAAACATCTGTACAGTTCTTTGCAGAAGGCGGAAATAAACAAATACGAGATGAAATCGAAAAGAAACTGATTCCGCCTGTGCATGAATATATCCGGCAGGAACAGGAGCGCATGGAAGCCATTCTGCTGCCGTTTTACCAGCGCCTTCTTGAAGAAGCAAAGACGGATGCAAAGGCGCAAATCAAAGAGCAGGCAGCCGGACAACTGGCGGCATTGTCGGAAACATCGAATGTCGGATACTATCGACAACTGCTGAACGAACTGCAGCATCAGCTCCCGTGAATGAGCTGATGCTGCTTTCTTCAAGCATCTCCCGTACATTTATGTGAAAGGAAGAGGAAATGGACATTGAAAAACATTTTTTTGCCAACGGCACATGCTACACAATCAGAATCGCCCGGCATAATGATGCACAGGCATTATCTGATATACGGCTCCAGATTGACGGCGAAACAGAAAACCTTGATAGAGAAAAGGGAGAAGGCTTTATAGATAAGGCCGGCTTTGAACGATTCATTCAATCAGACATAGAAAACGAGAAAAACTTGTTTTTAGTAGCAGTTGTGAGCGGCAAAATTGTCGGATTTTCGAGGTGTGAAGGCAATCATTTCAAGCGATTCGCCCATAAGGTAGAATTCGGGGTTGGCATCTTGCAAGACTACTGGGGAATGGGCATCGGAAAAAACCTTTTGAAAGAATCGATCGCTTGGGCGGATGCCAACAACATTGAAAAAATGACATTGCATGTGCTAGAAACAAATGAGAAAGCGATCCGCCTGTATGAGAAGTGCGGCTTTCAAATCGAAGGCCTCTTGCAAAAGGACAAAATTCTTTCAGATGGGAACTATTATAATACTGTGGTGATGGGGAGGTTTAACGGATAAGGGGAAATCATCGAGCGGTCCTGCTTTTATTTTTTTCACTAGTAAATTCCAAAACTCAATATTTTTAATATTGCAAATGGCAGGCAGATATATTAAGATGAGTATACCATCCTTATTACGATGAACATTTGCATGCAAACCATGCGAATGCCCCGCGTAATATCCGAATGGCAGGAGGAACATCCGTGTTTGATAAAGATACGATTTATGTGATTGGAGACAGCAAAACAGCTTCTAACAATCCAATTATGCAGCAATTTAATTCTTACTTTATCGGTCTTGTCATCGACCGGAAGAATCATAAGATTATAGAGGCGGAATGCTCTTCTACTATTTCCTTAACCTCTCAATTTGTCCAATCCATCTTTAACGGGCGGTCCATGATGGACTTTGAGGACATTGTTGCCGACATTGAGAACCGATATTTCGGTGCGTCACAAAAAGCTTTAATTGTCGCGTTTAAAAACGCCTGCATTAAATACAACCAAATTATTAACAATTAGCTGCTTCATTTGTTTATGCATATGAAATCCAGCTGTTAAAGGGCGGACGTCCTTTGGCAGCTGGATTTTTTATTTTTTAAACTTTCTTTAAAGGAGGAAGAATAGATGATTCAAGATGGTGTGATGTTTGTTTGTTTTTTGCTCGCATTTACAGCTGTAATTGCGATCGCGGAGAAAAAGATTGGGGGCAAGTTTTTTAAATACGTGCCCGGGATTGTACTGATTTATATCGGTGCCGCTTTAATGAAAACGTTCGGCCTCTTTTCTGCAAGTGAATCTGTTGAAACCGCTTACGGAACCGTGCGCGGATTGCTTTTGCCCGCGATGCTGATGCTCATGCTGCTTCATTGTGACTTAAGAAAAATCGTCCGTTTAGGCCCGAAAATGCTGTTAACTTTTTTTGCTGCCTCGCTCAGCATTGTAGGAGGATTCACTATTACTTATGCGCTTCTTCACGGGTTTTACGCGGAAGGAACATGGAAAGCTTTTTCTGCGCTGAGCGCCAGCTGGACAGGCGGATCGGCAAATATGGTGATCCTCCAAGGAATTTTAGACGTGCCTGAAAATATTTTTGGCTACGCTTTAATTATGGATACTGTCAATTATTCTGTATGGGTAATGTTCTTGTTCTGGCTTGTGCCGTTTGCCATGAAATTCAACAAATGGACGAAGGCGGATACTTCTTATATTGATGAAATTACCGCTCACCTGGAAGCCGAAGAAAGCAACAGCAAACAGCCAATCGGCTTCGTTGAACTTATCGGATTTCTTGCGCTTGGCTTATTTGTTTCAGCGGCAGCGACGAAAATAGGTACGCTTCTTCCTGAACTTGGGGCGGCTGTCAATGCAACGACTTGGACGATTATTATCGCTTCTGCTGTCGGCCTGATACTAGCCATGACAAAAGTAGGCAAGCTGCCAGGCTCCATGGAAATCTCAAAAGTCATGCTTTATATCGTGATCGGTTTAATCGCATCACATGCTGATTTCTCGCAATTGTTCCAAGCGCCTGTGTACATTATTTCCGGATTTATGATCATGTTCTTCCACGGATTAATTATGGTGATTTTGGCTAAGGTGTTTAAGCTCGATTTATTTACGATGGGTGTTGCTTCTCTGGCCAATATCGGCGGCGTAGCTTCAGCTCCAATTTTAGCAGGGGCATTCAACCGGGCATTGATTCCGGTGGGCATTTTAATGGCTGTGCTCGGCAGTCTGCTCGGCACCTACTACGGTATTTTAACTTCTTATATTTTATCTGCATTTTAAGGAAAGGATGTCATCATGTATATTCGCAAACTAGATATATTCGTAGAAAAACTCCCTTTGGTCAAACCGTTTAAAACCGCTTTACGCACAGCAAAAGAAATTGACAATATATTTGTTGTCATTCATCTTGAAAACGGCATTACAGGAATAGGAGCTGCGGCTCCGACAGTGGCTATTACAGGTGATTCAACAGCGGGAATTGCCAGCGTGATTGAACAAGTCATTGCCCCGCAGCTCATCGGGCAAAAAATTACCCAGTTCCATGCGCTCTCCAAAAGGATTCAGCAATCATGCGCAGGCAACACGAGCGCCAAGGCAGCTGTAGAGATTGCCGTCTATGACGCTGCCTGCCGCTATTGGGACATCCCCTTGTATGAATTGCTCGGCGGGCAAACAAACGAGCTTCGCAATGATATGACAGTCAGTGTGGCTGACAAAGAGGATATGGTGAATGATGCGCTGAAAGCGATTCAAGACGGCTTTTCGATTTTAAAAGTGAAGGCCGGGAAGGATTGGGAGAAGGATGCAGAAAGAATCAGCGCGATCCGCCGCGCGGTCGGTGATCAAGCGGTGATCCGGGTGGACGCTAATCAAGGATGGTCAGTCAGCCAAGCGATTCGGATTATTCGAGAATTAGAAGATAAGCAATTGAATGTTGAACTGATCGAACAGCCGGTCAAGGCTTACAACATTGCGGGCCTAAAAGAAATTAAACAACATGTCCAAACGCCGATCATGGCAGATGAAAGCTTATTTTCTCCAATTGACGCAATGAAACTGTTATCTGAGCAAGCTGTAGACTATTTAAATATTAAATTAATGAAAACAGGGGGAATCCGCCGTGCGGTGCAAATAGCGGATATGGCGGAAGCAGCAGAGGTTGAATGCATGATTGGCAGCATGATGGAATCCATCGTCAGCGTGTCGGCAGCCATCCATCTGGCGGTTGCGCATCCGAACATCACAAAAATTGACTTGGATGCGCCACTGTGGATCAAGCAGGAAAGCTTTGAAGGCATTGCCTATGAGAGAGATACGATTCATCTCGGCAATGAGCCAGGACTGGGGATTAAAAGGAAAGAAAATGTTCCTTTTAAATAAATGGCTCCGTTCATCTAACAGGGCCAAATAAATACGGGAAAGGATGAATCGTCAGTATGATGAAAAAATGCTCTATCGCCGTGGCAGCTCTGGGAATGTTGTTTTTCCTGGCCATGAGTCCGGCAGAGGCAAAAGCAACAGAAGCAGATACTTACTATGTGGATGTATCCGCCGCGACCTTATGGACAGCACCGGATTTATTAAAAGAAGTGGATAAGCCTTCTGCTACCAATCCGGTCGATTTAAGGAAATGGACAGCTAGCATGACGTATGAGGATAAGCTGGATCTCGTTGGAAAGCTGGAAACACAAGCCTTATACGGCTCTAAAGTAACATTGCTTGAAGAAAAAGGCGAATGGGCCAAGGTGGCTGTTCACAATCAGCCGACGCCCCGCAACGAAACAGGCTATCCCGGGTGGATGCCGAAAGCCCAGCTGACCGCAGGAAAAAGCTTTGAAAAGAAACTCAATCGCCCGTTTGCCTTAATCACTTCTCCGACAGCTTGGCTTTACAATGACAAAAAAGGCAAAAAAGCATTCATGGAAGTCAGCTTTAACACACGACTTCCAGTCATCAAAGAATGGAAGGGCGAGGTGCTTGTCGCCACACCTAGTGACGGCACAAAATGGCTGAAGAAGAACGATGCCGCTATTTATCAAACTGAACAAGAGATTCCGGCGCCTGCTGGTCAGGATATCGTTAATACCGGCAAAAAATTTCTCAACCTCCCATACTTATGGGCAGGTATGTCAGGATTCGGGTTTGATTGTTCCGGATTTACCTATACACTCTATCATGCCAACGGAATCATCATACCAAGAGATTCTTCGGTGCAGGCCAAACATGGCACGCCGGTAGAAAGGGAAAACCTGCAGGCAGGAGACCTTCTCTTCTTTGCTTATGATCAAGGGAAAGGCAAAGTTCATCATGTAGCTGTCTACGTTGGAGATGGCCATATGATTCACTCTCCAAACAGCTCTACCCATGTGCGGATTGATCCTATCGAAACATCCGGCTACGGCGAGGAATATGCCGGCGCACGCCGCTATCTTCAATAAAATAAAAACGGCCTTCCATCTCGGATGGCCGTTTTTGCTGTTAAAGAATTAGGAGCCAAGGAAATGGATCACTTTATGAAGCGCCGTTTCTGCTGCTTCCATATGATACTTTGAGGAGCATGGATCACCAAATCCGTGTTGACCGGCAAATTTATGTATGGTTACGTTCTTTTGCGAAAGAGACTGAATGAGACCATCGACGCTAAACGAAAGCTCTTCCTGTGGAAACAGCAGGAGAACCGGACATTCGGGCGTGATGCCTGTGTAATCTCTAATGCGGGAGCCGTAATAACCGACGATGCCATCTGCCGCTCTTTCCTCGCTGCATAGCCAGGCAATCGTTGCGCCTACACTAAATCCAATAATAAAGACTTTTTGATAGTTTTCTTTCATATCTATCAGTAGGCTCTTCACAGCAGCTGCCGCCTGTTGAAAACCGACATGGTCCATAAAATAACGATAGGCCATTCCTTCTTCAGCGTATTCAAACGGAGACTCCCGCTTAAGCAAGTTTGGACAGCTCACTGTAAATCCTTGTTCTGCTAGCAACCTGCAGAAGCTTTTCATATGCTCATTCACTCCATAAATTTCGTGGACAACAATAATGGCTGTCTCTTGCTTTTTATCTCGATTCGTCATTCTGCTTGCCTCTCTCATATTTAATATA
Organism: Pseudobacillus badius; assembly: GCF_002189605.1. Classification (NCBI taxonomy): domain Bacteria; kingdom Bacillati; phylum Bacillota; class Bacilli; order Caryophanales; family Bacillaceae; genus Pseudobacillus; species Pseudobacillus badius. Next base: position 176,249 of record NZ_MWMM01000004.1, read on the forward strand.
AAGCGCCGTTAAGAAATGATGAATTTCGCTCCATTGAATAACAGCAGTGCACTTTACAAAAGGATACGCAGGATATAAAGATTGGTTTCACATTTTTCTCACTAAATCTTCTTTTTGAATCTTTTCATTCTATTCTCCAAAAGTGAATAACCATTCATTTTGTGTTATAGTAAGAAAGAGATCAAGGATAGGGGGATGAATCATGCAGGCTGTCTATTTAATTGATGGAGCCCGAACGCCATTCGGCGCTTTTGGAGGAGGGCTCAAAGGGGTAACTGATGTCGACCTTGGAGTAACAGCAGCCAAAGAGGCAATCACCAGAAGCTCGCTGTTGCCAGAAGAAATGGAAGAGGTTGTGTTCGGCAATGTCATTCATACGACAAAAGCAGCGGCTTATTTAGCTCGGCATATCGGGTTAAAGAGCGGAATTCCTGAGCAAACGCCGGCACTGACAGTAAATCGGCTATGCGGCTCAGGACTGCAGGCAATGGTGTCCGCCGCCCAGACGATTCTTTTGGGAGACGCCCAGACTGCCCTCGCCGGGGGAACTGAAAACATGAGTCAGGCCCCGCATGTGCTGCGCGGCACCCGGTTCGGCTCGCCGTACGGACCGCCGCCGTTGGATGATATGCTGTGGTCAACGTTGACAGATGAGTATATTGGCTGCGGTATGGGCATAACGGCAGAAAATTTGGCGAAAAAATTTGAAATCAGCCGTGAGGAGCAAGATGCGTTTGCCTGGCAATCGCATCAAAAGGCGAGAGAAGCCCAGAAATCCGGCCGTTTCAGCGAAGAAATTGTGCCTGTTTCTTATACAGATAAAAAGAAGCGTAAAAAAACCATTTCACAGGATGAACATATCCGCCAAGCTGCCGAACTCGAAGGGCTCAGCCAGCTTACACCAGCTTTTCTTAAAGAAGGAACCGTTACTGCCGGAAGTTCAAGCGGAATTAATGATGGAGCCGCTGCAGTCGTTCTTGCTTCTGAATCATTCTTATCGAGCCGGCCGGACATCCAGCCGCTGGCAAGAGTACGGGCGTGGGCAATAGCTGGTGTAGATCCGAATGTAATGGGCATTGGTCCTGTGCCGGCAAGTGAAGCGGCACTAAAGAAAGCCCGCTTAACCTGGGGAGACATCGGTCTCATTGAGCTCAATGAAGCATTTGCCGCCCAGTCCCTCGCTGTAATGAAGCAATTGGAGCTGGATCCGCAAAAAGTGAATGTGAACGGCGGAGCGATCGCACTCGGTCATCCGGTTGGCGCAAGCGGAACACGCATCACCTACTCACTTGCTCTTGAAATGAAGAAGCGCGGAGTCAAATACGGCCTGGCTTCTCTTTGCATTGGCGGGGGACAAGGGATTGCTGTCGTACTTGAACATCCATAACTTTTGTCCAAACGCTGGAAAGACCTCATAGACCTTAGATGAGGTCTTTTTTTGTTCTTGCCAATTCATTTTATTGCTATATAATATTTGTATATTCAAATATTTGAATATACAAACCAAAAGAAAAGAAGGGGTTTCGTTGAGTAAGATGTTGCATTCTTTTAGCAGCTATTCCACCGACCATTTCCGTAAAGACTTGCTCGCAGGCATCATTGTAGGAGTCATTGCATTGCCGCTTGGCATGGCTTTTGCGATTGCCTCCGGGGTAAAACCGGAGTACGGCATTTATACGACAATTATTGCAGGGATTCTGATTTCTATTTTCGGAGGATCTAACTATCAAATCGGCGGTCCGACAGGAGCTTTTGTACCTGTTCTTCTCGGAATCGTTATGGCTTACGGGTATCAAAACTTGCTAATTGCCGGATTCATGGCCGGCGTGCTGCTGCTGTTAATGGGCTTGCTTAAATTAGGAGGGCTGATCAAGTTCATTCCCCGGCCGGTCATTATTGGGTTTACCTCAGGGATTGCTGTGATTATTTTCAGCGGACAGATCGCCAACTTTTTGGGATTGCGTGGTGTTGAGCAGCATGAAGACTTCCTTTCCAATATGAAAGAAATTATTATCCATTTGGATACGATGAGTGTATATAGTATAGCAACTGCTCTGATTTGTTTCTTCTTTATGATCGTTACACCTAAATTTTTTCCGAAAATTCCAAGCCCATTGATAGGTCTTCTTGCATCAAGTCTTGCAGCAGCTTATTTCTTTCCTGGACAGGTAGCAACCATCGCTTCTACCTTTGGTGAAATCCCTCACTCTTTGCCCCGCTTCCAGGTGCCGCAGTTTACGTTCGAAAAGGTGCATATGCTGCTTGGGCCGGCTTTTACTATCGCTGTTCTTGGGGCGATTGAATCTTTATTATCCGCAGTTGTAGCAGATGGAATGACCGGGACGAAGCATAACAGCAACCGGGAGCTGGCGGGACAGGGAATCGCCAACATGATTACCCCTTTATTTGGCGGAATTGCTGCGACAGGAGCCATTGCCAGAACCGCAACAAACATTAAAAGCGGGGCTGTGTCTCCTGTGTCAGGCGTCGTTCATGGGTTGGCTGTGCTGCTCGTGTTAGTGCTTTTTGCTCCCTATGCTTCTGCTATCCCATTAGCAAGCATGGCGCCTATTTTAATGAGAGTTGCCTGGAATATGAGTGAGCGCAAAGAGTTTTCGCGCATATTACTGACAAAAACGAGCGACTCGCTCATTTTATGCACGACTTTTGTTCTTACAGTGTTTGCCAACTTAACAATAGCCGTAGAAGCCGGATTGATTTTATCGCTTATTCTTTTTGTCAGACGGATGGGCGCTTCTCTTAAAATTGAACAAGTGCTGCCTGATCCTGAAGACAAAAAGGTCCGGCCAGCCGCCATCGAAGAAGGGCATCATTGTCCGCAAATCAGCCTGTTCACAGTGGAAGGTCCGCTTTTCTTCGGAGCTGCCCAGTTGTTTGAGCATAGAATCATGGAAGCCATCCATTACCGGCCAAATGTGTTAATATTAAGAATGAGCAAGGTTCCATATATGGATACAACCGGAGAAACAATTCTAGCGGACATAATAAAGGATTTTCGCGAGCAAGGGGGGCTCCTCCTGCTCTCAGGCATGCAGCCTCAGCCCGCAGAAGTCATCAAACGAACAAAACTGCTTGACCTTATCGGAGCAGAGCATATCTTTTCGCATACCGGGGAAGCGATCACTTTTGCCCTGACTAAGTTAAATAAAAATAAATGCCTGGGATGCAAACAATCCGCTTTTCACGAATGCGCGAAACTTTCTATTGGCAATGAAAAAGAGACCAAGACCGACAAAGGCCTTTTAGCTTAAAAGAATGGAGAAAAGAAATGAATACAGATTTGCAACAGTTTAAAGCCGATTTCTTTAAAGCTCTTTCCCATCCGTTGCGCATACGCATTCTAGAGCTGCTGGCGGAGGGAGATAAAAATGTGAATGAACTTCAGACAGCCATCGGCTCTGAAGGTTCCTCTGTTTCCCAGCAATTGAGTGTGCTGCGCAGCAAGAATATCGTATACGGCACAAAGGATGGCAATCGCGTAGTTTATTCGTTAAGAGATCCTATGATTATGGATTTACTGACGATTGCCCGCCAGATTTTTAATAATCATTTAATTGATACAATGAGCATGCTGGATCAATTAAGCGAAAGGGAAAAAAAATAAATCGCAGCTATGCAGCTGCAAAGAAAAGCTCCGGCAATGTAGCTTCCGGAGCTTTTCTAATGGTTAATTTTCACGAACATGCTTCATAATAGACATAAAACGAAGACGGCTTTCCTATGTTAAAAGACAGCCGGACGGCTTAATAAGAATTTTAAAAAAATACCAATTAGGAACGTGTGTTCTAATTCTAGATGTGTTATAATGGAAACAGCAATAGAATAGGCTTCTCAAGGGTGGTCGGCGCACTCCTCCAACGGACAAGGAGGGAGGTGGGGCCGTATGACAACATTTGAAACACTGATGTTTGCAATTGCTTTTGCAGGCTTAGTCATATCAATTTTGTCATTCCATAAAAAAGACTAAAACCGCCCTTGAGTTTACCTGGCTCCGGCGGTTTTAGCATGTTAGATGCTGATCTCCTAAAAGGGACCTGCTATTGCATAACCGTTTCGATGTGTCCAGCATCGAAACGGTCTCTTTAAAATATGTGTTTTCTCCTAGATTATACCCCAACGTTTGAGATTTGCCAATAAGAACGATTTCTTCCTCTTTTATTGTTCTCCACATTTAAAATAAACAACACGAAAGGAAAGAATCATGAAACACTTTTCCGATGTCTATGCACACGCACTTTCCCATACTAAACAGAAGGTTTGCGAAGATCTCCTCGCTTATTTGGGGACACATGAACACGCTCCTTCGTTGGAAGAGTATATGCAGGAACGCAAACCATATATCGAGCAAATATGGTTAAATATCTGGCTAAACAAAGCCTCCAATGAACTGAGCAGCAAAGAAAAACGGGCGTTTTTGAGAGAAAAAAGCTTCGTGACAAAAGATGTGGCCCGAAAGCTGATCAATCAGCTGTTCCGAAACGAAATCAGAACTTATCAGCCCTTTGATACCGAGCAATGGCTGCATGAAGAATACGCGAAGCTTTCCGTCGAAGAGTGGCAAGCTCTCTATGTAAAAGCCCGCGCACACTTTTTATCTGAACAAGAAGCAAAACAGCGGGCAAAAGAACAGGAGGAAATCAATTGTTTCATTGAGACAGCCGCAGACCAGGCGATTGCAGAAAACAAAAAAGCCTTCTACTTGTTATTCAGGCACTGTATGGCGAACCGCCTGCAGCAAGACTTGCGGACACAAATGCGTTTCCATCCTGTTGATCCATCAGCCCTTGAGGAGACCTTGACAGAGGATGGGGTGTTTGATCCCCAAGACTATGAAACAGCCGGAGACTTTTTCACTGAATTAACCGGGCGAATTGAAAAAACTTGGCATTGGGAATTTGAATATGAGACATATTCCTCCGTCTATGAACAGTACACTTCCCAATATGTGTTCAATACCGTCTCTCAGAAAATTTTAGAGGCGATTCCGGAACAGCTGAAAGAGCGCTACGAGCAGGCAAATGACCAAGAATTGACGGCCGATCACTTGCACGATACAGCAGATTACCTTCTCTCCGGGGTAGTATGGGATTTTTTTGAGGAATTAACAACAGAACGTCTCAGTCATCTTCTTGCGATTGCCTCCTTGCCATATGACGAAGCAGAGCAAAAGAAACTGTACGAGCAGCAATATGCCGAAAGAAAGCAAAAACAAGCAGAAAAGCAGGCTGAAGAGAAGCGCCGTCAAGAAGAAGAGGAAAGGCAGATCGAAGACATTTTCGGCCAGGCGTATCACCCTCCGGCAGAACGGAACGTCCGCTACATATTGCATATCGGCGAAACCAATACCGGAAAAACTCACCGGGCACTTCAAAGAATGAAACAAGCAAAAAGCGGGCTTTATCTCGCTCCGCTGCGTCTGCTGGCTCTTGAAGTATACGAAAAGCTTAATAAAGACGGAGTGCCATGCTCGCTAAAAACAGGAGAGGAAGAAAAGATCCATTCGAATGCTCAGCATTTCTCCTGTACCGTGGAAATGTTTTATGAAAAAGAATTATACGACGTAGTCGTGATTGATGAAGCGCAAATGATCGCCGATAAAGATCGGGGATTTTCCTGGTATAAGGCCATTACCGGCGCGCGTGCCGCTGAAGTGCATATTATTGCCAGCAGAAATATGAAAGAAATGCTTATCCAGCTTCTCGGCGACAACGAGTATGAACTATGCGAGTACAGCCGGGACATCCCGCTGCAAGTGGAATCCGCGCCATTTAAATTAGCGGATACAGCTCAAGGGGACGCACTCGTTTGTTTTTCAAGAAAGGAAGTACTGGAAACAGCCGCCCGGCTGAAAAAGAACCGTTTTTCCGTCAGTATGATCTATGGAAGCATGCCGCCGGAAACAAGAAAAAAACAAATGAAACAGTTTATCGAGGGAAAAACCTCTGTCATTGTTTCTACAGACGCCATTGGCATGGGGCTGAATTTACCGATTCGGCGAATTGTCTTTCTAAAAAATGAAAAGTTCGACGGTACGAGAAGAAGACTGTTAACTTCCCAGGAAGTCAAACAAATCGCTGGGAGAGCCGGACGGAAAGGCATCTATCCTGTCGGAAAGGTGGCTTTTATGACTGATGTCAAAAAGATGATGGAGCTGCTTCAAAAAGAGGATGAGCCTGTCCGGACATTTGCCATCGCACCGACATCAGCTGTGTTTGAACGCTTTCAGCGGTATTATCGTGATCTGGGAACTTTCTTTGAGCTTTGGCAGCGATTTAAAAGTCCTAAAGGAACAAAAAAAGCAGCGCTTTCTCAAGAGCGTTATTTATATGAAATCATCGAAGGGAGTGAAATAGAAGCTCGGCTGCCAATGACTGATTTGTACGGTTTTTTGCATCTTCCTTTTTCTACAAAGGATTGGGGAATGACAAAGCAATGGGTTTCCACCATGCAAGCGATTGTAAATGGCCGGGATTTGCCTGAGCCTATTATGAAGACCGGTACGCTGGAGGATTTAGAGCTCTCTTATAAAGCTATTGGCCTTCATCTTCTCTTTCTATATCGGCTTGGCCGGCAAACGGAGGCAATCTATTGGGAGCGGCTCCGCCAAACAATTAGTGATGAGGTCCATAAGCACTTGCAGGCAGGAGAAACAGGGAAAGCCAAGCGGTGTAAAAGGTGCGGAGAAAAGTTGTCTTCTCACTTTCAATATCCCATTTGTGATGATTGTCACGCTTCTAAACGCAAGAAGAAATACAACCGAAAAAAAAGGTTCCGTTAGTCTTCCTCTCTAGGGCCGAATTGTTTATTCTTTGCTGTTCTTGGGGAATAAATAGCATATACACTAGGTTTTCAGGAGGAACATTATGTCTATTGCATCAAAGCAAAGCCAGCCGCTTACTTGCGGCAGCGAGTATGGGCGGCTGCAAAAAGTGGTATTGTGCCAGCCGCAGTATATGGCGATAGAGGAAGTAATTAACGAAACGCAAGAGCAGTTTAAAGAAGAGAATATCGAGAGTCAGCGGGCCTTGAAGCAGCATCGGCAATTCTCCCGCTTGCTTCAGGAGCACGGGGTGGAAGTCATTGAACTCCCGCCGGATCCCCGGTACCCAGAGCAGGTGTTTACTCGCGATATTGGTTTTACCATCGGAGAACAAGTGTTTATTTCCAGCATGGCGACGGATATTCGCCAAGGGGAAGAAAAAGTCCTTGAAACTTGGCTTAGACAAGCCCATCTTTCTTATTCTCCATTGACAAGCAGTCCCATTGAAGGCGGCGATATCCTTATAAACGGCCGCACCGTTTATGCCGGGATCAGCAGCCGGACGGATGGCCAAGCAGTCGCTGAGCTGCAGTCCCGGCTGCCGGACTATGAAGTGCTCTCTATTCCTTTTGATGAGAAGTACTTGCATTTAGACTGTGTCTTTAATATTTTATCCCCAGATGAAGCGCTGGTCTTTTCTAAGGCGCTGGGAAAAAAGGAAAGGGAGCTTTTAGCTTCCCGGTTTCGTCTTATTGAAGTGTCAGAGGAGGAACAGTTCACTCTTGGCACAAACGTTCTTTCCATTGGCGGCAAAACGGTATTCAGTCTGCCGGTGAACAAAAGGGTGAACGAGCAGCTGGCTGAGCGGGGATACCGAGTCATTGAGGCGGACATTACTGAAATTATTAAGTCAGGAGGGTCCTTTCGGTGCTGCACACTGCCATTGCTGCGCGGCTAATCAAAAAGGACAAGTCCGAGTGCTAAAGCACTCGGATTTTATTATTTGAAACCAATTGACGTATTTGACGTATACAACAAGTGCAAAGACTTTAATCTATGGCACATAACATAAGGAAGTGAAAACGTGGAACCTGTGAAAGACCATCTAAAAGAAAATTTGACTGTCCTGTTTGTCGGATTCAATCCCAGTCTCCGTTCAGGTGAAACCGGCCATCATTTTGCGAACCCGAACAACCGCTTCTGGACGATCCTGCATAGAGCGGGCTTGACGGAAAGAAGATGCCGTCCCGAAGAAGATGCTGATCTCCTGTCTATCGGCTACGGTTTAACCAATATTGTTGCACGGCCGACAAAGAGTGCGCAAGAAATTACGAAAGAAGAATACAATAAGGGCAGACTAGAATTAAAGAAGAAGATTGCAGCTTATCAACCGCAAGTGGTTTGTTTTGTCGGCAAAGGCGTCTACCAGCAATACAGCGGGAGAAAAGAAGCAGCCTGGGGCATGCAGCCTGCCTCAGTCGTCCCCGGCGTTCTCGACTTTGTTGCCCCATCTTCAAGCGGTCTTGTCCGGATGCGGATGGAGGACATTGTCGCTATATACAAGGAGCTCTCTCTATTCATTCGTAAACTGCAATCAAAACAAAAGGAGGAGTGAGCATCATGATAACAGCCGCTTGGATCGGCATTGTTCTTTTATTTATTATTAGCTTTGCGGGGTTAATCTTTCCGATTATTCCTTCCATCGTGTTTTTATGGGGAGGGTTTTTGCTTTATCATTTTGGCATCAATCATGAAGAATTATCCGTTGTCTTTTGGCTGGCGATGGCGGCGTTTACGATTTTAATTATTGTGGCCGACATTTTAGCCAACAGTTATTTCGTTAAAAAATATGGAGGCTCTAAATGGGGAGAAAGGGTAGCCGCTCTGGCTGTCATTGCCGGTTCATTTGTTTTTCCGCCATTTGGCATTTTGCTTGTGCCGTTCACCGCTGTCGTTGTTACGGAGCTTTTGATCCAAAAAGATGCTAAAAAAGCGCTGACGATAGGCTTTGCTACATTTATCGGCTTTTTAAGCGGCACAATCGCTAAGTTAATCATTCAAGTTATTATGGTAATTTGGTTCTTTATCGATGCCATTATTTAAAAAATCCGTCCGTATATGACACTTGTCATATACGGAGTATGACGGGTGCTACTGCACAGTATTCCTCTTTCCTCTTATAATGAAAGAACAGAACTATAAGAGGAAAGGGATCAACTACATGAACAAAGAAAATTCAAAATGGCTGCGCAAACAAGTAGCGCCTTATGAAAAAGCCAATACGGCCGCCAGTGTTAGGCAATTAGTGAATACGATTCTTCCTTTTTGTCTTATCTGGTATCTCGCTTATGAAAGCCTGTCTGTCTCTTACTTACTTACGCTCGCCTTAGCAGCTGTCGGAGCCGGCTTTATGACACGGATATTTATTATTTTCCATGATTGTTGTCATTACTCTTTCTTTAAAAGCAGAAAAGCTAATAAAATTGTCGGGACCATTACAGGGATCTTAACTTTTTTCCCATATAATCAATGGCAGCATAGCCATTCTGTTCATCATGCGACAAGCGGAAATCTTGATAAGCGCGGAACAGGAGACATTTGGGTGATGACAGTGAATGAATATCGGGAAGCATCTTTTTGGCAGCGATTATCTTATCGCCTGTACCGCAACCCCTTTGTCATGTTTATCTTAGGCCCGATCTATGTATTTCTGATTGGAAATCGCTTTAATCGAAAAGAAGCCCGTTGGAATGAACGGTTCAATACGTACTTTACGAATGCAGCCATTGCGGCTGTCGTTTCCTTGCTCATTTGGGCTGTCGGCTGGGAAGCTTTTCTTCTTGTGGAAGGTCCAATCTTTCTTATTGCCGGTTCAGCCGGTGTCTGGCTCTTTTATGTACAGCATACATTTGAAGACTCTTACTTTAAGGAAGATGAGCACTGGAATTATGTGAAAGCCGCCGTAGAGGGCAGCTCTTTTTACAAGCTGCCAAAGCCGCTTCAATGGCTGACAGGCAACATCGGCTTTCATCATGTGCATCATTTAAGCCCGCGTGTACCTAATTATCAGCTGGAAGCAGCGCACAATCAGACACTTCCTTTGCAAAATGTGCCAACGATCACGTTAAGAACAAGCTTAAGCTCTTTAAGATTCCGTTTGTGGGATGAAGAAAGTGAGAAATTCATCACCTTCCGTGCCGCTAGGGAACCGCGCGCACGCGGAAAAGAAAAGAGAGCCCTACAACTGTAAATAAAGCCAAACAGATAAAACCATGTTTTCACCCATCGTCCGATAAACTGGACCGGGCGAAAACATGGTTTTTCAACAGCCGAACAATTCACTAGTGAAGAAAATTCCTTTATACTGAAAAAAAGATGGAAAAACGAGGTTTTTATGATGCAAAGAATTCAGCGGGCTTTTCAGAGAAGCTCTGGTATTTCACCGTATATCTGGAGTGTCCTCAGTTTGCTGCCCTTTTATTTTATTTTCCAGTCGTCCTCAACGGTTGAGATTTTCGTGGGGATTACACTCACGATTTTATTTTTTATTGCTTATCGGTTAGCTTTCTTATCGAAAAAATGGCCGGTCTATTTATGGACCTGCATTCTTATCGCTATCTCAATTACAATGACCATTTTGTTTCAATTTCCTTATTTTGCTTTTTACATCGCCTACTATAATGGCAATATCAAAAACCGGATCGCTTTTATCACGCTTTACGTCATTCACTTAATCAGTACGATCGTTTCTTTCAACTATCATCTTGTCCTTCAAAGCGACCTGTTTGTCAGGCAGCTGCCCTTTATTATTATCGTTTGGATCAGCGTTATTTTGCTGCCCTTCACCGTTTATAACCGCAAAAAGCAAGAGCAGCTGGAAGAACAGCTGCGCGATGCAAACGACAGAATTTCCGAGCTGGTCAAAATGGAAGAGCGGCAAAGAATTGCGCGCGATTTGCACGATACATTAGGACAAAAATTGTCACTGATCGGCTTAAAAAGCGACCTGGCAGAAAGGTTAATTGCCAAAAATCCAGAACAGGCGAGAGCCGAACTAAAGGATGTACAGCAAACCGCTCGTACGGCCTTAAACGAAGTGCGAAAAATGGTTTCTTCCATGCGGGGCATTCGTTTAAAGGATGAGATTGTTCTTGTCAAACAGCTTTTGCAGGCGGCACACATTGAATTTATCAGTGATGAAGAACCAAAATTAGTGAATGTTTCCTTGTTTTTAGAAAATATTTTAAGCATGTGCCTAAAAGAAGCTATTACTAATGTCGTAAAGCATAGTCACGCTACTCAATGTGAGGTGAAAATCGAGCAATCTGACAAAGCTATACACATTACAGTAAAAGACAACGGAAAGGGACTGGCGGCGGATACAGCGTTCGAAAAAGGAAATGGCTTGTTAGGAATGAAGGAGCGTCTTGAGTTTGTCAATGGCTATTTGGATATTCATTCCGACCACGGCACTACACTTATTATCACCGTGCCTAATGATGTAAAACAAAGAGAGAAGGAGAGATAAACCATGATTCGCATCGTGATTGCGGAAGACCAGCGCATGCTTCTTGGAGCTCTAGGCTCTCTCCTCAGTCTGGAGGAAGACATAGAAGTGGTTGGCAAAGCATCAAATGGAGAAGAGGCGATTGCCCTCGTTCAGCAGCTGAATCCGGACATCTGCATTATGGATATTGAAATGCCTGGAAAAAGCGGTCTTGAAGCGGCGGAAGAATTGCAAGGATTTGAATGCAAAGTCATCATTTTGACAACGTTCGCTCGCACCGGCTACTTTCAGCGCGCCTTAAAAGCGAAGGTGAGCGGTTATTTACTGAAAGACAGCCCCAGCGAAGAACTGGCAAATTCCATTCGCAGCATTATGTCCGGCAGACGCATCTACGCACCGGAATTAATGGACGATTTCTACAGTGAGGAAAACCCGTTAACTGAACGGGAAAAAGAAGTATTGGCGCTTGTCGCTGAAGGAAAGAATACGAAAGAAATTGCCGATCAGCTCAAAATCAAAAATGGAACGGTTAGAAATTACATTTCAACCATTTTTGATAAGCTCCATGTAAAAAACCGAATTGAAGCCATTTCCCAATCGAAAGAGAAAGGCTGGTTTAAATAAGGAAGAAAAACCTCCGTCCAACAATAGAGCCAAGCATAACGGCTCTTGTTGCATACGGAGGTTTTTCAGTCACTTGACAGCAGCTAGCTACATTCCGTGGCCGCTGTTGTTGTTTTGCCGGGAATGATTTTTGTTTTTCACTTTGTGCGATCCGCTGAGCGGCTTAGGCTGTCCGGATTGGTTTCTTTTGGATTTTTCGGGATTTCTGCCCATTTAAACCCCTCCGAGTGTCAAGTCAGGGTTATCTGCCGTATTCTCAGTGGAAAATCGCCGTTCTTCTGCTTCAGAGTATGTCGTACGGTAAGGGAAGCGCTCAGCATGTTGCGAAACTGAATCTGTGCCTTGTTTAACAAAACGCTTGGATTTGCTTCTTTTTCCCATGATCCATCCCTCCGAAGTGTGTATTGGCACAGAAGCCTCTGTGCTGTTCTTATTGTGTCTCAATTGCTTATTTATATAAGCTGAATCATAAGCAAGGAAGGAGGAAAAAAGTTTTTTTCAAGCCCGTATATTTTTCTCCCCGCGGGATAGTCTAAATAAGGCAAGGAACGAAAAACTCCAATGGGGTGATGGTCTTGGGCATCAATCGTACGAACCCAAAAGCGGAATTTTCAATAATCACATCATGTAAATGAGGTGTTTGTCGAAGATTAAGTACAGGTTGTACAAAACCATTCGTCTCTCTTGCATATGAAAAAACGGTACGCCAAGCCGGCGTACCGTTTTTTTCGTCTTAATTATAACCCCAAACCATTGTAAACAGGGTACCAAGGATAGTCACTACACCTACAAACAGGGCGTACGCAATATTTGTATAAAGCGTAGAACGATCCGAGTTTTCTCCGATATGCATGAACAGCAGCAACTGCAGGCTTGCCTGAACAATAGCCGTAATTAACAAAATCGTCATTCCGGCTGTATAAGACAAATCAAAATAAACAACAGCTAAAGCAACTAGTGAAAGGATTAGCGAGAAAACAAATCCCATCACATGAGGAAGTGGGAATAACTGTTTCATATTACATCAATCCTTTCAAATAAACGAAGCTGAAGATGAAGATCCAGACAACATCAAGGAAATGCCAATATAAAGAGAAAATAAAGGACTTATTCGCTGTTTCAGGAGTAAATCCATGTTTTCTCACTTGAAGCAAAATGGCGGTTCCCCATAAAAGTCCAAATGTTACGTGAGCTCCGTGTGTACCGAGCAATGTGAACAAGCTAGAGAGAAAGGCGCTTGTTTGCATTGTTGCCCCTTCATGAACATAAGTCACAAATTCAGTAATTTCAACGCCAAGGAACCCAAGACCCAATACGAGAGTGATCATAAAGAAAGTCATCATCGCTTTCTTTAATCCAAGCCGCATAGCATGAATACCCAGGCCGATTGTGAAACTGCTTGTTAAAAGCAGGAAGGTTTCTATTAATACAGGCTTTAATTCGAAAATTTCCTTAGCACTCGGACCGTTTCCATAACGGTTGGCCAATGTAAAGTACACTGCAAAAAGGGTGGAGAAGAGGGCAATTTCTGCCCCTAAAAATATCCAAAACCCTAAAACCTTTAATCGGTTTTCTTCTGTACTATATTCCAATGGAAGTGAGTGATCTATTTTCATTTTCTTTCACCTCGCAATGCTTCTTCCGTCCGCTCGATTTCCTCAACGGATATATGATAGCCATGATCCCGCTCAAATGTGCGGAAGGCCATTGTCCCAAGAATGACTAATCCGGCAATAATCGCTGGGAGCCACCAGCTGAATACAAGGAAGAAACCGGCAAAGAAGAATGCTATTCCCATAATGAATGGCATGCCGCTGTTGCTTGGCATATGAATAGGCTCATAGGCGCCTTCAGCAAGCGGTGTTTTGTTTTTCTTAGAGAACCAGAAAGCATCTAATGAATCAACAGTTGGCACTTTCGCAAAGTTATATACAGGAACCGGGCTGTGTGTGCTCCATTCCAGCGTTCTGGCGTTCCAAGGATCGCCGGTTGTATCACGCGGACTGTAGCGTACACTCCAGTAGATATTGTACACGAGAATAATGAACCCAATTGCCAATCCGACAGCACCGATGGCAGAAATCAAGTTTAATGGTCCAAAGCCGGTGCTTGCAGAGTACGTATACATCCGGCGTGTCATTCCGTTTAATCCAAGAATAAACAGCGGGAAGAACGTCACGTTAAAGCTGACAACAATCACCCAGAATGACAGTTTTCCAAGACGCTCGTTCAAACGGAAGCCGAAGACTTTCGGGAACCAGTAGTAGAAGCCGGCAATAACCGCAAAAACCGTTCCTGGAATTAATACGTAGTGGAAGTGGGCAACAAGGAACATCGTATTATGATACTGATAGTCAGCACTTGCCATCGCCAGCATAACCCCGGTGACGCCGCCGATTGTGAAAATCGGGATGAACGCCAGCGAGTACAGCATCGGAGTAGTAAATTCAATTTTTCCTTTACGCAGCGTCAAGAGCCAGTTGAATATTTTGACCCCGGTCGGCACGGCAATGGCCATTGTAGTAATGGAGAATACGCTGTTTACCATCACGCCATGGCCCATTGTATAGAAGTGATGCGCCCATACAACGAAGGAAAGCATTGAAATAGCGACCATACTAATAACCATTGATTTATAGCCGTATAGGTTCTTGCGGGCAAATGTAGAAATGATTTCACTGTAAATACCAAATGCCGGAAGAATAACGATATAGACTTCAGGATGTCCCCAAATCCAGAAGAGGTTGGCCCAAAGCATATCCATCCCGCCATTTTGCATAGCGAAAAACTGTGTGCCGAATTGGCGGTCAAACATCATTAAAGCAAGAGCAACTGTTAATACAGGGAAGGCAAACACAATAATGACGTTTGTAATCAAAACGGACCAAGTAAACATCGGCATTTTCATTAATTTCATGCCTGGTGCACGCATTTTTAAAATCGTAACGATAAAGTTAATCCCTGTCATCAATGTCCCGATACCGGAAATTTGCAGAGCAAGAGAGTAATAGTTGTTACCGACAGTCGGGCTGAACTCCGGACTTGCAAGCGGGAAGTAAGCTGTCCAGCCGGCATCCGGCGACCCTCCAATAACGAATGAGATGTTAAATAACATAGCCCCGGCAAAAAACAGCCAGAAGCTGATGGCATTTAAGCGCGGAAACGCCACGTCACGCGCCCCAATTTGCAGGGGAATGACAACGTTCATTAAACCAATAACAAACGGCATAGCCATAAACAAAATCATAATGACTCCATGAGTCGTAAAGATTTCGTTATAGTGTTGCGCATCGAGTAAGCCGTTTTCCGGTCTAGCGGTTTGCGCCCGCATTAACAAGGCATCTACTCCGCCCCGGAACAGCATAAGCAAAGCACTCAAAATATACATAACGCCAATACGTTTATGATCAACGGTCGTTAACCATTCGTTCCAGAGGTAGCCCCATTTTTTAAAATAGGTCAACCCGATTGGAATAGCCAGCGAAACAACCGCGATGGCAACCATCGAAGCATAAATCATCGGTTCGCCGGTTACGAAAAATTCATCCCATTTCATATTGGATGACTCCTTTCCAAATTGTTACTTTAGACAAATGTTTTATTCACTAGCAGGGAAGATGAGTCGCTGGTTTATTGATGCTCTTTATTTTCCATATGCTCCATATGGTCCATATTGTCGTGTTCTTTGTGATCCTCATGGCCTGTTGGCTGATCTTCCTTCTCCTCACCATGATGATGTCCGGCATGTTCTCCTTCTGGAGCTGGCTTAAACTCAAGGTGAGTGGATGTATACGTTTTACGTCCTACATGAGGTGTTTCCAAAAGTTGATCAAATTCTTTTTCAGTTAATTTTGGTGCTGTCTGTTTTACATCACTGACCCATTCTTTATACTCGGATGGCGTCATCGCTTGGGCCTCAAACTCCATGTGGGCAAAGCCCTCACCGCTGAAGTTAGAGTTCTTGCCCATATAAGATCCCGGTGTATCAGCTGACAAATGAATTTTCGTCACCATGTCACTCATAGCATATTTCTGACCGGCAAGCTGCGGAATCCAAAAACTCGTAATCGGTCCATAAGAATATAAGCGGAACTCAACCGGACGATCTGTCGGAAGATTGACATAGTTGACGGTTTCAATTCCTTCTTCCGGATAGCTGAAATGCCATTTCCAGTTAGAAGAGGAAGCATAAATGACAAGCGGCTTCTCGTTAGCATAGCCTGCAGGCACGCTCTCCACTTTATCCGTTGTCCGAACCGTAACGACAGACAATATAATTACAATAATAATAGGAATGACTGTCCAAATTAATTCTAGCCATTTGTTTCCTTCTTCATGAGGAGGCTCATAGTCTTTATCCATCTTGGAAGCACGATATTTTACAAGTACAAATGCATAAAGGATATAGACAACCAGCAAGATACCGACCATCATCATAATCGAAAAAATAATTGTATCGGATAATGTTTTTGCTTGTGGCCCTTTAGGATCGAGAACCATTAACGGGCTGTCACAACCGGCCAGTGCAGTGGAAACAGCGAAGATCACGGATAGTAATAACCACTTTACTTTCATTTTTAACCCCTCTCACTTCATTTGAACTTTATGTGCAATATTTCACAATAATTTTTGAAACCCTTATCCATCTAACTTCCTAGTATCTCCTTTCTGTATTTGCATGATTATCATAGTCCTATCCAAACTAAAAAACAAATAGAAATATATCGTGTCACAAAAGATTCAATATTGTAAGTAAATGACTGGAAAAACAGAAATCTAGTATATTTTATTCCATAAAAAGGGACATAAAGAGCCTTGCTTTTCCTTCGCTCATTGTCAGCGGAAATGTTCTATATTACTATTAAAATGAGACTAATTTCCTTTAATAGGAGAATGGAGGAAAAATCATGAAAGAAAAACAAAAGTGGAAACGGATTGGGCCTATTTTACTTGCGGCTGCTATCGGCACAAGCGGCTCCTTCCTGCCGGTTCAGCCTCACACCTCTGCCCACGCGCAGGAACCGGCCAAAAAGAAAACAGAAAAAAAGGCAGAAGAAACAGCCCATCTCTTTATGTCGGCTGTACTGGAAGAAAGATGGGCCGATGGGTATCATTTATTTAATGAAAATTTAAAAAAGTATGTTTCTATCGAGCAATTCCCCTCCATTTGGAAGGCTAAAACCGCCCCGTTTGGAAAGCTGGGAAAACCGCTGGCCGTGAAAACAGCGGCCAATCAAGTACATACTAGTATAACGCTGACCTATCAGGCGGCTCCTTTTCCTGTCGACATTACGATTCATCTTGATCCAGCAGGAAAAATTGATGACTTTTTTATTCCTTTTTATGCTGCGCCGCCAAGTCAATACAAGCCTCCTGTTTATGACAAAACAGACAAATATACAGAGCAAGAAGTGGCCATTGGCAAAGGGGAATTCGCGCTTCCAGGCACATTGACACTTCCAAAAGGCAAAGGTCCGTTTCCAGCAGTCGCTCTTGTCCACGGTTCAGGTCCGAATGATCGGGATGAGTCCTTAAATTCAACGAAGCCCTTTCGTGATCTAGCAGTCGGCCTGGCAAATAAAGGCATTGCTGTTCTCCGTTATGAGAAATTAACAAGAGAGCATCATATAAAGGCTGGGATGAATCCAAAGCTTAGTTTACAGGAAGAGACGATTGATGATGCCCTTGCAGCGGTTCAGTTTTTGGATAGTCTTCCGGAAGTGGGCGATCAATTGTATGTCTTGGGCCACAGCCAAGGAGGCTATGCATTGCCACGTCTTTTAAAGGAAGATGCTGCACACCGGATTACAGGAGGCATTATTGTAGCTGGTCCTAGCGGCAAATTTCAAGATTTGATGCTATGGCAGCAGCGCGCAGCGGCAGAAAGGGCGAAAAAACAACCGCTTCCTCCAGAAGACTTACAAGCAATCGAAGCCAATCTGGCCTTCTGGGAGCAGCAAATCGCGTTGATCAATAATCCGGACTATACAAAAGAACACCTTCCGGAGGGATTTCAGCTCGGTAATCCGTACTGGTGGTTCGAACTGCGTGATTATGTTCCGGCTGAGTTAGCCGCCGAGCAACAGGTTCCGCTTCTTATTATGCAAGGACAAAAAGATCTGCAAGTGCCCGCTTCGGAATTAACAAAATGGAAAAATGCACTTGCTCACCGGAAAAACGTTTCTTATAAAATGTATCCAGATTTGATTCATTTGCTTGTGAATGCCAAAGGGGAGCCGGATTATTCAGAATATAATGTTCCAGCGAATGTTCCCGAAGAATTTATTGAAGACATCGCCCAATGGATAGGAAAAGACACACGCTCTTTTTCCGATGTAAAGGCTGGCTTCTGGGCGTATAAAGAAATTCAGTTTATGGCCGAAAAAGGGTATCTGAGCGGCTATGCAGATGGAACGTTCGGGCCCGATCAGACTGTGACGCGGGCGCAGGCAGCGAAGCTATTAGCCAAAGCTTTGCAATTTGACCCGAAACAAAAAACTGGACAGGCGATTTTTAAAGATGTGCCGGTGCAAAGCGAATTTCTTCCTTATATATGCTTTTTAAATGAGAAGGGGATTATGTCCGGGTACAAAGATGGAACCTTCCGGCCAAACGAGCCGCTGAGCCGCGCTCAGATGGCAAGAATGCTGACGGTGGCTTTTCAGCTAAAAGGACAGCCCGCTAAGTTGTTTAGCGACATTCGAAAAGATCACTGGGCTTTTCAGTCCATTCATGCCCTTGCTGCCCATGGAATAGCTGCCGGCAATTCAAACGGCACATTCGGGCCAGCTGAAAAAGTTACGAGAGCCCAGGCTGCTGCCTTTTTATATCGTTCTCTTCATCAGTAAACTTCTGTTCTTTTTTGCGTGTTTGCGATTATACTAAAGAAAAAAGAAAGCAGGGAGAACTTTGACAAATATTCAAACGCCATTAACAGATTTGGAAATTGCCCGAAAAGCGGACATGCGGCCCATTCAAGAGGTTGCGGCCGCAGCGGATATTCCGGCAGAAGCACTGGAGCCCTATGGAAAATATAAAGCCAAAATTGATGTATCCAAGCTTCCTCAAAAGACGCAGGCGGGAAAAGTAGTGTTAGTGACAGCGATTAGTCCTACCCCGGCAGGAGAAGGAAAATCCACTGTGACAGTCGGATTGGCGGACGCCCTCTCTCGATTGAAAAAAAAGACGATGGTGGCCCTTCGTGAGCCTTCTTTAGGACCAGTCATGGGAATGAAAGGAGGAGCCACTGGCGGGGGATATTCACAAGTCCTGCCAATGGAAGAAATTAATCTTCATTTTAACGGGGATATCCATGCGATTACAGCGGCAAACAACACGTTAAGTGCACTGATTGATAACCATATTCACCACGGAAACCTTCTGCAAATCGATCCCCGGCGGATCACGTGGAAACGAGTGCTTGACCTCAATGACCGGTCGTTGCGCCATATTACGGTCGGGTTAGGCGGACCTGCCCACGGTGTGCCGCGCGAGGATGGCTTCGATATTACGGTGGCTTCAGAAATTATGGCCATCCTGTGCTTAGCCACAAGTTTATCTGATTTAAAAGAGCGGCTCGGGCGCATTGTCATTGGTTATACATATGACAAGAAACCTGTAACGGCCCATGATTTAGGAGCAGAAGGGGCACTCGCTGTTCTGCTGAAAGAGGCGTTCAAGCCGAACCTCGTTCAAACAATTGAAGGAACACCGGCACTTATCCATGGCGGGCCGTTTGCAAATATCGCTCACGGCTGCAACTCCATCATGGCTACCAATACAGCGCGGCAGCTGGCGGATATCGTCGTGACCGAAGCGGGCTTTGGAGCCGATCTCGGTGCAGAGAAATTCATGCATATTAAAGCACGCCAAGGGAAGTTTTCGCCGGATGCCGTCGTTATTGTAGCAACCGTACGGGCGTTGAAAATGCATGGCGGCGTGCCAAAGCAGCAATTAAAAGCCGAAAATGCAGAAGCAGTCCGAGCTGGCCTGCCGAATTTAGAAAAACACATTGATACGATCCGCCGCTTTGGCCTCGAACCTGTTATAGCTGTCAATCGCTTTATATCCGATACGCCCGAGGAAATAAATGAAATTCTTGGCTGGTGCCGCCTGCATCATGCAGAAGCGGTTGTTGCGGATGTTTGGGAAAGAGGAGGACAAGGCGGGCTTGAACTTGCCGAACTGGTCTGCAAACAACTGAATCAGCCAAATCACTTCGCTCCGCTTTACAGTCCGGGAGATAAGGTGGCGGATAAGGTGCGGACAATTGTCAGAGAGGTCTACGGAGGAGAAGACGTACACTTTACCGACAAAGCCCAAAAGCAGCTTGCCGCTATTGAGCAAAATGGCTGGGATACACTGCCAATCTGCATGGCAAAGACCCAATATTCATTTACGGACGAACCAGGCCGCATTGGCCGTCCACAAGGGTTTACGATCACCGTCCGGGAGATCATTCCGAAAATAGGCGCAGGCTTTCTTGTCTGTCTAACCGGAGAGATGATGACGATGCCCGGGCTGCCTAAACAGCCGGCAGCCATGAACATGGATCTTGATGACTTCGGTCATATTAGCGGATTAATGTAAAAAAGCCGTCGCTTTGAACATCGAAACACGTTCAAGGCGACGGCTTTTTGTATGATACAGCGTTTCAGCATCGCTGATAACATCTCATTCTAGATTACTGAACTCTTTCCTCGATCTCACGGCATACTTCATCTGCCGATAAGCCGCTTGCTTCAATAATAGGCGCTTTTGTGGATAGCTCTTGCATGCCCATAACATTGGAGTCCATCCCTGTTACGACACAGGCAGAACAGTTGTTTAAATCTCCCGCTGATTTAAAATCGATGACCTCATATCCTTTTTCGCGCAGTGCCTGAGTGACATTGGTAAGCGACTGTTCTACAGCAATTCTTTTTGTCATTTGATATTGCCCTCCTTGAGTTCATTCCAGTTGTTTCTACTCATCCATCAGTGTCTGCCGATGGAAGCTTCACTGTGTAGGTTGTCTATTTCCAGCTGTTTTTATTCCGAACTTTAAAGGGAAGAATAAAGAAGGGAGGTTATGTGGCAAGATACAACAAAGAGGGATGCTTTCCATAATGAAAGCGGCACGAGAAGATGATTCTTCCCATGCCGCTGTTTCATTTAGCGAATGTTCATGTCATTTGGCGCCGGCCCTTTGCGCCGGTTGCGGTTTAATCCGTTAATTTCTGTCATTTCCTCTTGGGATAGCTCAAAGTCAAACACATGGAAGTTTTCTTCGATCCGGGATGGAGTGACGGATTTTGGGATGACAATCGTGCCATTTTGTATATGCCAGCGCAGCACTACTTGAGCCGGCGATTTACGGTGCACCTCAGCAATTTGCTGAATCACCGCATCTTTCAATATGTCTCCTCCTTGTTCGAGCGGACTCCACGCTTCCACAAGAATATCGTGTTTTGCGCAAAACTCTTTCATTTCCGGCTGGGCAAGGTACGGGTGGCATTCCACCTGGTTCAGTACAGGTTTTACATCGCATTCCTTTAAAATGCGTTCTAAATGCTCAATTTCAAAGTTACAAACGCCGATCGCTTTCACGCGCCCATCATGATACAGCTTTTCCAGCGCTTTGTATGTATCGACATACTCGTCATATTTTGGAGTAGGCCAGTGGATTAAATATAAATCGACATATTCAAGGCCGAGCCGCTCCAAGCTTTCTTCAAAAGCCCGCAATGTGTTTTCGTAGCCTTGATCGCTATTCCAAACCTTTGTCGTAATAAACAGCTCTTCACGCGGCACAGAGGATTGCTGAATCGCCTTGCCGACACCTGTTTCGTTTTGGTATACCATCGCTGTATCAATCGATCTGTAGCCTGTTTCGATCGCTTTAGTGACGGCAACCGTCGCCTGGTCGTCCTCTACTTGCCAAACGCCAAAGCCGAGCTGAGGCATCTTTAAGCCATTATTTAACGTTACAACATTCATTTGGCATCTCTCCTTTTATATGAAGTATCCGTTCTGTCTCCATTCGGGGAACATTACTAAGAATAACAAGATATAGGAAAAATAGAAAGTTTAACGGCCTTGCTTTCGTGAAAGTATCTATATTAAAAGAACAGCAAACTATGAAAACAGAGGGGCGGACGCTTGTATGAAACAAACAGAACAAACAGTCGCTGAACTAATACTTGAACAGTTATCACTTTTTGGTGTGAAACGGATTTACGGGGTCGTAGGAGATGGGATTTTTGGGCTGATTGATGCACTGGCCAAGCAGGATACAATTAAATTTATCGCGGTGAAGCACGAAGCAACCGCTGCTTTTATGGCGTCTGCAGAGGCTAAGCTGACAGGAAACCTGGCTGTATGTGCAGCTACGATGGGACCGGGAGCAGCTAACCTTCTGAATGGGTTAGGAGATGCGTACGCTGATAAAGTTCCAGTCCTTGCGATTACGGGCCAGGCTCCCCGGAATAAAATCGGGACCGCCTTTAAGCAGTATGTTAATCAGCAGGAGCTGATGAAGCCGTTTGCTGCGTATTCCGAGAACTTGGCGAGTCAGGATGCCATCATTGAACTTTTGCATAAAGCCGCACAAACGTCTTTAGGACAGCGGGCAGTCTCTCATTTGTCTATTCCGAAAGATCTTTTTGAAAAGATTGTTGCTGTTCAACCGCGCCGTCTGCCTTCCGTTATAGAAGGAGTGTCTACGTTCACGAAAGAAAGCTTAGAACAGGCGGCAGCTATCATGAAAACAGCCGAACGTCCCATGATTCTTGCCGGCGCTGGGGCAGCGGCAGCCGCAGGGGCTATTGAAACGCTCGCTGCCTCATGGGGAGCCGGTATTCTGACAAGCCTTGGCGGAAAAGGGCTTTTTCCTGACTCCTCTCCGCATCTGCTGCAAGGCATCGGAGAAGGCGGAAACCCTTATGCACCTGACTTATTTAAACAAGCGGACGTTGTTCTGCTCGCTGGCACGACATGGTGGCCAGAAGGATATGTGCCGGCTCATGCGCGGATTATTCAAATCGATAAGCACTTTGATAAAATCGAAAAGGGCATTCCGGCAGAACTCGGAATTACCGGCGAAACCGAAGAGGTGCTTCCATTTTTAATAGAGGAACTGCAAGGCTTTTCACCTTCAAAAGAATGGGCCGACTCCTGCGGGGATGCGAAAGAAAAGTGGGCTCAGAAAAATGAGCAGGAGGGGCGTACGTCCGGTTACCCGTTCTATCCTTCCCATATCGTGCGCGCGATTGAACAAACAGTTGCTGCAGACGCTATCTTGACATTAGATACGGGCGATGTCACTGTGTGGATGAATCGGAATTTCCGTCCAAACGAACAAACCGTTCTGTTCTCGGGATATTGGCGGACGATGGGGTTCGGCCTGCCGGCAGCCATGGCCGCAAAGCTCGAAAAGCCGGAAAAACAAGTAGTTGCCGTTGTCGGTGATGGCGGCTTGCAAATGACACTTGCCGATCTTTTAACCGCGGCACGCTATGAACTCGATATTACCGTTGTTGTGTTCAATAATGAAGCGCTGCAAATGGAGAGGGACAAGCTGAAAGCGGCCGGACAGAAAGAGACCGGCACGAAGCTAACCAACCCCGATTTTGTGAAAATGGCAGAAAGCTGCGGCTGGAAAAGCTTCCGCGCTGAGCCAGACAGTGAAATAGAAGCGGTTCTCGCAAAAGCATTGAACACCCCGGTGCCTGCATTAGTCGACATTCCGACAGCACAAGCCTTTTTTCCAGGCACGAAATAATCTAAAAAAGCTGTGGCGGTCCCAATAAGATCATCACAGCTTTTCGTTTGTGTGAGAGGATTTTTCAGAAAGCACTTCAGAAGACGCCTCGCAAGGGTTCATTCCGCTTTCTTAGTCAAATCGAGTAGAAGGGACGCAGACAAAAGGCGGACACCGAATTGAATACATTGTGAAACCGGCACAGGACAAACAGCGTTCTCCATCAGGAAGCGCTTTTTTATATGGCCGGCAAGCTGAAACTCTTATTAACGAAGAAAGAGTTAAGTATGTATGAAGTTTATAGGAAGGAAGTTTGACGATTCGACAACAATCCCCCTTTCTTCACATTTCCCTCAAACTGTTGCAGTAACTTTTTTACGTAACATTCATTTATTCATTAAGGGGGTTATGAACTTGAACTTTCCAACTGTCGAATTTTCTTGGTTTGGAAACGGAACCATCATTGCTTTAATTGCGATTGTGCATGTTGTTATTAGCCATGGAGTCGCCATTGGAGCTTCAACATTAATGGTTACAGCCGAATACCATGCATTTCGGAAGAAGAACCTGAAGCTGGATGCCTTCGCTAGAAATATGGCGAAGTGGATCTTGATTATCACCACCACAGCAGGGGCCATGACAGGAGTGGGGATTTGGTTCTCCACTACTGTGATTCAGCCTGATTCCATCGGCTCGCTGTTGCGGATTTTCTTTTGGGCATGGGTAGCTGAATGGGCTGTCTTTATTACAGAAGTCGTTCTGCTCATTATTTATTATTACACCTGGGATATGTATAAAGAGACAGCCAAAAAAATGAAGCATATCCGCATCGGGATTGCGCTCTGTATCTTTTCCTGGATTACCGCCGCGATTATTACCGGTGTGCTTGCAGCCAAATTGACGCCGGGAAAATGGACGGAAACCTTCTCTTTTTGGCATGCATTTTTCAATCCGACGTATTTGCCGTCACTGGGATTCAGAACCTTCTTAGCGCTCTTGCTGGCCATCAGCCTCGTCTCTTTCTTCGTCAAATGGCTCATTAAGGATAACAAATTGAAAGAGGAAATCTTTCGGATCTTCTCAATTTGGGCGGCCATTTCGATCCCGGGGATTTTGACAACAGCTATTTGGTACTTACAGTCGATTCCTCAAGAAGCGTATGATTTGGTTGTTTATTCAACAGGCATGAGCGAAAAGATGTTTGACGTGATCAATTTAACCGGATTAGGGGTGATTTTGCTCTTTATTTTTTGGGCGGCGATCAAACCAAAGACGATGCCGCTGATTTTATCGTTTATCGTATTAGGCGCCTCGATGGGCTTTATCGCAGAATTCGAATTTGTCCGGGAATCTGTCCGAAAGCCGTTTATTATTTATGACTATATGTATGCCAATGGAGTCATAGCAAAAGACGCCGAAAAGCTGAATAAAGAAGGCGTGCTGGCTCATTCGACATTTGCCGAAACAACCAGCGTGACCCCGGACAATATGTATGAGGCCGGACGGGAAGTGTATAAAAGCCAATGCCTGACCTGCCATACAGTAGATGGCTGGCGCTCGAAACGGGCGCTAAGCAAGAGGCTGGACGGCTGGTCGGAAGAAACGATCAAGGGCTTTATTCCAACCATGCATCATGTTCGTCCCGTGATGCCTCCATTCGTAGGAACGGAAAAAGAGCTGGAGGCGCTCAGTCATTATTTATACAAAGTTGTGAACGAGGAGACAAACACACAGCAGGCAAAGGAGGAGAAAGAACATGATGTTCGCGCAAGCGCTGCCCATACCCAATGACATTCAGCTTCCAATTCCCGGTGATATGGGCTTGCTGACGGTGTTATTGATCGTCACCTTTCTATTACATATCGTATTTGTCAATGTGACCATTTCGCTGGCCACAGGAGCGGTTATTTTAGAAGCAATCGGCATCAAGAAGCAAAGCCCATTGTATGATCGCATGGCCCAAATTTGCTCTTACCATGCATCGATCCACAAAAGCATCGCTGTTGTTCTCGGTGTTGGCCCGATTTTATTGGTGAGCATTGTATATACCCAATATTTTTACTCATCCACCATTTTAATCGGCAAGGCTTGGTTAAGCATCATCCTGCTGTTAATTGCGGCTTTCCTGCTTTTATATGCGTATAAATTCCTCTGGCAGAAGCTTAAAAACAAAAAGATGCTTCATTGGCTGATTGGTCTTGCCGCCTGTATTATTCTGCTATTTGTGCCGCTGATTTTTATCGTCAATGTCGTCTCAATGCTTTATCCGGAAAAATGGATGGAATCAAACGGCTTTTTCCACAGCTTATTTTCTTATCCGCAAGTGTGGCAGCGATATGTACACTTTATGCTGTCCAGCTTTGCTGCCGGCGGATTGTACCTTTACCTTTTCTATACGTGGAAACGCCGCCGGAACCGGAAACAAGACCAGAATTATCAGGAAAAGAAAGCAGACCATCAAATCAGAAAAATTGGCATTAAAACGACGTTCTGGTTGACGCTTTTCCAATTGGCCGCCGGCATGTTTGTACTGTTTGCGCTGAAAAGAGAGATCATGCTGCTTTATATGGGGGGCAATACGTTAACAACCAGCCTCTTGATGGCATCTATTGTTGTCACGCTTATTTTACTGGGCTTCTTATATGTCACTGACAAAAAAGATTCTTACCGGGCCTTTACAGGAGCAGTCGCTTCCTTCCTGATTGTGCTGGGATTAATGGGCTGGATGAGACATGAAGTAAGGGAAGCCTACTTGCAGCCCCATATCGAAGACCATCCAAGAACATTGGAAATGACAACAGATAAATAATGAAAAAGCCGGAGAGAGCTCCGGCTTTTTTGTATGGAAAGGCCGTTTTGAGCGGTTAACAAATTGTCCATTAAAGCAATAAATGAACTTACCTTTTGACCATTCTCTTCACGATTTTTTTATGCTATATTTTTACAAATTGCCAGATTAGGATTACGGCTTTATTTATTTGAATATTCTATTATCGGGAGGGGTCAGATGAAAGCAGATGTTGTTTTTGTGAATGGTGAGGTCATTACCGTGGACAAACATGATTCTATCCAGCAAGCACTTGCAGTCAAGGCGAATAAAATTTTAGCTGTCGGCTCAAATGCTGCCTTACAGGCGTTTGTAGGCGAAGGGACACGGGTGGTTGATTTAAAGGGAAAATCACTGCTGCCTGGAATCGTTGATGCTCATTTGCATCTCGTTCTGTATGGTGTATTCCAATTAAATCTCAGCTGCAAAGATCCAAAGGTGTCATCAATAGATGCTTTATTGGCCAAATTAAAAGAAGGGGCAAGCAAGACGCCAAAAGGCCAGTGGGTCCGAGCCTGGGGCTTTAACGAACGGACGATCAACGAAAAGCGGTATCCTACTTTGCAAGAATTGGATGCTGTTTCAACAGATCACCCCATAGTGATTACGAGAACATGCGGCCATATGGGAGTCGCCAACAGCCGCGCCCTGCACCTAGCATCGATCAATGAACAGACGATCAACCCCCAAGGCGGCATCATTGAAAAAGGGGCGGATGGCAAACTCACAGGACGCCTTATTGAGACCGCCTACATGAGAATGAATGAGACCGCCAAATATACTCCAGCAGAACTCCAGCAAGCGATTTCCATCGCCCAGCAGCACTTTATACAAACAGGAATCACGAGTGTCCATGAAGCAGGAACCTTTGATCAGGAAAGCTATCGGCTTCTTCAGCTCGCTTCGAATACAGGCGACCTGAAACTCCGCGTCTACGCCATGATTGGCGCATTGAATGACTGTAAACAGTTTACCCTGAATATGATGAATGCCGGTGTTGTTACAGGCACAGGCAATGAATTTTTCAAGATCGGGCCGGCCAAGCTGTTCACAGACGGAAGCAGCACAGGACCGACGATTGCGACTAGGGAGGGGTATACAAGCAATAAAGAGGATCGCGGCATCTTGTATTACTCAGAAGATGAGATATACGAGGTCTTGGGAGAAGCACATAAGCGCGGCTACCAGATAACCGTTCATGCCCAGGGAGACCGGGCAATTGACATGTACTTAAATGTGGTGGAACAAGCGCTGCAAGAAGCTCCCCGGAACAATCACCGGCACCGGATTGAGCATGCGGGTATTTCAAGTCCTGATCTGCAGGAGCGGATGAAGAAACTAGGCGTCATTCCCGTGCCAAACCCTCCATTCCCGTATGAGTTTGGAGAAAGCTACCTTCATAATTATGGAGCACGGGCTGACTTTATGTATCCGGCCCGTGACTTTATCGATCGAGGGATTCTGGCTGCAGCCGGCTCTGATGCTCCCATCACGACTTACAACCCATGGGTGGGCATCCATACAGCCGTTAACCGCCGCATCAACACAGACCGTCCCTTCGGAAACAGTCAAAAAATAAGTTTGCTGGAAGCGATTCGCATGTATACCTATAACGGCGCTTATGCGAGCTTTGAAGAGACCATCAAAGGTAGCTTAGAAGCAGGGAAACTCGCAGATCTCGTCGTTTTAGACCGCAGCATTTTGAACGAATCCCCGGAGAAGTTAAAGGATATTAAAGTGGAATGGACAATGATAGACGGTGAGCTTGTTTTTGAACGAACGAAAACGGGTGCGCACTAGGGAAGGAGGGAGTAAATGATTAAGCTGTTGCTGATTGTGCCTTTCATTGGCATGTGTCTGCTGCTTCCGTTTGCCAACAGAATTGAACCGTATATATTCGGTTTGCCATTCTTGCTGTTTTGGATCATATTATGGATGGTTCTGTCATCGGCTATTCTGGCGATCGTTTATAAATATGATCCTGCCAACCAGGGGGGCGAAGAAAAGTGAATGTCGCTTTGCTCATTATATTTTCTTTTGCCGCTCTTGCCCTTTTCCTTGGCATTCGGGCGACACATGGAAAAGAGATGAATGTAGATGAATTTGCTGTTGGAAACAAAGGCTTTGGCACACTTTTTATTTTCCTGCTGATTGCCGGCGAAGTTTATACGACGTTCACTTTCTTGGGCGGCAGCGGATGGGCTTATTCAAAAGGAGCAGCGGCATTTTACGTTCCGGCCTACATTTGTCTGGCCTATGTAATTTCCTATTGGATCGTCCCGAACATTTGGCGATACGCTAAACAGAATCACATTATCTCTCAGCCTGACTACTTCGCTTCAAAATTTAATAGTCCGATATTAGGATTGGTTGTGAGCTTCATCGGAACGATCGCCTTGATTCCGTATATTGTCATCCAGCTCAAGGGACTGGGGATCATTGTATCGGAAGCGTCTTACGGAAGTATTAGCCCGCTTGCAGCAAGCACAATAGGGGCAATTATCGCCACTATCTATGTAATCATTTCAGGCATTCACGGATCCGCTTGGACGGCTGTGCTGAAAGACATCATGATTTTATTTGTCATCGTTTTTTTAGGGATTTACATTCCCTTTCACTATTTTGGCGGAATCCAGCCTTTATTTAAGGCGGTAGAGGCCGTTAAACCGGATAGTCTGGTCTTATCAGCTGAAGGTTTAAGTATTTCCTGGTTCGTGTCTACTGTTATACTGAATGCTTTCAGCTTCTATTTATTGCCAAATTCCTTCTCCGTTGTATTATCAGCAAAAGGGGAGAGGTCATTAAAGAAAAATGCGATTACCTTGCCGTTGTATACGTTGCTTTTGCTATTTGCGTTTTTCATCGGCTTCGCAGCCATCATAGAGATCCCTGGGTTACAAGGAGCGGATGGCGATTTATCCTTGCTTCGTTTAACACTGCAAACATTTGACCCATGGGTGGTAGGCATTGTCGGGGCTGCCGGCTTATTAACAGCCCTGGTGCCGGTCTCTGTCATGCTGATGTCTGCTTCTATTGGATTGATGACAGGGTTTTATAAATTGATTGCTCCACAGGCTTCAGACCGCCAGCAATTGATCGTCTCAAAGGTATTTGTCTTGATCATCATTGTTGTCGCCTTTATTTTCACTGTTACAGGCGGAAATGCTTTAGCGATATTAAATATTATGTCCTACAGCTTCATTGCCCAACTGGTTCCAGCCTTGTTATTCAGCTTCTTCAACCAGCGTGCCTTTAATAAATTCGGGGCAATGGCTGGCATTATCACCGGAGTTGCCATCGTATTATATGCAACGGTTACTGGCGCTAAGCTAGCTGATGCTTTTCCGTCTATTCCACCTATCATCAATGATATCAACACAGGGGCAATTGCGATGGCAGTCAATGTGATCATAGCGATCCTCGTCAGCCTTCTGACAAACCATTTGATCAGCTCAGGAAGAGAAGAAACTTATCAGGAGCCAGCAAAAGACCTCGTTAAATAAGCCAAAAAGACGATCCCAAATCTGGAGATCGTCTTTACGTGTGATAAAAGGCAAAAAGATATGAATGTTAAGTGATAATAAATTTGTTAAACTGATAACCATGAACTAACAATAAGATCTCCTTACAATTAAATGCATAGTAAATGGATAGCTCAGCAATCAAAACAAATAGATTCTTCAAGAAGCCTATGCAACTTTGCGCGGGATTCATTAAGTATAAAGGCAAATAAGGCTATCAGCCATAAAGTTGGCTGGAAATGCAAAAGGGAAGAAGGAACAACACTGCTTATCTTTCCATTCGTTTTTTAGTTAACATAATATATATTATAGGAAGTTGTTCTTTTTTATCTCATTTCAAAAGTAAACTACTAATATTGAGATATTTTCAAAAAATAAGCTAACCATTTTTATGCAGATTAAATTTATCACTATTCACTATTCACTATTCTGATGTTTTCTCACGATTTCATTACAGCTTGTCTCGATTCACTAGATCAAATTTATTCTTAACTCTGGCGCAATAAAAATGATTGGTTTTCTTGTTGATTTTTATTGCTTCAGTTCAGCTATCCACAGTTACACATGGCTTAAAGCTTATCTCCAGTCATTTCACGCTATCCATCTCAAATCATCTCAAAATTCATCTTTTATTACGTAGTATGTTTATCTGCAGCCTGTTATTCATTACGCCGCTCTCTCATATGCATCTCCATTCTTCCTTTTTCTTACAAAAAAGCAAAGCGCGGATGATTAGATCCGCGCTTTGCCGTCTACTTCAAAATTTTAATTTCATCATGTTCAACGCTTTGAGCCCCGTTGCTGAATACCACTCTCGTGTGGAAACGATACGAGCGGCTGCCTGATGAAGAATCCAGCTCATCAGGCAGCAGGAACGTGAATGGAATTTGGTCAGATTCCTTTGATTCAATTGATTTAGACATTAGCCTTGTCACAGCTCCTTGAATCAATTGCTCTGTTTGATTCTGTTTATCTGTAACGACCAAATCGCACTCCAGCCGTTTAATTTCCTGTTCAAACCAGCCGCCTTCTAAAGAAAAATAACCAGTTACTCTTTCTCCTGGAGTAAACTCTTTCTTATCTAAAATCAGATGAATATGGGCTGAACCAAAGCGGAAAAACCATTGACTTATCAATTTTCTAATCACAATCTGTGAATCCTCCTGTGCCATCGCATATGACAGTAAACTTAGCCAATCATTATCTTTTCCTCTGTATATCGGAAGCGATCAGGCTGACGGTTGAGTGTAAGTGCTATTGCTAACGTCAACGGGCCGAGTCTTCCCGCAAACATGGCAAAGATAATGACGGCTTTCCCAATAGGAGTCAAGTCCGGAGTGAGCCCCATTGACAGACCTGTCGTTGCAAAAGCGGATGTCGCCTCAAACACAATCATTAAAAATCCTTTTCCTGTTTCTGTAATAGTTAAGATCATCGTAACGATGACAATGACAGATAAACTGCTCAGAATAATGGTCAAAGATTTATAAATCAGCTTATAATCAATTCTTCTTTCAAAGAAAACAACCTCTTCCTTCCCCTTGATCTGGGATATCACCGCTCCAACAAGCGTTGCAAAGGTAGTTGTCTTAATCCCTCCTCCTGTAGAGCCGGGAGAAGCACCGATAAACATTAAAAAGATAATTAAAAACAAGGTGGTATCGGTTAAATCAGCAATATTTAGCGTATTGGAGCCAGCTGTACGCGCCGTTACCGATTGATATAGAGATCCTAAGAACTTCCCTGGCCATGATAAAGGCTGCAGTGTTTTCGGATTATGAAGCTCCAATAGGAAAATCAAGATCGCTCCGACAGAGACTAACAGGAAGGTTGTCACCAAAACAATTTTTGTATGCAAAGACAGCTGCTTCTTTTGGCGATATTCATACAATTCATTCATGACAACAAAACCAATTCCCCCCAGGATGATCAGCGAACAGACGACTAACACAACGACTGGATCATTTACATAACCCGTTAAACTTCTGTAGTCGCCCATAAGATCGAATCCTGCATTATTAAAATTAGAAATGGCATGAAAAAAACCAAAATAAATAGCTTTAGCTGCCGGCATATCAAACGAAAAGCGGATCGCAAGCAAAGTGCCGCCAATGAATTCACACACCAGCGTAAAAAGCAAAACTCTTCTTACCAGCTTCACAATTCCCTCGATCGCCAGTGAGTTGAAAGCTTCCCGCAAAATAAGGCGTTCTTTTAAAGAAATTTTCCTTCTCAGCAAAAAAGCAAAGAGCGTTGCGACCGACATAAATCCTAGACCGCCAATTTGGATCAAGCTTAAAATGACCAGCTGGCCGAACAGCGTAAATGTCGAACCTGTATCAACAACAACCAGGCCCGTGACACAGGTGGCAGAAGTCGCTGTAAACAGCGCGTCTAAAAATGATAAACCCTCTCCATCCGCTGTCGCCACAGGTAAGGTTAAAAGATAGGCACCTAATAAAATAACAAGAGCAAACCCGCCCGCTAAAATCTTAGGAGGATCCATAAAATGACTGGATTTGCTGTGAACCATAGTATCTCCTTCATTTCTTCATCGAATATAATGTCCCTAAAAGGGCAAGCAATAGGTGAAAGATGCCTTTTTGCAAACACCAAAAAAGAACACCAAGGCATTACTCAGTGTCCCTTTAAACAACACAAAGCAAACCTCCTTTCAAAACGCTGATGGGGTTAGCTGTCGGACTCGGGCCTTGAAAGTAGCCCTACCCTCTAACGAAGGATTCACCCCAAGTGCCAAGCACAAAAATGGGTCCCCCACTTCTTCATGAATTAAGCGATATAAGGTATGATTTAATGTAAACATTAAATTGATAATAGCTACTATACTCCCGGAAAAACCATTTGTAAAGATAAAATTGGTAAATTAATAGAGGGCCTATCAGACAGAGGGCTCTTGATCAACAGGAGATTCGATGTCGTCCCGGTAGGTATCGATATATACTCTCCCATTAGCCGCCAGGACAGCATAGACCACTTCACTAAGGTGGAGACCCCGTTTTTTCACTTCAGATTCGACCCAGCTGGCTTCTAAGTTATTCTGTATGATATTGCTGTGAACAATGCAGCCGTCCATAACAAGCTCAACTGGAAGCTTTTTCTCAGGTTGAACAGCTAATGACAAATCCTGTTTGACAACATTTCGATATTCAGGCTTTTTCAGTACAGTCAACGTTCCGTTCGTTTCAATCACCGCGAATAAAACCTCTTCAATATTGAACACGTCTTTTTCTCTTAACTGCTGATTCAAATAATCTAGTGTATAACGCATTTTCTCCATGTTGTTTTCTAATATTTTTCCGTTCTCGATTACCACTGTCGGATCGCCCGCAAAAAGCTTTCTCGCTTTCCTGTTTTTAAGTGAAATAAAAGCAATACAGAAAACAATTAAAGTAAACTCAATGAACGAAAGAGCTAAATAATGGGCTTTTAAAGAAACATTAAAGGAAAGGTTGGCAATAATAGCACCCATGGTAATGGAGGCAATAAAATCAAAGTAAGTCATCTTGGAAATCGTCTGTTTCCCTAAAAATCTGGCTGCTGCAAACAACATAAAAAAAGCGAACATCGTCCGCAAAAGAACTTGTAAATACTCTGGCATGCTTTTTTGTCCCCTTCTCTACTGGTTACAAACGTTAAGCGTCTCCTTTCACAGAGTATGGCCAAGAGCCGCAGCAGATATTACTTCAAAGAAAGAATCGTTCTTTTCATATCAGGCAAAATCAAACATAAACATCCCGAAGGCTCGGGAAGCCTTCGGGATACAGCAGCAACTATAAATGATCGCGGCTAAAATCGCACTTCTCCAGCGGCACAACCTTTGTCTTTTTCATCACCTTGTAACCAATCCAAAGAATAATGAACACTGGAAGGCTAATATATGAAACCAGCATGCCGTACCAGTTAATTCCTTCCCCTGAGATGACTCCGCTCCCTTGTCCTATAATAACAATAGAGCAAAGAATTAAAGTTAACAGAGGACCAAATGGATACCACTTCGCTTTAAACTTCAAGTCATTCAAATCCCTGCCTTGTGCTACATAAGCTTTGCGAAATCTGTAGTGGCAAATAGCAATGCCGACCCATGTCAGGAAGCCGGTTAAGCCTGTCATATTCAACAGCCAAAGATAGACAACCCCATCACCGACAAAGGAAGAAAGGAAAACGATTAACCCAAAAAGAATGTTGGCATAAAGCGCATAGATCGGCACGCCCTTTGCATTGATTTTGCGCAGAAACTTCGGCGCCTTTCCTGATTGCGCCAGCGCCCACAGCATACGAGTAGAAGCATAAGTCGCAGAATTGCCGGCCGATAGCACAGATGTCAAAATAACAGCATTCATCAAGGAAGCCGCAAACGCCAGACCGGCTTTTTGGAATACTAGTGTGAAGGGGCTAATGGTAATGTTATCGACATCTGATTTCAACAGGCTTGGGTCCGTATAAGGAACAATCAGCCCTATAACGAGGATGGAAAATACATAAAAGATAAGCACTCGCCAAAATACGCTGCGAATCGCCCGGGGCACATTTCGTTCGGGGTCTTCGCTTTCGCCGGAAGCAATACCGACCATCTCCGTTCCTTGAAAAGAAAAGCCGGCAATCATAAAAATCCCGACAATGGCTAAAAAACCTCCTTTAAAAGGAGCTTCTCCCGAGGTGAAATTCGCAAAGCCGGCTGTAGAGCTTGTAAATATCCCGAAGATCATCAGAACCCCGACAATTAAAAAGACTATAATCGTGATCACCTTGATGCCGGCAAACCAGAACTCCGCCTCTCCATATCCTTTAACAGAAAGTACATTCAACAAGAATATTAAACCGAGGAAAATGCTTCCCCATAACAGGTCTGAAGATCCCGGCAGCCAATATTTCATCACCAATGCACCAGCAGCCAATTCTGCAGGAATGGTAGTGGCCCAGCTTAGCCAGTAATTCCACCCGAGAGTAAATCCGAATGCGGGATCAACGAAGCGGGTGCCGTATGTTTCAAATGAACCGGAAACCGGCAAATAGGTGGCCATCTCTCCAAGGCTGGTCATTAAAAAATAGACCATGCAGCCAATAGCGAGATAAGCAGCAAGAGCCCCTCCTGGTCCCGCCTGGCTGATCGTTGCGCCGCTCGCCACGAATAAACCGGTCCCGATCGCTCCTCCGATGGCAATCATCGTTATATGGCGAGAGCGTAAGCCTCGCTCCAGTTTTGCATCTGAATGTGCTGAAACATGTTCGACAGGCGGTTTGATCTCTAAATTGCTCATGAACTCCCCTCTTTTCTTGGAGTATTCCAACTTAATTAATTTGAATTTTCTGTAAAATAAAAAGATACTGACTGCCAGACGACAAGCATTTTCTAGCTTTTTGCAATGGTTCGTTCCGGCAAAGATGTACCGGCTTCCCTTTTGCCCATCCCCAGCAGTCTGCAAATAACTTCATTTGTAATGTTTGGCACCATCTCTGTCGAGTATTTCAGCTCCATCCGCTCGTATCTATTATGGGCATCATGGCCGTAGGGACCGATATTGATAGCCGGTACATTAAGCTCCTGAATCGCCTGATAATCCACGTAGTGCTTTGTTCCCCAGCCGGGGTTGTTAACGCTGGCCGCCTGAATCCCTTCTTCATTGTCACTTAAAGCCACGCAACTCATGTCACAAACGTACGGAAAGTAATTTTTTGTCACGATAGGATGAGGATAATAAGGCTGAACAGATTGAACAGCTTCCTCTAATGCCAGCAGCAGATTTTGTTCATATTCGTTTTTGCCGGTCAACTCTATGCGCGGAGAATAAAGAGATGAATAGAATAAAATGATCGCCGGGCTCTTATCATTCATCCAATTCCATTCTTCTTCTACAACCTTTGCTGCAAACATGCGCATATCTAATGTGCGATCCAGCAGCAGTTGTTCCTTAAACGTTTTCATGTGCTCAATAAAGGGCTTTCCATGCTGCTGGATCAGCTGCTTCTGCATTTCCTCATAAACAAGAACTCTCGATTGCCAAGGCAGTTCCTTATAAGGCTGCCCGCTTAGTTTGCAATACGTTTGGTGCCGCTCTCTCAATTGAGCTAAAGCCCGGTCAAAAGCAATTTCAGCTTGCTTTTTCAGTTTCTCCAAGACATCCTTTGGCGACCAGGATTGGATAAAAAAATTAAAATAGACATATGCAGACAAGGCCGTTTGTATGGTATAGGCAGGCTTGAAGTCCGTCTGCTTGAGGGAGACTGGCGGCATAGGCGTCTCTCCTAATGATTGATCGCACAGCTCAGGATTATAGCTAATTTGGCTTGTTAATTCTGCCGCTATATAGTTGGGGTCTAATCCTTCAAAGCAAGAACCCGCATGAGTCTCAGCCCCTGTAATAAAAAAGGACGGAAGCAATTTTCCAACTGTCCCTTTGTAGATGTAGCGATTGGTGTCTCCCTCAAAACGGGGAGCGACAAAATCAGAGTTGATGAGAGCCACATAGTCAAATTGATGCTCCACTTTCCATTGTTTTAAATTTTTCAGAGCGGATAACACGCCATGAGAACTGTCTTCCTCATCGCATTCAGCTAATAAAACGAGGTTCCCAGCCAATTCCTCTGGGTGATCAGAATAATATTTCAATAGATAGAGATGGCTGGCCACACCGCTTTTCATATCTAATACCCCCCGGCCGAAGTGCCAATCACTTGAATTTAAATGCGACTTAACCAGCTCAGGAAGCTCTTCATCCGATAATGCCTCCATAAGCTGATCCGGAAAGCAGGCTTTGTCTTTCAAGTGCCCGTAGTCCTCCACGCCGACTGTATCGGTATGCCCCATTAAAATGACTGTTTTATTGCTTTTCTCCTTTGTGCCTTTCACAAACGCCAGTATATTGTAGCGCTCGATTTCGTCATTATCTGTTCGTGACTGAATAAGATAACTCGGATTTTCTTGAAAGTAAGAAAACGAACGGATCAGCTGATACAAGCGATTGGCAATCGTCACTTCGCCTTTTGTATTGACAACGCTTTCAATTCTAACGAGTTCATCAGTTAAGTGTAAAACTTCTTTCCGGCAGGATAACATTGTTCACACGCTCCTTCTCTACCATTTAAATCGTCTCAACTTATAATACCTGCTGCAAAAAGCGGCGGGTTCTTTCTTCCTTAGGATGAGTAAAGAATTCAGTCGGATGGCCTTCTTCAATAATTTTTCCGTCAGCCAGCATGATCACACGGTCAGCCACTTCACGGGCAAATCCCATTTCATGCGTGACGATTACCATGGTCATTCCTTCTCTTGCCAGGCCTTTCATCGTTTCAAGGACTTCGCCGACAAGCTCCGGGTCCAGGGCAGATGTCGGCTCATCAAATAGCATGACAGCCGGCTCCATTGCCAGTGCACGGGCGATCGCTACCCTTTGTTTTTGTCCGCCTGATAATTGTTCCGGATAATCATGCGCTTTATCGCCTAATCCTACTTTTTGCAAAATCCCCATTGCTTGATCAATAGCCTCTTGCTTCCTTTTCTTTTTAATATGAACAGGTGCCTCAATAACGTTAGCCAGCACAGTCATGTGGGGAAACAAGTTAAAGTGCTGAAACACCATTCCCATGTCTTCGCGTACCTTGTTGAGATTGGTTCGGTTCACATCAATGGCTTGTCCTTTTATTTCAATTTGTCCGCTATCCTTTAACTCAAGGAAATTAAGGCATCTCAATAAGGTGCTTTTTCCGGAGCCGCTTGCCCCGATTAAAACAACCACTTCTGATTGATCGATTTCAATAGAAATATTCTTCAGCACCTGCAAGCCATTAAACGCTTTGGATAACTGTTTTACCTTGATCAAATGGTTTTCCTCCCTTGCGCCTGCTTCCCTTGCTTGTATCTAATCTTCCTTCAATTTTGTTGAAAATGACGGTAAAGATAAGCACAAGAACCAGATAATAGATTCCGACCACAAAATAAGTTTCAAATGGCATATAGTTTTCAGCCTGCGCAGAGAGCGCTTGGTTGAACAATTCCGTCACAGCGATGTAGGCGACGAGGGAAGAATCCTTTAAGCCGATAATGAACTGGTTGCCTAATGCAGGAATGGCTCTTTTAAAGGCTTGAGGCAAAATGATTCTTCTCATAGAAAGAGCGTAGGGCATTCCTAAGGAACGGGCCGCCTCCATTTGTCCGCGGTCAATGGATTGGATAGCACCGCGGAAAATTTCCGCGATATAAGCGCCGGAATGGATTCCTAAAGCGATGGCTCCCGCAGTAAAATCTGTTAATACAAAAACACTGGATATGCCATAGTACAAAAACATAAGCTGTACAATTAACGGCATGCCCCTTACTAAGAAGACATAGATATCAGCCAGTTTTTCAAGAATGAACACGTTGGACACCTTGAAGAAAGCAAAAACCAAGCCGATAGCCATCGCAATGAGCAAAGATACAGCGGTGAGTTGCACAGTGATCACCGTAGCTTTTAAAAATTCGAGTCCGTGTGTTTGAAAAATAGACATCATGCTTGTGATGGCATTCAAGGTTACCCCATCCCTTCATTTAAGCTCACTCTCATCAACTATCTCCGCTGTTTACTTTTCCAAAAGGTTGACCCCAAACCACTTTTCACTGATTTTTTTATAGGTGCCGTCTTCAACCATGGAGGCGATGGCTCGGTTAATCTCAGCTAAAAGAATGGGATTGTCCTTATTCACAGCAACAGCAATGTTTTCTTGTTTCAGCACCTTATCTACCGGTTTGATCTTTAAGCCGGCTTCTTTCATCGCATGAATGCCTACAATCTTATCCGTAATCACCGCATCAACGCGTCCAGGTTCAAGGTCCTGCAAAGCGTATACATCACTTGGGTAACTCTTGATATTTTTCGTATATTGCTCCGCATCTTGCTGATATGTGCTCGATTGCACAACTCCTATCTTCCGGTCTGTCAAGTCCGCTTTTTTCCCCAGGGATTGGTTTGATTCAGAGACAAAGATCTGCGCGCCGGAAATATAATAAGGGTCTGAAAAGTCCACCTGCTTTGCCCGTTCTTCCGTAGCGGTCATGCTGCCGATGATAGCGTCATACTTATTTCCTTTTAAGCCCTGCAAGATGGTTTCCCACGGGTTCGTCACCGGATTGGCTTCTAGTCCTATGCGTTTGGCGATCTCCTTTCCGATCTCAACATCAAACCCTACCAGCTTGTCATTTTCTTTATAATTTAATGGCTTTAATAACCCGCTCATAGCAAACGTCAGCTTTCCTTCTTTCACCAGCTTGATCTCTTTTTCGTTTTCTGTTGCTTTTCCGGATGTTTGATCCTCTTTCGATCCGCAGCCGCCTACTACTAAAAGAAGAAATGTGCCTACAAGTAAAGCAAAGGACCATATTTTTCTCATTATCTGCACCTCTTATCAATAGGATTGAATGAACTTTACCGTTACTTTACTTAAAAAACAGTAGATAAGAAGGCAATCAAGCTTGCACTTGATTGCCCGTTCAGTTAAATACGCTCTGGCTGTTTCGTCTTCTTTTGGTAGGCTCTCCATGTAATGCACCATTTTTCGGGATGATCAAGAAAATCCTGTTCATCTAATTTGTGAATCGTACTGTTGTAAGGCGCATCTTGAACAATCTCCGGATTTTCATAGGCCTCTTCCGAAATCTGCTCAAGCGCCGCAATATACTCATCCAAATCCGCTTTTGAATAGCTTTCAGTCGGCTCAAGCGTAAATGGCTGCGGCACGATATACGGATGGTGACTCGTCCAATAATGAAGGCCGAAGTCTGTCATACGTCTTTGCACATCTTCTGTCGTTATACCCGTTTCTTTCGTCATTTGCTCCCAGCTGTAACGAACCTGTTCAAGCCGCTGGCCCTTCACATAAGGAGCGCTTGCGCCGCGAATCTTCTGTATTTTGGAATACAGATAATTATTATTGAGGACCGCTGTTTGTGCTACTTCCTTTAAACCGTCCGGCCCTAATGCACGAATC
Source organism: Pseudobacillus badius (assembly GCF_002189605.1). NCBI lineage: Bacteria > Bacillati > Bacillota > Bacilli > Caryophanales > Bacillaceae > Pseudobacillus > Pseudobacillus badius. Next base: position 216,230 of record NZ_MWMM01000004.1, read on the forward strand.
CAGGCATATGACCTCAAAACAGTTTGGGCGACTCCGTGGAAAGCACGAACTTTGCCGATCGACTGCGGAAGGTCTTCATTTAAGTAATACTTCTCGCCGTCAAACTCGACAATCGGGGCAGGCAAGAACTCTTTTAATTCCTCAACAACACCAAGTGCGCCTGTCGCCGGTCCTCCGCACATATGCGGAGCGGCAAATGTTTTATGGAGATTAAAGAAACACATGTCAAAGCCCGCTTCTCTTGCACGGGTGATTCCCAAAAGGCCGTTGGCGTTCGCTTGATCGTAATAGCATAGGCCTCCCGCTTGATGAACAATATCAGTAAATTCTTTGATTCTCGGATTATAGATGCCTGTATCCTCTGGATTTGCTACGACAAAGCCGGCTGTCCGTTCAGACACCGCCGCTTTTAATTTCTCGATGTCAGGGAACCCCTCTTCATCAGGATGCAGTGTAATTACTTTAAATCCTTTCACTGCGGCAGTGGCCGCTTGGGAAGGATGAGAAAAGATCGTTGTGATGATTTCATTTCTTTGTTCTGCTTCTCCGCGGGATTCATGATATTTTCTGGCAATGGAGGCCATGGCAAATAACGCCTGAGTGCCGCCGCTCGGCTGGAAAGAAAAGTGATCCATCCCGGAAATTTCACGCATACACACATCCAGGTTATAAATAATTTCAAGCATGCCCTGAACAGTGCTCTCATCTTGAAGAGGGTGCAATTCCATTATTTTCGGGTTGCGGACCAGCAGCTCATTGATTTTGGGAATGTACTTCATTGTACATGTTCCCTGGCCAATCTCGACATTGAAATCCGACCCCAGCGTTTCTTGAGAAAGGCGAACATAATGTCTAAGTACCCGGGCTTGGCCGATTTCTGGAAGATTCGGCTTTTCCTTTCTCAACATGCCCTCAGGAATAGCGGAAACCCCATTGCCTACCTCAGCCGCCACCGCTTGATCGGAAAGCGGAATATCAACTCCTCTTTCTCCTTTTTGATGCAATTCAAAGATAATTGGCTCGTTCCACTTTGCCTGATGAAAATCTCTTACTTTGTTTTTTCTCTGGATTCTTTCCATTTGCCAGCTCTCCTTTCCCCGTAAGGGATTTAGTTCGTCACTATTTCTTGTAAGGATGTAATTAAATGGTCAATATCATCCTTCGTATGAACTTCTGTTACACAGTACAAAGCGGATTGCCCGTATTCCGGAAACTCTTTCGATAAGTCCTTTCCTCCGAAAATCTTTTGATCTAATAATTTTTTATTAATGGTTTCAACTGAAAGCCCTGTATCATTAAAATCAATAATAAATTCTTTAAAGAAAGGAGAAGTCAACCGCGAGCCTTTCACACCTGGAAGTTTATTCAGCTGCTTAACCGCATATTGGCTATTTTGCATAATGGTTTGCCCTAACTCATACATTCCATTCGGTCCTAGCAAGGATAGATACACACCGGCCGTGATCCCCCACAATGCCGTTTGCGTCCCGACCGATTCTTTCCCTTTCTCCCGTAAAGCGAAAGAAGTTCGATCATAGGCCACATCGCCAAACCCGTATTCGCCTTCCTTCACAGTCGGCACAATGCCAAACAACCGGGAAGGGTATTCGTTGATAAATTTCTCTTCATCCCTTGTTGCGATAAACCCCGCTTGTCCGCCGCTGTAATTCATATGCATGCCCAGCGGCTGCAAGTCACCGCAAACAATATCGGCACCATACTGGCTTGGCGGCGCGAGCACGCCTAAGGAAATAGGGTCTACCCCGACAACAAGCAACGCTTCATTCTCTCGGGCCACCTCCGAAATTTCCGCTCCTTGGGATTCAATAAAGCCCAGATAAGAAGGATTTTCAAAGTAAATAGCCGCCGTTTCATCAGAGATTTTTGCTTTTAAATCCTTCATATCTAGCAAACCTGTGTCCTTTTCAAAGTCTACAAAGTCAAAATCAAGCTCCGGTGATCCGTAATTAACGATAATCTTCATTCTTTCCGGCGACACTGTGCTCGCTAACAGGATTTTCCTTCTTCCTGTGAGGCGGGCTGCCATTCTTATAGAGGTGGCTGCTGCCTGCCCCCAATCAAATGTCGGTACGTTGACTACGTCCATATCGACGAGCTCTGCCAATAAACTTTGATACTCGAATAAGGCCTGATAGCGGCCGTGGTCCTCGTAAGGCTCTCCGGCATAGGCTGTGAGAAATTCGGATCTTTGATTTACTTCATCGCACACAGCCGGCACAAAGTGCTGCCAGCAGCCGGCTCCCAAGAAGTTGATGTATTCATCAGCACTGACGTTTTTGTTCAGCAGTCCTTCTATATGACGTCGCAGCTCATATTCTGTTAAGGCTTTAGGGATATTCATTTCATTCTTAAGATGAAGCTCTTCAGGAATACATGAGTAGAGCTCCATAACAGAAGGAACGCCAATCTCCTTTAACATGTCTTCTTTAACCTCGGGCACCATATTCGGTATGTAAGGATGCACCTTATTTTTCATCGTAATACCTCCTAAAAAGATTTTTGTCGTTAAGCTAAACCGCCTCCATCAACGACTAGCTCTGTCCCGGTGATCCAAGCAGACAGATCGCTGGCCAAAAACAACACGCCTTTAGCGATATCACGGGGGGTGCCGATTCTGGCTAGCGGACGGTCAGTGGCTGATCCTTTAAGAAAATCCCCTTCATCCACTTGCAGCTGCTTTGCCTCATCCCGCAGCAACGGTGTATCCGTGTCGCCTGGACATAGGCAATTTACCCGGACATTTTCAGGACCATGATCAATGGCCATTGCCTTGGTTAAATTGACAACACCCGCTTTGGCTGCACAATAGGCAGCTGCTTTATCCCCTCCCTTTAACCCCCAGCCGGAACCAGTATTAATGATGCTTCCGCCGCGATCCTTATCCATAAGAGGGATCAAATGCTTGGAGAGAAGATAGACGCCCTTCAAAGAAACATCGATCACCGCATCCCATTCTTCTTCCTCTAAGTCGACAACTGTTTTTCTTCTGATGATCCCTGCATTATTAAAGAGCACATCGACGTGCTGATAGGTCTCTTTAATATAGCGAGCCACCTCCTCGCAATCCGATTTGCTTGTGACATTGCACCTTCTAAACTCTGCCTGAAACCCTCGCTCACGAATCTCTTGTACAGCTTGATTTCCTTTTTGTTCATCGATATCCAGAAGGAGCACACTAGCTCCGACTTCCGCAAGCAGTTCTGCTGCTGCATATCCAATCCCTGATGCAGCTCCCGTCACAACTGCCACTTTATTCCTTAATTGAAAATAGTCTTTTTCCAACACATGACCTCCTTTATTGTTTTGCTAACTATATTGCAATAAGCGTGCCAAATTGAGGAGACAGCAAAAATGATAGTTTTTAGCTTTTTCTCTAGTTTGGTTTTTGACAGAAATGACAATACCTATTTGTTCATTGACAATTTTGAATTTTCGAAATTATAATCAGAAAAAGCATTCTTGGCTGAAGTGATTCACTAAAAATGATTGAAGAATCAGGCGGATTTAAAATAAGGGGGGGGTTTTGGTGTCTTCAGTTAACGCAGTGGCCGCAGTTATTCAAACGTTTTCCGAACTTTTGCAAATTGAAATTGCTTTTTTCAACCAGGAAGGGATGTTAACCGCCTCAACAGCAGAATACAGAAAAAGAAAAGGAAACCGGGTTCATTTGCCCTTCTTCAAAAAGTTATATAAGCACCCGATCAGCTTTATTCAAAAGCCGGGACATATGAAGATGTGCCAAGGGTGTCATTTTCAAAAAAACTGTCCCTCCACCGTTGAAATCGTCCGCAACATCGTGGAAAACGGTAGACATTATGGGTATCTTACATTTGCCAGCTTTTCACTAGATGGACAAAACGAATTAATGGACAAGCAAAAAGAGTACAGTTATTGGATGTCACAACTAAGCCAAACGATCATGCACATTCTTCATGCACTAGGCGACTTTCAATTAGTATCAAAAAAAGAAAAGGAAAAGACGGACTATATTCTTGGAAACAACAAGGCATTAAATGATTTAAAGGAGCTGCTGAAGAATCTGGTCAACAGTTCTTCCTCCATTGCAATCACAGGAGAAACAGGCACTGGAAAGAGCTTACTGGCCAAGCTGATTCATGAACAAAGCATCTTCCGGAAAGGAAACTTTATCGAGATTAACTGTGCGAGCATTCCAGAATCCTTATTTGAAAGCGAACTATTCGGTTACGAGGAAGGAGCGTTTACAGGGGCACGCAAAAAAGGCAAACCAGGTTATTTTGAACTGGCCGACAGGGGAACTCTTTTCTTGGATGAGATTGCTGACCTTCCTTTATCCATGCAGCCCAAGCTGCTCAAAGTCCTGCAGGATGGAATCGTACAAAGAATTGGAAGCACGATTTCCAAAAAAGTAAATGTTCGCGTCATCGCGGCAGCCAATCAATCGTTGGAGCATTTAGTAGAATCCAAGCAATTCCGCTCGGATCTCTACTACCGGTTAAACGTAATTCCTATACATTTGCCGCCTCTGCGTGAAAGAAAAGAAGATATCGCTGAAATTGTTCCCGTATTGATGGAGAGATTACAGGATAGAACAGGAAAATTCATTCAAGGCTGTGAACCGGAGTTTTTAAAAAGACTAAAGCAGCACCACTGGCCTGGAAACATTCGGGAGTTAGAAAATGTTCTGGAATACAGCATGAACATGGAAAGGGGCCAGCAGCTGACGATTTCGTCCCTGCCTGCCGCTTTCAAAGAAGCAACCGCGAGCCATCCTTGCTCTCCAAATGAAAAGCAAGGATTTAAACAAATGGAGAAAGAAATGCTGATTCAAAAACTGAATCTCTATGGCTATGATCACGAAGGGAAGAAATTAGCTGCAGAAGATTTAGGAGTAAGCGTCAGAACAATCTATAGAAAAATTGGCCAATTAGACATCCCGATACCAGTTAAATAGAGTATGAAGCCGTTTCATTTTCTTCTTGAATGGTACAAAAAAAGTCGAAGAGTAGCGCGTAATTGCGCTACTCTTCGACTTTTTCATCGTTCAGCTTTTCATAATCTTCATGTTTCATTGTGTCTGGATCTCCTTGTCCTGCATAACCTGCAAATGTTGCTTTTTTGTCCTTGGTTATATAGTATACATATTGATTTTCAGGTTCATCTGTATATGCGACATAAGCATAATGTAATAAATAATTTTCGCCGCCTAAGGGATTATCATTGAAAAAGGTAATCTTTTTTATATCAGATTTCTGGAAAGCTCTTTCCTCATATAGGTACTCATTTAAAGCTTTTTTTGCAACTATTTCTTCATTCTTCACCCTGTGATCCCAGTAAACATAATAAACTCCTAAAGCCATCAATAATAAGATGAAAACACTGAGAAAAATTTTCTTTGCCATTTAGCTAAATCCCCTTTTAAGATACGCTTCTTACAATTATATGAAAAAATATAATAATTAGGAAGCGAAAAGCACGAAATGGCGATGTATAGAGAGGAATGATCCTGAAGTGGATTGTCCTGCCTATAGATAGTTCCGAACTATCGTATGAGACTGCCGTTTAAAAAAGTGCAAACCAAGTTTTGCACTTTTTTATTACCAGCTATTCAACTGAAATTTCCTGATTCTGTTGATTAAAGAATTTGAAGCTTGCATGCGTCTCTTCTTGAATGTCTTCAGGTAATTTAGTATCAACAATCTGCTTCTTCCACCCAATCATAGTATTGCTTACAGAGAGAGCGTAGTAGGTCTGCTTCACGGGCTATCACTTCACATCCACGATCATCATATACAAAGAAAATAATATCTTTTGTTATGTTCACAAAGAAAACATCAGGATAATTGATGGAGTAACCTCCAAACTTTGGTTTTAAGGGAAAGTCTTCATTACTTGCTGCCTTAAGCAATTCATTTACACGTAGATCTTTTCGTTTACACAGCAATGAAAATTGTTGCATCTCATATTCTGTGGATTCATCCAAATCAAACGGATAAGGGTAAGTTCTTACCTGAATACGATCTAAAATACTTTTACACTTAAGAAATGACTGATAGACTTTCAATTTTTTTGTTCGCTGCTTTTTCATTTTATGCTTATAGACATTCGTTACAAGAAACAAGTCATCATTTTGTTCAAACAATTTATTGAAAATTGCAGAGGCTTGCTTATATACAAGTTGAAACCGTTCAAGGTTAAGCCCGGCATTTTCTTTGAACTGATAGATTTCACCGCCAAGTGAAAAGCGGATGCCTATGTCCCATTGATAATAGATACTTGGGACTAATTCAACAGACGGAAACTTTTCATGGAGATATTCTGTTATGTTCATTTAATGATCCTCTCTTTCCCTGGCGCTGGATTAAAAATAGCTCATAAAGTTTTGAATCTGACTGCACAAATAATCAATTTAATAAAAAAGGAGTCTGTCACATCCAAAATTATTGTTTAGGCACGATGTTTTATACCCGTTGATACATCAGCGCTCTGTCTTCTTAAGGAGCCCGGCAGCTTAGTACTCGCGACTATTTTTCATATCTGATTAATATGGCTATCAAATTCACAAGAGCAGCTAACACTAACACAATATATATATAACTAGGTAAATTGAAAACATAGATGAGTATCGCCAAAACTATACATACAATAGTTAATTCAATATAGGCTGCTTTTCTATTTTTTTTATTCTTCATTAATAAATCCCCCTTGTGAAATAGAGTCACTTTACGTGTATTAGTGTCCTATCGTTTTCTTTCTGTTGCTGCGTGATCATCAGCTGGACCGATCTTTATCCTCTCAAATTTCCCATGAAAAGGCAATATTACTCTTCAATGGCAATTCTCCGCCTGTTGGTTTTGTCTGAAAGAGCTGCAGGATTTGTATTTGCCTTTTGAGGTTCCTCTTTAGAAGTGTTCGGAGGTGCTTAATGGAATAGGATGTATTGGTCTTTAAAACATGATGAAGTAGCTGTCATTTAATTTGTTGTTGGGTCATAGTGAAGTTCTTGATTTAAGAGGAAAATAGAAGAGCCTATCTGCATTTTATTGCAAATAGGCTCTTTAAAGTTGCTGAGTCTCTAACTGTCGTTTGTCCTTGCTATTGCTGCGTTTTATTTATTTTTATTTAATATATTTGAATTCTGCACAAAACGACTTTAGTTAATTGTAATCTATCCACGCCCGGTCCATAACCCATCAGAGGAAACCGCTCTATCTGCCAGCTGGCGAAACTGTCTTTTCGCTTCTTCATCCGCAAAGGCGCGCTTAGGCAGAATGTAGGCACTCATTGAGCTGAAAAACAAAAAATAATACTCTTCGTTTTCTGCTACTTTCTCAATTCCGGACCAGCTTACCTTTCTTTCTTCTACCTTGTTTTTCTCTATAAAGCCATCTTCATGAAGAGTGAATGTATGTTCACCAATCAGATTTTCATTTTTCCCTTCATTTAACGCTTTATTGACCCCGTTCTTTACATGCCAATAGAAATACCTTGGATAAAACATCATCCAGGCGACAGCAGTCAGCATAAAAACAACGGACAGCCCGACTGAAAACTCTCCTGTAATTCCGGTAAAAATAAAAGGAAGCACCAGAAAAGCGATGGGCGGAAAGAAACGCTGCGCGAATAAAGACTTTTTGATGGCGGCGGAATTCTTGACGTAATAAAGATTGAATGCCAAGTAATCCTCCTTTGTCAGCTCATAGCTTAGTTTCATCCATCTTCCTCCCTCTCCTATTTAGACTTTTTAAAAGCCGAAGCAGCGTGACAAGCTGGCTATACAAAAAAGGAAGGGCTAATCCCTTCCTTTTACTTTTACGCGACTTAGAGGATTTGAACCTCTGACCTGCAGCTTAGGAGGCTGCTGCTCTATCCTGCTGAGCTGCAGGTCAAATAAAAGACTGATATATATAGGTTTATTTAGTTTACTCTGTACCGTTTTTGGAAACTTGTCTTACAACTACCTTCTAACAGAATCCCATTTTTCTCCTTCTATTTTAACACGCAGCTAACTTGCAATCTACTGAATTTTTCTTTATTTGTTACCTCCGACTTCAAAATGGATAATATCTCCAGTTTAAAATTCCCCGTTTATAACAGATAAACGTTACGTACTTTTGATTTTTTAAGGAGTGACGTGACGGTGTTAAGTGAAGAGGAGTTTTTATGATTCGAGATTTGCATCAGAAAGACTGGGCTAAAACGGCCATTGCCAGAGAAACAGGGGATAAAATTGTGCTTTTATTAATGATTTCATTACTCACTATGTTGTTCTAGCTCTGTGGCCATACGATGCTCTATGTATGATTCTGCATATTCTTCAAGAAATTCTTTTAAGCTATATTCGTTTAGATAGTTCATTTTAAAATTATACCTTTTGTGAAATAGAGGGTTTTACCAATTCAATAAAGAATGTAAAACATAGGATGGGTACATCCTGTTTGTATCCAATTCAGGAAACTAACAGGTCATTGAGGACCTCAAAATTTTTATTATACAATTTAAGGATGTGTTTATATGTCAGAAGTTCAAGTCATTATTGGGGTTCCCGGAAAGTGGAAAAATAGATCAGAGTTAATACAAGCTGTTGCATCTAACGGTGATGGGTATTTAATGGCTGGTTACATTATCCATAACGCAAAAAAAGACGTAGGTTTTCAAGTGGAAGTTTATGAACACGCCCCCCATTTAAAGGAGGCTTTTTCCTATGCAGGTGCCCTTCAGGAAAGTCTTTTGGATGAAATCGAACATCATACGTTCACGGTATATGTAATAGCAAATATTAATGGGATTGAAGGGCTTAAACAAGTAGTAGATGTCGGAGCAACTTTATTAAAAGCTGGCGGTTTAGCGATAAAAATTGAAACTTCCGGAATGGCACACACCAAAGATGAATGGTATCAACTTTTAGAAAACCAAGATTATTTTCCTATCTATTCTCATTTTGTGACTCTCGTTGGTGAGGAGGAAAGTTATTTTTCGTGCGGAATGAAAGCCTTTGGATTACCGGATGTCATTACTCCTTCTTCAATATCACCAGAAGAAGCCGCAGACCTCCTTAATAACTTCAATCTTTATCACATTATTGAGCATCCTTCTTTTCAAAATGGTGAGATATTTAGTTTGGAGCAAAATTCACCTGTATACAAAATTGATTTCATCAATGAATTTAGATACGAGGAAGAGGATGTATTCTTTAATCCATTTGGATTAATTAATTTAATTCCAGCATAAGTAATAGAGGTACTTATTGTACCTCTCAGACTGTAGACAAACTCAATGAAAATTGAAGTTGTGGTCCGCAGTCTTTTTCTTTTGCTTGTAGATGGGGGCTGTTGATTTCCATTCCAGGCTGCTTCGCCTTCCATTCCAATCAACAGGGTTTACAAAGTTGCTGAGAGGTACTAACAACATTAAAGTTTAATTTAGCTTAAATGAAAAACAGCGCGCTTGCATTTTATCTCCAATCTATACTGTCTTGCTTTTATCTTTCCATTCTTTGTATCAAAAATTGCACCTTCAACATGTATAATACTTCCTTGATCTTTACTTTCAGCAATTTTGAGAGAAGGAATATTGCATTTCTTATCAATTGCGTTAACAATATGCTGGTTTACATATCATTTTAAAATACTTTCAACATTATCGTGTATTTGATCAAAGTCACCATTGTAGGCTTCAAATAAGGTTGTACTGTTTATAAAAATCAGCATCTTTTTTAAAAAAGATGTACCGAAATTATCTATACTCCGTAATTGCACTGACGGGACAGATTACTCTAAAACAAATTGAAAAATTATGGTAAATTTATATTAAATCAAAACCTTAAAAGGCGGTAATTACATGAACAAGATATTAGCAGTGTGGATTATAATAGGTGCATTTTTAGCAGGTTGTTCTAGTATTACTGAGACAGAATCAACTCCAGTTCATCCGTTATTTTCTGCTGATGAAAATAAGTATTCCTTATTAATGGTAAGAGAAACAGAAATGGCAGATTACAATAAATGGTTAGAAGAGAATCAAATAACTAATGTTAAAAAAATTCATGGTCGAACTTCATTAGAAGAAACAAATGGTGAATATAAGTTTTTAGAATTAGAAAAATCTCCAGCATATGTTGTATTTGATACTAAAAATGTGGTGTATAAAGCATACACCGAGGAGGATTTAATTAAATTTTTAAAAGAGAACAGCCCAAATCAGTAAATGCATTGTCTTAATGAGGAAAATGAATTAAATAGGACCTAAGTTGACTTTTGATCTATATTATGAAGGAGTGAAAGAATGTTGGAAATTTCAATTGATCAGATTAGAAAATAAAAGAAAAAAGGTCGATATAGGTCGGACACTCTAGAATATTTCTAATCCAGAGAACCTTAATATATCAACCTTCTTCCATGTTTTACGCGCCTTAGAGGATTTGAACCTCTGACCTGCAGCTTAGGAGGCTGCTGCTCTATCCTGCTGAGCTAAAGGCGCATCTTCTATAACCCTGTTTTTCTTCTGAACGAGAAGAACGGGATTGTTTAAGAAGAATATGCTTACTTAACTAGTATTTGCCGTTTTTATCTTCAGAAACTCTTCTATTTTAGCATAAATTCTTTGCAAGAGTCAATTCGCCCCTTGAATGGGCATAGGGACCTGCAAGCAAGGCCTGCTCCATGAAATCGCCTCAAAAACCTTGGAGAACAAGTCTCCAAGGTTTTTGAGATTTTTTAATAAGACAGCACGCTTTTGGTCTGAGCCTCTTGCCCAGTATTTAGTGATCCAAAGTCATAGCAGTTTTCAATATAAATTTGATGCCAGACCATAAAGGAAAGGAGCGTCCACAGCTTTCGGCTGTTATCTTTCTTGCCGGCGGCATGCTCGTCCAGCAGCAATTGAACCTGCCGTTTATCAAAGAGATCATCCACCTCGCTGGAACGGATGATGAGAGAGGCCCAATCATAAAGCTCTTCTTTCAGCCAGTGACGGATCGGCACGGGGAACCCTAATTTTTTTCTATTTAACACATGATCCGGGACAATGCCTTCGGCTGCTTTGCGAAGGATATATTTAGTTGTATGATGGGCTATTTTCTGATCAGCGCTAATTTTGGAAGCTACCTCAAAGACGCGTTTATCCAGAAAAGGAACTCTCAGTTCGAGGGAATGGGCCATAGACATCTTATCCGCTTTTAATAAAATGTCCCCTCTCAGCCATGTATGAATGTCCAAGTGTTGCATTTTTGTCACCGCATCGTAGCCGCTGGATTGGCTGTAAATAGGATCGGTGATGTGCGTGTAATCTAATCCCCTTCTATAATCGGTAAGCAGCGGCGCTTTTTCCGCTTCTTCAAAAATCTTCGCATTGCCGATATAGCGTTCTTCCAGCGGGGTAACGCCGCGCTCAATAAAGCTTTTCCCTTTCATTCCTTCGGGCAGTGCTTGGCCAAGGGTTTTAACGATACGTTTAACAGGAGAAGGAAGGTAATTAAATACGCGCAAAGATTCCGGCTCCCGGTAGATGTTGTATCCGCCAAACAACTCATCCGCCCCTTCCCCAGACAGTGCTACTGTTACATGCTTTTTCGCCTCGCGCGCAACAAAATAGAGCGGCACAGCTGCCGGATCAGCGAGCGGATCATCCATATGCCAAATAATTTTCGGAAATTCCTCTAGAAACTCTTCGGGTGAGATCACATAGCTGATGTTTTCTAAATCCAAGGATTGAGCCGTTTCCTGCGCTACATCAATTTCACTGAATCCGTTTCTTTCAAAGCCGACAGAGAACGTTTTGATCTTTGGGTTCACTTCTTTTGCTAAAGCAACAATGAAGGATGAATCAATTCCGCCAGACAGGAATGACCCGACTGGTACGTCACTGCGCATATGAACAGCGACTGAATCCGTTAGCACGTCTTGAATCTGCTTCACAAGCTGCCGCTCGCCTGTTTGCGCCGGCTGAAAATTAGGACGCCAATAGCAGCGAATTTTCATCGCTTGTCCCGGTTTTTTAAAGAAATAATGGCCGGGAGCAAGCTTTTTCACGGAAGCCGTCATCGTATTCGGTTCAGGCACGTATTGAAAGCTAAGATAATGCTGCAAGGCATCCCGGTCAATCTCAGATTCTGCCTGATTTTCTTTAGCTAATAGAATGCTCTTTTTCTCAGAGGCGAATAACGTAAGATCCTCTTGTTCGGAATAGAAGAATGGCTTGATGCCAAAATAATCCCTTGCTCCAAATAATAGTTCTTCTTCTTTATCCCAAATAACAAAGGCAAACATTCCTCTTAGTTTCTTGACAGCATGCTCCTTCAAATCGCTATAAAGAGCAAGAATCACCTCTGTGTCTGAATCCGTAAAGAATTGATAGCCTTTTTCTTCCATCTCTTGGCGAATTTCAATATAATTATAAATTTCACCATTAAAAATGATCCAATAACGGTCATTTTCATAAGAGAGGGGCTGATGACCGCTCTCAAGCCCGATAATACTTAGACGTCTAAAACCAAAATTTACGTATTTATCAAAATAAAAGCCCTCGTCATCAGGCCCTCTATGAGTAATAATGGCATTCATTTTTCTAAATGTATCTTTTTTTAATGTCTCTTTCGTTTCTTGGGGTTTGTCGTACACACAACCAACAAATCCACACATCGCTAACACCTGCCTATTCTAAAATGAACCTTTTTTGTCTTTTACCACAGTATCAGTTTTTCTAGAAAATAACAAATGATTCAATAGTTTGATTTATTTCTTGCTGTCTTTCTTTAGTTTGTGACGATCATTTACTTATATTTGCCAACTCTTAGCAGCAGAATCTAACAATTTTTGGGAAATCATTTTTCCGCTTCTTGTAATTTCCCTGTCTGTTGGCAGATTAAACTTCAAATTGTTCTGTCGGCCCGCTGAAATGTGATAAAAAATCAATATTAGGAGATAGAACCCAACCGGATCATGAGTGAAGCTTTACGAGTGAGGCACTTATGTGATAGCAACAAGAGGGGCTTTGTGCAAATAAACAGAGTCCTGCTTATCTGCGGGCAGGACTCTATGTTATCTGATTATTCTTCGAATACAGTAACTTCCTTCATGACATCGCCGTTTTTCATAGCACGCGCTGTTTCCAAGCCAGATGTTACTTTCCCAAATACAGTATGTACGCCGTTTAAATGGGGCTGAGGTTCATGAACGATAAAGAATTGGCTGCTGCCTGTATCTTTGCCGGCATGAGCCATTGACAAGCTGCCTGCTTCATGCTTATGAGGATTTCCTTCTGTTTCACATTTAATCGTATAGCCAGCGCCGCCTCTGCCTGTCCCTGTCGGATCTCCGCCCTGACTAACGAATCCAGGGATGACTCGATGAAACACTACTCCGTTATAAAAGCCTTCATTTGCCAGCTTTTCAAAATTAGCCACCGTATTAGGCGCTTCGCCTGGATATAATTCAAATTCAATCGTTTCCCCATTCTCCATTACAATCTTCCCTTTTTTTGCCATAAAAACCACTCCTTTTCACTTGAATATTTCCTTTTTATCATACCAGAAGAGCGGAAGAAAACCAGAAAGATGAAAAGATTTTCTTAAGGAATTTTCCGAGTAGCTGTTTGCGCGCCAAAAACCCCTACTGAGATCAGCTGCTCAGAGAGGCTTCCTTTTCCAAGATCATGATCAAATTACCGGTGCTCATCCGGATCTTTCAAGTCTATGTTATCCCCTCTGGAAGACAACCGCGTCCGACAGCGAACTAAACAGTGAAGATACAGCCTGCAAAAGCCAACATCCCTTCTTTTCCAGGAAGAGAAGGGATAAAAAATACAGGCAAGATGCAAGATGGACATTAAGATGTTTCTTGTGATTTCTGCAAGCCCATCGCCAGTTCTGCTGCTTTCAGCCTTCGTTCTTTTTGGGCTACATGAAAAACAATATAGATCCATACTAAAACAATAGCCGTATACATGACATACTGAATAGTCGGGGGAATCGTCGTATACCCGAATATGGCGCGGACGTTTGTAAAAACTAACATGCCGCTTACAATCACAGCCAGCATGCGTGTCGGAAGGCTTTTGACAATCCAGGCAGCAATCGGAGCAGCAATCACTCCCCCGAGCATAATCGCTCCTGCCCAGAGCCAGTTAATATGGCCGAGACCGAGGGACAGCATAAACCCCAATGTTGCTGAAGCGGCGACAGCAAATTCACTGACACTGACCGTCCCGATTACTTTTCTTGGCTCCACCCCTTTTTGCGAAAGCAAAGCAGGAGTGGCAATCGGTCCCCAACCGCCTCCGCCGCTCGCATCAAAGAAGCCTGCGACAAAACCGAGCGGAAGATAAAATTTATTCGTCAGCTTTTTATGTTCTTGCCTGCGGGCATCCTGCAAAAATAAAAAACGCGCCAGAATATACAATCCTAATGCCAATAAAAAGATTGACACGTATAATCGCACGTAGTCGCCAGTTAAGTGGCTCAAGAAGGTCGCTCCTGAAAATGCACCGACTGATCCGGGGATAATTAGACGCTTTGCCATCTGTTTATCAACATTCCCAAAGCGCATGTGCGACATCCCTGAGGCAGCGGTCGTGACCACTTCTGCCATATGAACCGAGGCAGAGGCTATCGCGGGCGCAATGCCTGCCGTCAGCAAAAGGGTCGTAGATGTAAGCCCATACCCCATTCCGAGCGCACCATCTACAAGCTGGGCGGCGAGTCCAACTAGCGCCAATATGACAAAACGTTCCACTTTTTTCCCCTCCTAATTAAGGCTGTATGGCTTGAGCAAATGGGCGGATTTCACGCAAAAATGCTTCCCGCCGCTCTATATCTTTATAAAAGATAGGATCAGCCGCTATTTTTAATAAATGACGGCGTACAGTACGATCTGGTTCTACTTTCCTCACAATTTGTCTAACTTCATATAAAAAATCAATGTAGTCTTCATACGATTCATCATAGACTTCTGCGAGCTCGTTTCTGATCTGCTTAGCCAATGTCGGGCTGGCTCCTCCTGTGGAAACACTTAGGACGAGCCGGCCGCGCTGCAAGGAAGCAGGGATGATGCTGTTGCCGAGGTCCGGCTGGGCAGCATGAACAACGAGCTTGCCGGCTGCCTTGGCTTGTTTGGCGACTTCATCATTAACCTTTTTTGAATCAGTCACGGCCATCACTAAGAAAGCATCCTCGTAGTCTTTTTCTTCAACAGGCTTTTGGATAACTGTAACCACCCCTTCATCAGCGAGCTTTTCTATCCCCGGATGAATCACCGGACTCACAACGTGGACATGAAGGCCGAACCGTCGCAGGTTTTCTATCTTGTGCAAAGCCACTTCCCCGCCGCCAACCATCACAACTTTCTCATCCGCTAAATGCACCATAATGGGAAACATCGAAATACCCCCTTGCCGGATTTGCCTCTTCTATGCGGTCCTTTATAATTTGCCGGATGGCCGGATGATACCCCAGGCACTTCGTTAAAATCACTGAATCTCCTGAACCTAGCCCTTCCAGCTCTCTTTTTAATGTGTTAGACAAAATTCCGGTAAATAATAAATAAGGAACCACCCATAACTGAGACGGCTTCTGTTCGCAGAGGCGCGTCAGTTCCTCTTTGAATGACGGAGCCGCTGCCGCTAAATATCCTATATTCACATCTATTAACTTGGTTTTATAACAGAACAGATCCCTAATGGCTGCAAAATCAGCCAGCGTCTGCGGGTCGCTGCTCCCCCGGCCAACGAGCAATACAGACGCATCCGGTAAGATGCGCTGCCCAGTTTCCTTCATTCGCTCCACTAAAATATCGACAATAGCTTCATGTACACCAAGCGGCTGAGCATAGTAAAAGATGATGGAAGGAAAACGGAATTTCGCTTTCTCCAGCTCTATAGGAATATCTTTTTTCGCATGGCCGGCAGCCAGCAGCAAGAACGGCAGAACAATCACTTCTGTGGCGCCTTTCGCTACACAGCGGGCAATTCCCTGTTCAATGGTCGGTTCCGCCAATTCCAAAAAGCAGGCCTCTTGAATAGGGATGCCAATAAACGGTTTTGTCCGTTCAATGAAAGCGAGCGCCTCCTCTCTCCCTTGCTTCACCCGGCTGCCATGGCAAATGTAAAGAACAGCTTTCATTGCCCGGCCCCCACTGCCAGCACAGCCTCTGCTTCCCACTCGTTAAACCAGCGCAACTTCTCCCGAAGCCGGACGACTTCGCCAATAACAATCATGCTTGGATTCGTCACGCCTTCTTCTTGGGCAATATCCGCAATGGTCGCCAGCGTGCCTGTCACTGTTCTTTGGGCTTTCGTTGTCCCCCAATGAACCAAGGCAGCCGGCGTCTGCGGGGATTTGCCATTTTCAATTAATCGCTGCTGTATATAAGGAAGGTTTTTGACTCCCATATAAATGGCTAACGTGTCAATGCCGTTGGCAAGGGCCGCCCATTTCTGATCCTCTTTCTCTCCTTCGCGCCGATGACCGGTCACAATGGCAAAGGAGGCGCTATGATCTCTGTGAGTAACCGGAATCCCCGCATAGGCAGGAGCAGCGATTCCAGAGGTAATGCCCGGGATAATCTCAAAAGGCACGCCATGTTCCGCAAGAAAGGCAGCTTCTTCGCCGCCGCGGCCGAAAACGAATGGATCGCCGCCTTTAAGCCTTACAACCCTTTTCCCTGCCTTGGCATGCTTCACCAGCAAGTAATTAATCGTTTCCTGCTGCAGATGATGATGGTCGGGAAGCTTGCCGCAAAAGATCAATTCAGCCCCGGGTTTCGCATCATCTAAAAGTTCAGGGCTGATTAACCGATCGTACAAGATCACCTCTGCCTCTTGAATAGCCCTTAAGCCTTTCACTGTAATTAAGTCCGGGTCACCAGGACCCGCTCCGACTAGCTGCACCTTTTCCATAATGGCCACCTCCGCTCCATATTTTCAAATGCTGCGGGGAAAAGGCCCGCCGCTTTCTATCATTTTCTCGTTAAATCCAGCTCTTCTTTTTCATAAATTCAATTAATTGATCGGCACATTCATCCACTGAATAGCGGCTGGTCTCCAGAACAAGCTCCGGCGCATCCGGTGCTTCGTAGGGAGAAGAGATTCCCGTGAACTCTGGAATCTGGCCGCTGCGAGCCTTTTGATAAAGCCCTTTAGGATCACGGGCTTCACATTCATTGAGCGGGCAGTTGATGAATACTTCAACAAATTCATCCGCCTCAAGCAGCTGGCGAACGGCCTTTCGATCCTCTTGAAAAGGAGAAATAAAGGCGGTAAAGACAATTTGGCCGCTGTCAACGAATAATTTGGCTACTTCACCGATCCGGCGGATGTTTTCTTTCCGGTCCGCCTCGGAGAAGCCTAAATCTTTATTCAAACCGTGCCGGATATTATCGCCATCCAGCACATAGGTGTTTGCTCCAAGCTCGTGCAGCTTTTTCGCCGCCGCATTGGCAACTGTTGATTTCCCTGACCCGGACAGGCCGGTCAACCAAAACACCGCACTATGATGCTTATTTCCTGTTCGCTGATCGTGTTTGGTTAATGCCTGCTCGTGCCATACAATATTTGTACTCATCTGAATCCCTCCTCATGAAACCGTTTCTTTCTCCCGTAAACCGCGGATTAATACTTCAATCACTTCTTTTCGGCTGAATGTAGATGGCGGCACCTCGCCAGCGCGAAGCATTTCTCTCACTTTTGTGCCGGACAAAATGACATGATGCTCCTTGTCATGAGGACACGTCTTGGCGGAAGCCATGCTTTCGCATTTTTGGCAATAAAAGCTGTGTTCGAAAAAGAGCAGGGTGATGCCGATTTCATCGGCAGAAAACTGGCTGAAAATCTGTTGCGCATCATAGGTGCCATAGTAATTGCCTACTCCGGCATGGTCACGGCCGACAATAAAGTGAGTGCAGCCATAATTCTTGCGCACAATCGCATGAAAAACGGCTTCCCGCGGTCCTGCATAACGCATAGCAGCAGGAAACACAGCGAGTTTCACCCGATCTTTTGGATAGTAATCCTTTAACAGCACCTGATAGCTTTCCATTCGCACATCAGCCGGAATGTCATCCGCTTTGGTTTCGCCAACAAGCGGATTTAATAAAAGGCCGTCAACTATTTCAAGTGCTGTTTTTTGAATATATTCATGGGCGCGGTGCACCGGATTTCTTGTCTGGAAACCAACGATGCGCTCCCAGCCTTTTTCTTTAAAAATAGCTCTCGTTTCAGCCGGATCAAAATAAAACTCGCTAAATTGCTTCCGCTCAATCCGGCGAATAAGCGTAACGGGTCCTCCAATATAAACAGAGCCCCGCTCCAGCAGTTTTTTCACGCCCGGATGAGCAAGATCTGTTGTCCTATAGACTTGTTGGGCTTCATGATGCTGATCAGGCCGGTAGATTTCCTTTATCGTCATCACGCCATAAGGCAGCCCGTTGTGAACAAGGAGCACGGTTTCTTCTTCATTCAATGACGCCGCTTTTTCTTCTGTAACCGGCAGGGTGATCGGCAGGCTCCAAACGGTCCCATCCGCCAGCCGCAAGCAGGAAACAACGGAGTCATAATCTTCTTTCGTCAAAAATCCGATTAACGGGCTGTAAGCTCCGGTGCCAATTAGTTCTAAGTCACTTAAAGCTGTTTGATCTAATTCAATTTCTTTATGAAGATGAGAAATATCTAAATCCGGATGAAACAAGTGAATCAATGTTCCGCCATGCGGTATACTTTGTGTCATTGTCTTTACCCCCTAAATCAATTAACTTTATAAAAATACTATGATTTAAAATAAAAAAAATTAGCTTGTATGCAGGCCGCATTCTGTTTTTCCGGTGCCAGACCAGCGGCCGGCACGCATATCCTCCAAAGAATAGGCCGGCTTTGTACAGGTTTCACAGCCGATGCTCGGATAGCCTTGGTCATGAAGGCGGTTATAAACCAGCCCGTGTTTCGTCACATAACGCCATACATCCTTCCATGTCCAATGAATTAAAGGACACACCTTAACCTTTTTAAACTTGTGATCCTGATTTAAAAAATTCGTATGCTGTCTCGTTTCAGACTGTTCCCTTCTGAGACCTGAAATCCAAGCGGCTGCTGGAGCAAGCGCGTTAGCTAGCGGTACAATCTTTCTAATGTTGCAGCATTGGTTAGGGTCGGTTTTCCATAAATCTTCACCATATCGGGCAGCTTGTTCTTCGATGGTACACTCAGGCTGCTGAAGCTGAATGCGAAGAGAAGGATAATTTTTTTTGACTTCCTCAATCAACTCATATGTTTCTTTAAAATGATAACCGGTATCTAGAAAAACAATCTCAGCGTCTTTCTGTACCTTAGAGATTAAATCAATCAATACAATGCCCTCAATACCAAAACTGCAAGCATAGGTGAGCTTTTCGCCATATTCATTATAAGCCCATTGAAGAGTCTCTAATGCTCCTTTTGTTTTACTCTCCGCTGGAAACACAGGCAGACTGTTCTCATTCCACTGTTCATATTTAATCAACTTTAAACACCTACTTAACAGATAGGATTTTATGAATATAGATAATCTTATCAGAAAATTTCCTAAAGTCAAACCCTATTTTGAAGAATCCTTTTCAGTATATGAACAAGGGACGAATATGTTTATTTTCTTTGGAGGAAGGAATAGTAAAAGAAGAAAGCATTCGCAAAAAAGGAGCTGGAAACATGGAAAAATTGAAAACGGACATTCTTCATATTCTAAAAGAACATAAAGTCGGCACACTGGCGACGGTAAAGAACAACAAACCGCATACCCGCTACATGACCTTTTTCAACGATGATCTGACTCTGTATACCCCAACCGGAAAAGATACTTATAAAGTCGAGGAAATTGAGAAAAATTCAAACGTTCACATTTTAATTGGCTATTCCGGCGAAGGGATGGGCGATTCGTTCCTGGAAATTGAGGGAACTGCTCAAATCGACGATTCGCGTGAAACGAAAGAACGATTATGGAATGAAGAAATCGCTAAATGGTTTAACGGTCCGGAAGACCCTGAATATATCGTTCTTCAAATTACCCCGAGCACAATCCGCTACATGAATGACGGCGAGAAAACTCCTCAAGTGCTGGAGTTGTAATAGTCAGGCACCTTCCTAACCAGGAGGGTGTCTTTCTTGCTTTCTCTCTCTGTCTCGGACATAGACAAACAAAATTCACGGCGAATTTTCTGATTATACAGTCGAATGGATGGGTATACTACAGAAAAGTATGTTTATTCACCAGCTTTGAAAGGATGAATTTGATGACTCACAGACGAATTTGTACAGAATGCAACGGATTAGGCAGAGTTCCTCTAATCAGAGGGCTTCTTATCAGCAAAGTATGCAAGCATTGCCACGGCGTTGGAAATCACTCATCTTTTCGTTTTCAAGCCTCCTTGCTTGGCAGCGAATTTGGCGAGGAGTTTACTTATAGATAAAGCTGCAGCTTTTCTTTGATCCTCCCGGCTGCTTAGCAAGTCCCTGTTAGTATAATTAGCCACAAAGAGAGGTTATCCGTGTGAAAGAACAGGATATCATTTTATATGAGGAGAAGAAGTATCGAATTATCCGGATCGATGAAGCGGGATATTGTGATATTATGCGCCTTTCCCCTCCCCACCAAGTGGAACTGACCCATATTAAACATTTGAGAAATTGCCCGATCATTTCTCCTTCCTAAGAACCGGACAGACTAAGCGGCTGCGGTTCTTTTTTTGCACACTTTTCTTTACCGGCAGGACAGCTCTCCCTTTTCCTGCTATAAGATGGTATAATCGATACGATTATGAATAAATGGAGGACGAATACTATTGATTACTGTACAGGATGTCAGCTTGCGCTTCGGCGATAAAAAGCTATTTGAAGATATTAACATTAAATTCACCCCCGGGAATTGTTACGGGTTAATCGGTGCCAACGGAGCCGGCAAGTCCACTTTCCTGAAAATCTTATCAGGGGATCTTGAGTCCCAAACCGGTCATGTTTCCATGACACCCGGCGCACGTATGGCTGTATTAAAGCAGAATCACTTTGAATATGAGGAAGAAGAAGTGCTAAAGACTGTCATCATGGGCCATGCTCGCTTATACGAAGTGATGCAGGAGAAAGACGCCATCTACATGAAAGCGGACTTTACAGATGAAGACGGCATGAAGGCAGCTGAGCTTGAAGGAGAATTCGCCGAATTAAACGGCTGGGAGGCCGAATCAGAAGCGGCGATCCTATTAAAGGGACTTGGTGTGCCTGAGGACCTTCATACAAAAAAAATGGCTGAGCTGACTGGTTCAGAGAAAGTCAAAGTGCTTTTGGCGCAGGCTCTTTTCGGCAAGCCAGATGTCCTTCTGCTTGACGAGCCGACCAACCATTTGGACATTCAGGCGATTCAATGGCTGGAAGAGTTTCTGATTAACTTTGAAAACACAGTAATAGTCGTTTCCCATGACCGTCACTTTTTAAACAAAGTATGTACTCATATTGCAGACTTGGATTTTGGAAAAATTCAAATTTATGTCGGAAACTATGATTTCTGGTATGAATCCAGCCAGCTGGCGGCAAAGATGGCGCAAGATGCCAACAAGAAAAAAGAAGAGAAAATTAAAGAACTTCAAGCGTTTATCGCCCGCTTTAGCGCCAATGCTTCTAAATCAAAGCAAGCAACCTCCCGGAAGAAATCGCTTGAAAAAATCACACTTGATGATATCCAGCCTTCTTCCCGCAAATATCCATATGTTCATTTTAAACCGGAGCGCGAAATCGGCAATGACTTGCTGCGTGTGGAAGGATTAACGAAAACAATTGATGGCGTGAAGGTGCTCGATAATATTAGCTTTATTATGAATAAAGATGACAAAATCGCTCTTGTCGGTACAAATGAGCTGGCAAAAACAACTTTATTTAAGATTTTAGCCGGTGAGATGGAGCCCGACAGCGGCACATTCAAATGGGGAGTCACGACAAGCCAGTCTTACTTCCCGAAAGATAACAGCCAGTATTTTGAAGGCTCCGATTTAACGCTTGTCGAATGGCTGCGCCAATTCTCCCCTGAAGACGAAAGTGAAAGCTTTTTGCGCGGATTCTTAGGACGGATGCTTTTCTCAGGCGAGGAAGCATTGAAAAAAGCAAGTGTCTTATCAGGAGGAGAAAAAGTCCGCTGCATGCTTTCAAAAATGATGCTTTCCGGGGCAAACGTCCTCTTGCTCGATGAACCGACAAACCATTTGGATCTTGAGTCTATTACTGCTTTGAATAATGGTTTAACGAATTTCAAAGGATCCATGATCTTTGCTTCTCACGATCATCAGTTTATCCAGACCATTGCTAACCGGATCATCGACATTACGCCAAACGGCTTGATCGACAAGCAAATGACTTATGATGAATACTTAGAAAATGCCGACTTGCAAAAGCAGGTTAAAGAAATGTATCAAGTGTCTTAAAGACAAATAAAATCAGCCGGAGTCTGTTTCCGGCTGATTTTATTTTGAGATCCCTGCTTTGATTCCTCCTGTAACCTTCCCCTCTCATTCAGCGAATCAACCACGGCTTAATCTAAAAATCCAGTCTCCTTAAAATTGGACGTTTACAGACATCTCTTTGAGGTAAACCACTAGAGAACAGCAAGAGCTTTAAAAAAGGAGCGTGCTTATGTTTACATTTAACGACATGGTGACGTTCGTCTGGGCTTTTTTTATCACGCTTCCGTTAACTTTAATTATCCATACGGGCGGTCATGCGTTTTTCGCCTGGCTGTTTGGAGGTTCAGCGAAACTAACGGTCGGAAGAGGCGCCGTGCTGTTTTCTTTTAAGGGGATAGAAGTACGGAAATTTTACTTTGTGGATGCAGCTTGCTACTACGGCGAGCTAAAAAAGGAAAGGCGCTGGAAGCATGCCCTGATTTATGCGGGCGGCCTTCTATTTAATACGTTATCTATCATCATTGTTAACGGGTTGATTCATATCGGTTATTTACCAAAACACCTATTCTTTTATCAGTTCGTTTATTTTTCCGTGTATCTCATTTTCTTCTCTATGATCCCTATTAACTATGGAGCAGAAAATCCAAGTGACGGAAAAGCCATTTATGATGTTTTGAAACACGGAAAGGTCTATAAGGAATTTTATTAAAGCCGATTGGCTGCGGAGCGGAATTCGCAGCCAATCGGCTTTGTTTTTATTTGACTGCTTCACGCTGACAGCAAAGCTCTGGCAATGCCAATAAAGTATTCAGACTCCCGAATAATATGATTTACTACCGAGATAGCCACAGGATTGTCCTGAACGCTTTTGCTGTGTTTTTTAATTTGCCGGCAGAGGGCAATGAATGCCATACTTTGTTTCAAACAAAATTCCGTTAGCTTTAATACCTCTTGATAGAGAACGGACGGAATGTAGTTTCCCGACCGGGAGAGTGCTTCAATAAATTGAACAATCGTTTGGTGCGTCGTTGCTAAAGCAGCTTCCCACTCTTTTAGGGCCTCTACATAATTTTTTTCTAGGTTAGGCAAAAGCTCCCGAATCACAACTGTATGTTCTTCTTCCTGATGCTTCCAAAACTCTGCTTCATCTAAAATCCGCAGCGGCATTTGCGGACCATAGTAAAATTGCATATTTGTCCCTCCCTGTTATTCATCTATGACATCATATGAAGGAAAGACAAGCAGTATGTTTCCATCAGCGGTTTTCATTCGTTCATTATGGATATAGTAAGACTGGACACATAACGAGGAGGAAAAGATTTGGAAAATCAATTTATTCCTGCCACTTCTGTCAACAGCGGCAGAGTAGTTTCCATCAAACCGGATATTCATATGTTCACGGTGCAAATTGTTAATCTCTTCTTTGTTGGCGATCAGCAGGGCTGGGTGCTTGTCGACGCAGGCATGCCCCGCTCTGCTGATGACATTCTGAAGCAAACAGAGCAATTGTTTGGTGAAGGAGCAAAACCGAAAGCCATCGTCTTAACACACGGACATTTCGATCATGTAGGCGCCCTTGAAGAGCTGGTTCACCGCTGGGATGTGCCCGTATATGCCCATGAGATGGAGCTTCCTTATCTAACAGGCAAAAAAGATTACCCAAAACCTGATGCATCTGTTGAAGGAGGCTTAGTCGCCAAAATGTCGCCCATGTTTCCAACAAAGGCGATCGACCTTGGAGGAAAAGTAAAAGCATTGCCGGCAGACGGCCTGATTCCGCCGATGCCAGGGTGGCGATCGATCCACACACCTGGGCATTCGCCAGGACATATTTCCCTGTTTCGAGCGGCAGACCGCGTTCTGCTCGCGGGCGATGCATTTGTCACAGTCAAACAAGACGCACTCTACAACGTGCTTACGCAAAAAAAAGAATTTCAGGGTCCGCCGCGCTATTTAACAACCGATTGGGAAGCAGCAAAAGCTTCTGTCGGCCGGCTGGCCGAATTGCAGCCGGCAATCGCTGCAACAGGCCATGGAACAGAAACAGCAGGGCAAGAGTTAAGTGACGGTCTTGCTCATTTAGTTGCTCATTTTGATGAGGTGGCGGTTCCTGATTATGGACGGTATGTGGACGATCACCACTGAAATCCTTCTGCTGTTTACTGAATAATTCCTTACGCTCCCCCATACACTAAGCAGACACCTGAGTGAAAGGAGCCTCTTTATGAAAAAGGAAAAGGGACCTGCTGGCAGAACCTTTGCGTTCAATGATTATAAAAGTGCTGATGAAACCGAGAAAGGTTTTGCCGTCACACATGAGCAGGCAAGCGATACGTATACTGAAGGAACCATTGACGGACACATAGACCGATTGGACGAAGCGATGGAGGATTTCCCGAAACAATAAAAGGCCCTAACAGGGCCTTTTATTGTTTCGCTAAAATGTCTTTATATTGGCTGTCTTCTTCAAGCTTAGACTTTGCATACGAGCATGTAGGAACGATCTTTTTATTTTGTTGACGAGCATAGCTCACTGCTTCTTCAATAAGCTGCTCTCCTACTCCTTGTCCGCGAAGCTGTTCATCAACATAGGTATGATTGATTTCCAGCTGTCCGTTGCTTGCCGGCACATAGGACAGCTCAGCCAGCATGTTTCCGCTGTCCTCAACGAAAAATCGTCCCTCTTCATGTTTGATATCCATTCGTCATCACCTCCTCCTTCCTCACTTATAAGCGGAATCGATGAACAGCCGACTCCAGCTGTTCGGATAGTCCCATTAACTGATGGGCTGATTCGTTCATCCTCCTCATTAATTCCCTTTGTTCTTCTGCCGCAAACACGGCTTGCTGTGTTTGTTTTACATTGTTTTTCGAAATTTGAGCTACATGTTCCATCGAAGCAAGCACTTCCTCTGTTCCTGCTGACATTTCTTCGGTCACTGCCGATACTTCATGAACATCTTTATTGACCTCTTGAATGGAATCCTTCATTTTCTGCAATGACTGCTCGATCTTTAAGACGGCTTCTGTGCTGGTTTCCGCTTTTTTTGTACTTACCTCTGTATTTTCAATGACTCTCGCCGTCACAGCTTCAAAATTGTTCAGCATCTCAGTGATTTGTCCAGCCGATGATTTTGATTCTTCCGCCAGCTTTCTTACTTCATCAGCCACGACAGCAAAGCCTTTTCCTGCCTCTCCTGCCCTGGCTGCCTCGATCGCCGCATTCAGAGCAAGAAGGTTTGTCTGATCTGTAATTGATGTAATGACTCCTACAATTTTTTCTACTTCCTTAAACATTATGCCGAGCTCAACGACTTCTTTATTTGTCGCAACAATTGATTGCACGGCCTCTTCAATTTCCGAAACAGCGTCACTCGTTTGCAGATAACTTGCCTCTGTCAGCTCTGTGACCCCGCTGCTTGCTTCTGCAATGGAGGAGGCCGACTCAGCAATTTTCTGAATTCCTGCGGCCATCTCCTCCATGGCCCGGACAGCTTCCTCGTTGCTTTGCATCTGACGCTCGCTCCCCTTTGAAATCTCTTGAATATTTTCCATAATGGCTTCACTTGACTCCTGGGCTGAACGATTATCATTGGTCAGCTGTTCTGCTGCGTTAGTTAATGAATCTGAGGAAGAGCGAATAGAAGAAATCATGGCGACCAGTTGGGAAACAGCCGAACGAAAGTTAGCAGTGAACTGCCTGATCTCATCCTTTCGGCTTGCATGAATCGTTTCTATTCTTTGAAGGGATTGCCCGATGCGGCCGGCTGCCAGCTCATCCACCCCTTCGTTCATGCCAGCCAATGGTTCAAGCGTACGTTTAATGAGCAGGTAGACAATGATGCAGGCAAGCAAGATCATCATGAGAAAAATAGCAATGATTAAGGGGAGGCTTTTCTTTAAAGTTTCTTCTCCAATCTTATCAATCTGCTGAGCGGAAATATCGAGGCCAATAAGACTAACGATTTCGCCATGCTCGTTTTTGAGCGGAACCATGACAGAAACGTATTTGCCATACTGTTCATCAGCAATCACATCTGTATAACTGCTTCCTCCTTGAAGCACCGGCTCAATATCTTCCATAGGCATGGAAAGCTCTTCTCCTATTTCGGTGGAATATTGATCTCCCTTTGCCATGCCGTCAATCAGCATTTTCGGTTTGTTCTCCTGCACTGTAAAGGTATATAAATACATCGCTCCGAGATGTTCTCTTATCTGATTTAACTGCCGGCGGATATCCCAGTACTCCTTGCTTTCCGAAGGCTGCTGCAAAAATTGCTCATACTTATCTAAATCAATAAAAGCGGCAGCGGTTTCAGCCGACTGAATCCCTTGAGCGCCAATCGTTTTCTCAATGGAAGATGTCGTGTTCATATAAGCAATAGCCATAGTGGCGACCAATAAAAGAAGCAAAATGACCAGCATCGTCCCCGTCAGTTTTTTTGCTATCGTCATAGTTCCAGCCCTTTCTTCTGTCTTTTTCTTTCAAAAATGGATAAAGAATACTTGATCTGCATGAAATGAGTAGGAGCAATCCCCTGTCTTTCGCACAATCAGCAACGATTACTCTAATTCCAGCATTTGTTATTCTACAAAGAATAAATTATTCATTTTCGCATAAAAATCCAATTATTTCAGAAGCCTCTCTCCTATTCTCTCGATTGTGAAATTTTACCTATACAACTATTCTCCTCCCTGCTCCCTTCCATGTTTAATACTCACATTGACCTATCTCCTTTATAAAAACAATGCAATACATGTGCCAATGTCCATCTAATAGACTATTTTTATCGGCCGCTCTCCCTTCCGCTCTTCGCTTTTCTACCTATAGATCTGCTTGTCTGCTCAATCTTTCGTCATAATGCCTAGAAAATGATAAATGAGAGCTTATATGATACACTGAAGGAACATTGCTTAAAGGAGGAGGCTTCAATGGCAAATACACATATGTTCTCTAAAGGAGAAGAAATTGCCAATTCTATTACACACGGCATCGGGGCATTGCTGAGCATAGCGGCACTCGTGCTGTTGATTGTCTACTCTTCTTTATACGGAACGGCTTGGCATGTTGTCAGCTTTACCATTTTTGGAGCGACCATGCTGGTGCTCTATCTGTCTTCCACGCTGGTTCACAGCTTGCCAAAAGGCAAAGCCAAAAACCTGTTTGAAATTTTTGATCACTCTTCGATCTATTTTTTTATCGCTGGTACCTATACCCCGTTTCTATTTTTGGCTGTTAAAGGAACACTCGGCTGGACATTATTCGGTATCATCTGGGGACTGGCTTTATTTGGAACAGTATTTAAATGCTTCTTTGTTAAAAAGTTTTTACATACGTCCACGCTTCTTTACGTACTGATGGGTTGGCTGATTGTATTTGCATGGGAACCGCTCGTTCAAAACCTGCCAAGCGGCAGTCTGGCCCTGCTAGTGACGGGAGGGGTTTTATACACGCTCGGCGCTGTTTTCTACGTATGGAGAGGATTTAAATACCATCATATGATTTGGCATTTGTTCGTTCTTGGCGGAAGTGTGACTCACTTTTTCTCCGTCTTGTACTTGCTGCCGTCAGCCTAAAAAAAATCGCCGGCAACGGCGATTTTTTTTAGGTCTCTTTTATTTTCCTTCTTATCCTTATTTCCATGTTTCCACGGCATTTCGGAGCAGGCCGCAAAAATTTGCAGGTTTTCCCATTGGCCAAAGCCCCTTTTTTTATTCTTGGTAATAAATAATAACAAAAAAGGAGGTTTTTTGCGTGGATGCGTTTTTATAGATGTGTGTTTGGTGAGCTTGGAAGCTGAGTGCTTCTCCCTTTTTTAAAGTAAACTCTTGATGTTGGATTTCAATCGTCAGCTCCCCGTCACTTACTAAAACAAATTCCTCGCTGTTTTTCGTATGAACGTCTGAAAAGTGGCTTCCTCCCGGCTGAATGTCCACCGAATAAATTTCAAACTTTTTCTGCGGATGGTAAGGAAAAAGCGGATAAACTAAATAATTTCCTTGATCATCAACAAGAGCCTGCAGCTGCTCTTTTTTTACTTGGGTAATTTGTGTCTCCTCCTCCTTCATAAAGGCAGAAAATGACACGTTCAGCCCGTTAGC
The DNA here is from genome assembly GCF_002189605.1 of Pseudobacillus badius. Lineage (NCBI taxonomy): Bacteria > Bacillati > Bacillota > Bacilli > Caryophanales > Bacillaceae > Pseudobacillus > Pseudobacillus badius. The sequence goes on from NZ_MWMM01000004.1 coordinate 244,735, forward strand.
AATCTTCCACAGAGTGGTCACTGTGGGATTTGTTTTTCCTTTTTCAATTTGTGCCAGCATTCCTTTGCTGACACCGGTCAGTTCAGCGGCCTTGTCCAGGCTCAGTCCTCGCTTTTTGCGGATATCAAATAAATTCTTTCCAATTAACTGTTGTAGGGAATCCATGATCGTCCTCCTGAAAAAGAAATATTGATCATTATAATATACAAATGTATAATATCATAAACATAAAGATGGGAGTGAATGAAATGGAAGCAGCAGAAGAAAGTTCTCTAACCTTTCATCAAGGAGTCAAGGATTGCATCCCCACTCTTCTAGGATACATAAGTATCGGGTTTGCAGCTGGCATGATCGGAGTGGCTTCCGGATTGTCCGTCATGGAAATTGCTTTTATGGCCGTATTCGTGTATGCGGGGGCCGCACAGTTTATCATTTGCGGCATGATCGCAGCCGGCAGTCCGGCCTCTGCCATCATTTTTACTACTTTTATTGTCAACTTGCGGCATTTTTTATTAAGTGCTACGCTGGCTCCGCACTTTTCCAATTATTCACTATGGAAAAATGCCGGTATCGGCACGCTGGTGACAGATGAATCCTTCGGGGTGGCGGCGGGCAGAATCTTTAATGGCCGACCAGTGAATGACCGATGGATGAACGGATTGAATTTAACTGCTTATACTACGTGGATTGCTTCGTGCGTCGTCGGGGCGCTTCTTGGAAGATGGGTCGCCGATCCTGAAAAATTCGGACTGGACTTTGCTCTAACAGCGATGTTTATTGCCTTGCTAGTCTTGCAGATAGAAAGCATTAAAGCGTCTAAATTAAAGCATTATTTAATGCTTATTTTTTTAATGGTCGCAGCGATGTATCTATTCTCTGCTTTTGTTTCTGTTGATCTCGCCGTTATCTTGTCAACTGTGATCGTGGCGACTATCGGGGTGGTGACATCGAAATGAGTATAAATATAACCACCCTTCTTATTTTGGCAGGCTGCGCAGTTGTGACCTGGATTCCCCGGGTCGCTCCTTTCTTAATTGTCCGGAATTTACAATTGCCGGATGTCGTAATGAAATGGCTCTCATTTATTCCTATTTGTATTTTAACAGCTTTGATTGCCGGAAGTGTGATTGATAACAGCGGAGCCGCGACCCTGCCGGCGATAAACTGGCAGGTGCTGGCGGCATTGATCCCCACGTTATTCGTCGCTTTGTGGACTAAAAGCCTGTTGGCTACTGTGATTTTCGGAATTGTTGTGATGGCTGCTTTAAGGAATTTTGTTTAATCAAATTGCTGCATCTTAGTCTATAGGATCGATACAGCAGAAAAAAGGAGGGCCCATCCAAAAAGTCATTTTTGGATGGGCCCCTTTTTATCAAGCTGTTCTGTTCTTCCTGAAAAATCAGTGTTCAGTAAAAGAAGTGTTTTGTCGATTGTGTGGAACTTGCTGGGAACTTAATTGTTTTAGCTGCTGCTGAGACTGATCGATTTGTTGAGTCATTTGGTTAAGAATGCTAAATGACTGGAGGGTTTGCCCCACACTTCCTAACATTTGTGCGGCCTGTTGAACGGTTTGCTGGAGCTGCTCGAAAGTCTCCTGCTGCTGACTTTGAGCTTGTCTTCTAAATTGCTGCATCTGCTGAAGCAATTGAGCGGCCTGTTGATTGGACACCGTTGATGATGGATCAATCGAGCCGAGTTGCTGCTGGGAGCTTTGAAGCTGATTTAATGTGCTTGCCATAGAATCCAACTGACTTCTTAGAGGCGCTAACTCTTCACCAATCTCTTCCTCGAATTTTCTTTCCGCTACTCTTTCTACCACTTGTTCAGTTACTTCTTCTGTTGTTTTCTTAGCCATTGTAAAGTCCTCCTTTGTTAGATGCGGCACATTTTCCATGACCAAGTCATCTGTTCTGTTATCAGTTTGCCCCTTCCTGTTTAAAGAAACAAAATAAATAACAGCCAGCATAACTAGGCCTAATATGAATAGTGTAATAAGCAAATTTGCTACCTCCTGGGCTGGCGAGCAGGTGCTGGCTTTTTAAACACAATGATATTATGGACTTTGAAAAAGGCTCTTATTAGCGGCAATAATAACCTCTTCATCCAGCCAATGAAAAACAGCGGCTGCTTCCTTTGTTGATGTAAACGAGGAAAAACTTGATAAAGCAAGATGCTCTTGTTCCTTTCTCGTTTTAAAAACCCTAAGGCGTTCGCTATCTATACCTAAAGTTAAAATGAAAAATCCCGCTCACACAGCGGGATCTTCAATGAACTTCTAGATCCAATGACTAAATAATCATCGGGCCTGCCACGCTTTTATTTTTTTATCTCCTGGAAGCCATAGAGCGCTTATGCCAAGCAGCGGAAGAACGCTGGCTGCGACCATAATAAATTTTACGCCGAAACCATCTGCGAGAAATCCGAACACAACTGCACCGATAGCTCCCATCCCAAAGGCGAGTCCTACAATTAAGCCAGAAGCCATGCCAATCCGATTGGACAGCAGCTCCTGGGCATATACGACCGCCACGCTAAAGCTGGACAACAGGATAAAACCAATACACAAAAGAATCGGCAAAACAGCGGTTACCGGTACGTATGGAAGAAGAAGAGTCAGCGGAGCCGCTCCAAGCATGGAGAAAATGAGCAAATTCTTCCGGCCGAAACGGTCAGCGAGCGGGCCGCCAAGAAAGGTTCCTGCTACACCAGCCGCTAAATAGGCAAATAGATACAGCTGTGAGTGCGGAACCGACAGCCCATAATCTTGAATCAAATAAAATTGGTAAAAATTAGTAATAGCAGCCACATACCAGGATCTGGCGAACACGAAAAAGATTAATAAAACCATCGCCCCTTTTATTCGGGCGGGCAGCTTCGTTGTGGCCGAAGATGTCTGCTGCTTCTTTTTTGCGCCGTGGATCACCAGCCTTTCCTTGTACCAGGCAGATACCTTCATGAGCATTATGGCACCGGCAGCGGTGATGGCTGCAAATAACAGCGCCCCTTTTTGTCCAAGAGGCACAAAAATAAATGCAGTAAACACCGGAGCGAGCGATTGTCCGCCGTTCCCGCCCATTTGATAAATGGACTGGGCCAGCCCTCGTCTGCTGCCAGCAGCCATAAAGGCCACCCTTGAGCCTTCCGGATGAAAAACAGCCGATCCTAAACCAATAAATAAAACGGCAAGAAGAACAAAATAAAAATTAGGAGATAAACCAAAGGCAATCACGCCAACCATGGACAAAAGCATTCCTGCTGGCAGCAAATACGGCTGCGGCCTGCGGTCAGATGCAGCCCCAAATACCGGCTGCATCACGGAAGAGGTCATATTTAGCACAAAGGCAATCCACCCCATCTGCGAATAAGACAAGTGCAGGGAGTTCTTAATAATCGGAAACATGGCGGGAACGACAGACTGGATGGAATCATTAATAAAGTGGCCGGCACTGATGGCAAAGAGCATGCTGTATATCGTCGCCTCGCGCACCTCGGCTTTATTTGTTACAGATGTCATAAACAATCATTCCTATTCAGATATAATACATCACGTGCCAGTGAAAGCAAAAACCCCCGCAGCATATTACAGAGCGGGGGCATGTGAACCATTACGGCGTTACTTTAGTTCTGGTCAGCTTTACTAGGCAGAATCCTTCAAAACAAACAGTGAATTCAACAATTTAACTTGGGCTGGTAATAAGAAAATCATAAAACATTCTCCTTTCAGTTTACAATTTTTTTAAAACAAGTTCGTCAGGTTTTCTTGCTGTTTCATCTTCATCTCTTCATACATCTTCTCAACGCGCTCGTTATGAAAATAATCTTCCACACTTTTCTGGCGTCGTTTGATGGTGACAATGACAAATAGTAAATTTATCGTCATCTGGTCTCACCTCCCTTCAAAAAAAGCATTGTATGCTTCTGCCTCTTCGAAGTTAATGTGAAAGCTGACCAGTCCATAAACGCGCGGCTGATTAACATATTAAAGATACATTGTTAATTATATCCACAAACAAAACCAAAAAACAAGACTTTTTTGAAATTTGAGAAGAATGCCCTTTTTTGCGTGCGGGAGGGCATCTGAGCAGAGGACCGACCTTTCAAGAAGGATTAACATAAATTCTCTGCCCCTTTTTTAAGATCTAAAATGCAGTCAATACCGCTTCCCCTCCAAGTAAAGCTTACCGGGCACCTGCCTAATCAGTGAAAAACAAGCTTCCTTTCCAGCAATCAAACATAACATGCCATTGTCGAGAGATTTTCTCTCAAAAATTAAAGAGTAGGTGGCAAATATGAATCAAGATCAAAATATGTGGCAAAACCAAACCGAATGGCAGGATCAAAACCAATGGGACGATCTAGCTGCTAGACCAGATGAACCTGTGGCACCAGATTCTACCATGTGGGAAGATCAGTATATCGCTCCTGATATGAGAGATTTTATGCATCATTGCCAGGGCATGGCTCCTATGGTTTACCCTGATTATACGCATATGATGGGCTATCCGTTCATGGGAATGGAGCATTGCCACCACCATCACCATCATTATCATCATTACATGGATTACCCTCAGGTTACCCAGCAGCAATCTGTATGGATCACTCAACCGCCGATGCCTTACAAACACCATAAAAAGAAGCATAAAAAACATCATAAATACTGATATCTTAATGCACAGGGAGAGCCATTTGGCTCTCCCTCTTACTTGCGGCGAATAGGCATTCCCCCATCCATCGCCTGCCTTTTTTCATACACTGGTAGTGACTCGTATCCTATAACGAAGGAGGTCGTAACATGTTTAACAAACATTGGGGCGGCTACGGAGCTCGTCCTCCTCATCTTTGTCCTCCTCAAGTATTGCCTGCGCAGTTTGACCCGCCGTTAGTTTCGCCCACACAGCAATTTGTTAAAACAAATGTATTTAATACTGTTGTTCCGCATATCCACCCTTCCCATACCACTACAGTCAACAAACATATGATTCATCACCAGCACTATTTCCCTCATACAGAGTGCGTTATCAATGAATGCTGTCAGCAGCATCTCATGTGCGGAATGCCGCCTAGGCCTTGTGGTCCGATGAGACCTTTTGGATTTTAAGTGAAAAAACAGTCATATGCCGGGCAGGCGCCTGGCTCTTTATAGGTGAAAAACACCACGCTTCCTTTAAAAAAGATAACAAAAGATTGATGATTGACTGCTACCGCTTAAAAGGTCGGAAATAGATCAATTATTTTTCTTTACTAGTGCATTTATCCATTCCTTCTTTTCGTTTGTTTCATAATATGTATTGTTCTTATTAATCAGGAGGTGAAAAACAGATGGGCTTCTTTGGCGGATATGGCGGATGCTGCGGATACGGCGGATACGGTTACGGCGGATATGGCAGCACGTTTGCATTGATTGTCGTGTTGTTCATTCTTTTGATCATTATTGGCGCTTCCTTCTGGTGCTAATGAATGGCTGTCTGACAAGGAGAACGTCTCATTAATAGATATTGCCTCCTTGTCATTTTTGACCGTCTGCAGTGACTGTTTCTTATATGAAAGATAAACGAACCGAATAAATAGATGAAGGAGCTTTCTTTAGAAAGCTCCTTCCCTCATTTTCTCTTTAAACGGCTGACCAATGGTTTCTTATAAAACGTAAGTGGCTAATGTTCGCTGCACGTCAAAAATGCTGTCATCTTTTCGGAACTGCTTAGCGATTGGATTTTCTGTTCCAGCGATCCAAATGAGCAATTCCGCCTCTAAATCAAACGTGCCGGCTGTCTGCACACTAAAATGTGTAATACTGCGGTATGGGATAGAATGGTATTCGATTCTTTTCCCTGTCATCCCTTGCTTATCAATAACAATTAAGCGCCGGTTGCTGAAGACAATTAAATCCCTTAAAATTTCAAAAGCTTTTTCAATGCGTTCGCCGTCACAAATAATTTTTTCGAGCGTCTTTTCTACTTTTTCAATATCTGCTTCTGTCGCATTCCCGATTAGGCCATCAAATAACCCCATGGTTACCCCTCTTTTCTCTCTCTATTGATCTTCATCATTAGTAGACATCTTCTAATGCCTTCCTCAGCAGCCCTATACTTCGATCAAGGTCTGTCTTTACTTGTTTTTTATAAAGCTTTGCCTTTTCATAGTCGGCAAATTGATAAATCACTACTTCTTTGTATTTCGCCCCTTCTTGCAATTTTTTTTGTCTTTTTAAAATCCCATCGTCAATAAGCTCATGAAGCGACCTGTAAATTTCCGAGTGATTCGGCTCGTAGCCAAACTGTTTAAATGTCATTTTCAGTTCATCCATCGCTTGCATGCCGTAAAGCTTATTTTCTTCCACAAACCGAATCATAAAAAGCTTTAAAAAAGCCCGCTGCTTAATGAGAAATTTCCCTTCACCTCTTGGCAAGCTTGTCACTCCTTTGCTCGTTGTTTGCTTGCGTCATTGCTTTGTTTTTATTTTAGCAAAATTGCGGCTTAGGAACCAATATATTTTCATTTTTTGAATTTTGCACATAATGAAATATGAAAAAAATCGAATTAAAGACGGTTGAAAAACGGTCTTTAATTCGATAAATACGGGGTTGCTTGCTGAATGACCCTTTGAATATCCGCTGCATTTTTCTCGTACATTTTCTTGGTTTTTTCGCAATCTGTTGCTAAAGCAAAGATTTCCATGTCGGCAGCCAGCTTTTTTAAATTCGCCAGCAGCAACGGTCTTTCCTGCGGAGCAGGCGCCTGCAACCGATCATCAAATAAATCAATGTATAGTTCGCCGTAGGAGTTAATCTGACCGATAAATACATTTTCGATCGTTACACCCGCTGCTTCCAATTCTTGATCCAGCCACTCTTTCGTTTTTCCGCTTTTTGCCAGCGAATCGACTAACAAATGCCCATCCATGATAACAGTATAAGGTTCTTTTTCATTCACCGATGGCATTTGCAAATCACTTCGTGTGAGCGGCCGTTTATCTTTTTTCAACAGAGCATTTAAGTTTCCATCCTGCTCTAAAACGGCGTATTCTACATCACTTAAAGAAAAAATATCTTTCTTGCGCAGCAAAGACAGCAGCTCATCTATCGTATATTTTTCCTTCTTCAAGTTTTCTTCCAGCACCTTGCCGTCTTTAATAAAGACCGTGCTGTGCCCTTCGATAACGCTCCGGGCTGTTTTGCTTTTCATGGCAATATAATCAGCAAGCATCGGAATAATGCCCCATACGCCAATGGCAATCAGCGCATCCATAATCGAACGCTCTCTTGCAAGAGAAGCTTCAGCCACAATGCTCCCGATTGTAATGCCGGCAATATACTCAAAGAAGGAGAGCTGAGCAATTTGCCGTTTGCCGATAATCTTTGTAATGATAAATAAAATCGTTAAAAAAGATATAGACCGGATTGCAACTTCCAGCCACTGAGCCACTTAATCGCCCCCTGACTAAAACCCTCTGTATTGCGGCTCTTCGTTCTCTATTTCAAAAATACGTTTATTCATCCGCTCGATAATTTCCTGCACCGTCCGCATGCTTTCATGGAAAACCTGCTGTGCTTTCGGGTCGCTTGATAGCAAAGCAAGCTTGGAAAAAACAGCCTCTGCCTGCTTCAATCCGGCCGTACATGTTTTGACGCTCGATGCTACTGTCATAAACCTTCTCCTTTTACGCGTTAGATTCAAGGGCTACTGCATGAGCAATGCACGGAATCGATTCCTGCTGCTGGAAAGATAGCGGCGATAGCAAAGCTCCCGTTGCTACCAAAAGGATTCGTTTTAATTCTCCTTTTTTCAGGCGCTTAAGCAAATGACCGTATCCGACAACAGCTGAACAGCCTGCACCGCTCGCTCCGGAAAAAACCGGCTGGCTGTCTTTATAAATCATCAGCCCGCAATCTTGCAGCTGGCTGTCGCTTATATTCACGCCTCTTTTTTGCAGCAGCTCCAAAGCAATATTCCGGCCGATAGAACCCAAGTCACCGGTCACAATGAAATCATAGTAAGAAGGATCAATATTTAAGGATGTTAAATGATCGATAATTGTGTCCACAGCAGCTGGAGCCATCGCTCCGCCCATGTTGAAGGGATCGGTTAATCCCATATCGATCACTCTTCCGATGGTAGCAGATAACACCCGGGGCCCTTCACCTGCCTGCGCCACAACAGCAGCGCCGGCACCTGTTACTGTCCATTGGGCGGTTGGCGGTTTTTGGCCCCCATATTCCGTTGGATAGCGGAATTGCTTTTCAACGGCAGCATTATGGCTTGATGCACCGGTTAGCACGTAATTCGCCATCCTGCTGTTAATTAAGAGGGAACTAAGCGCCAGCCCTTCCATGGACGTAGAACAAGCACCAAATAACCCGAGATAAGGCACAGCAAGGGTGCGGGCGGTAAAGCTTGTCGGTGTAATCTGATTAATTAAATCGCCGGCGAAAAAAAATTCAATATCCTGCTTTTTTAATCTTGCTTTTTCAATCGCCCGCATGGTCGCCTCTTCCATCAGCTTTCTGTGCGCCTTTTCATAGGTTTCTTCTCCCAGCCACAGATCTGCATGCAACACATCAAAGTCATCAGCCAGCCTTCCATTGCTTTCGAATGGTCCACCGACAACCCCTGTTGAAATAATTACCGGTTTGTTTTCGAAGACCCACGTCCTTTGCTTTTCCACACATTCACCCCGCTTGCTTTATTTTATTTTTGAATTTTGCATATAATGAATTTAATTAACTGTTTTTATATTGAGGCTCTTCATTTTCTACTTCTGTGATCCGAGGCTGAATAGCATCAATCACTGCCTGTGTTTGTTGGGCTGCCTCTTGAAATAACTGCTTTGCCTGCTGGTTATCAGTTGCCAATGCAAACCCCTCTAAGCTTGCTTGTGCACTTTTTAACCCCGACATTGTTTGTTTTAAATCACTAATGACCGTCATCATAACCCTCCTTTTTTACTTTCCCTTTTAGAATGGTTGTTTTCGCAAAAAATATTTTAACAATTTTTGTAAATAAAAAAAGCATGCATCGGCATGCTTTCTTCCATCAGTACGTAGTAAAGTGCAGCAATTTTTGCAGCGTATACACCCCCCTCTGAATAGGGGCTGTTTTTTTGTAATGCTTGTCAAAGTCCGTCGTATATTCCGCCCCTTCATTTTTCCAAATCCGCTGAAAATATTTCTCTGTTTCTTCGATCGCTGCAGCTGAACGCGGTCCCGTTATTTTCACATCCGTTTCCAAATTAAAGTTGTTTAAATTCCTCGATGTATAATTGGCTGAACCGCTAATAATGGTGCCTTTATCTTTTTTCTTGATATAAATCATTTTCGTATGAAATTGTTCAGGCTCTGGCGCGAACCAGCGAATATCGATCTTGCCTTTCGAATCTTCCTTTAGCTCATCGCTCATCGGAATGTTTGGCAAACCGGTTTTTTTCTTGCCAAATGAGTTTTTATTCGTATCCAGAATCAGCTTTACCTCCACTCCCCTGTTTGCGGCTTTTGTCAATGCATCGATCATATCGCGGTCAGCAAGATAAAACATGGCGAGCCAAATTTCTTCCCCCTTTTTTGCCTTTGTTATTTCTTCGTTCACAGCTTTGGCAATTTTCCCTTCCGTTAATAGCTGAACGTGCATCTTTCCTTTTCCTGTTTGCTCCCGTACTGCTGACGGAAAAGCGACTTTTTGTCGCGTATCGGCAGCCGCTTTTTCCGAGAGAAGCACATCATTGATTAACGCCCCTTTCACCTCATAAGCGGTGTTTGTGAAATAAGCACTGGCATCATGCAGGTTTCCTGAACTGATAAGAGTCGTCTTCTCAGTAGCAATGGTCTTGCGGTGATTCGCCTTAATATTAAACAGCTTTAAATAAGAACGCACAGTCATATCAGGCGCGGTTTCGGCAAGGCCGTTTGGCAGCCAGCCGTTTCCTTTGTCGCCAAACCACTGAAACAACATCCGCCAACCTCCGCTGTATAACGGGGTAGAATCGCGCAACGGCTTCATGTTGGTCAACACCACCGGAATGCCGTTTTTCTTCATTTTTTCAAACTCAGGCGTCGCATGTGATTGATAGGACGTATTGACTTCATCAGAGATAAGAATAATATTCATATGCGGGTGTTCCCGTTTTTTCTGAATCAGAGCCTCTGTTACTTTTTCAGTAATGTGGGGAAATTCCTCATTTTTATTGTGGTAAGAATTAAACAGGAAAACATCCATTACGATAAAATCTTCTGCTTCATTAATAATTTCCAGCGTCCGCTTCAATATTTGCTCAGTGAACTGCTTTTCCTTCTCTTTTTTTCCCGTTAGATTATAGTAAAAATTAACTTGATCCGCTTCCACCTGATAAACCGGACTTTCATAGGAAATATGTTCCGGAAGCGGCTTATATACATGGAGCAGCATGGTGGCTACATAAATAGCAAGAATGACTAAAAGCACCAGCCGCTTTTTTCTTATCTTTTTGTCCATGGCCTTCCTCCCTCATTTCGTCACAAGACTATTCCCGCTTTCTAAAGAAAGGAAACTGGCAAGCAAGCCCAATTTTTGTCCCATGAAGACGAAAAGAAGAATAACAATTTAAGTCTGTTTTCCTGTGCTATGCTTCTTATTGAAAAATTTAAAATCAAACAAGAATTCTGTATGCTACAATAATTTAGTAATCATTGATTTACACTACAGGGGGCGTTCATCTTGGAATTTTGTTATTCAAAGCGAATGGAAAAATTTGGTTCATCCATTTTCAGTGAATTAAAAGCATTTAAGCTGCGCTTGGAGGCTGAAAGCCAAACACTTATCGACCTCAGTCTGGGCAGTCCAGACCTTCCTCCAGCTGATGTCATTCGCCGTGAACTTTCTGCGCGGGCGGCAGACCCCACGCAATACGGCTATACTTTATCAGGGACAAAAGCATTCTACGAAGCGGCGGCCCGCTACTATGACCGTGTATACGGAGTCTCATTAGATCCGCAAACGGAATTGGTTCATGCCATGGGCTCTCAGGAAGGGCTCGTCCATTTGCCCCTCGTATTTGCGGATCCAGGAGACATTGTGCTCGTCACCGATCCGGGGTACACAGCTTATGAAACTGGGCTCTCAGTAGCAGGAGCCGAGCCGTTTTATATGCCGCTTTTAAAAGAAAACCGCTTCCTGCCTGATCTTTCAGCCATTCCAGAAGCCGTTGCTGAAAAGGCAAAGCTGATGATTTTAAATTACCCCGGCAACCCGGTGGCTGGCCAGGCCGATAGACAATTTTTTAACGAGGTCATTGCTTTTGCCAAACAACATCAAATTGCCATTCTTCATGATGCAGCTTATTCGGAATTTTACTTTGACAATGCGAAGCCGCTAAGCTTTTTGGCTGTACCTGGTGCCAAAGAGGTCGGCATTGAAATTAACTCTCTCTCCAAAAGCTTTAGCCTTGCCGGCGCCCGCATTGCTTACATCGCTGGCAACAAAGACATCATTGGCGCTGTTACACGGCTGAAGTCTAACTTAGATTACGGTGTATTTGCCCCAATTCAAGCGGCGGCAATTGCCGCCTTTGACCAGGCTGAAGAAATAAGCAGCCATGTCCGGGCGGTTTTCCAGCAGCGGCGGGACGCCTTGGTCAATGAGCTTCATGCAATTGGCTGGCAGGTGGATCGTCCTTCAGGCGGCATGTTTATATGGGCAGAGATACCGGCCGGCTGGACTTCAAAAGAGTTTGCCTTTCATTGCATGAGAGAAGCCGGCGTCGTCATGGTTCCCGGGTCGGCTTTTGGGCCGTCCGGGGAAGGTTATGTGCGGATCGCCCTCGTTCAGCCAGAAGAAACTTTAAGAAAAGCGGCGCAAAATCTGCAAACCGTCTTCTCCCCCGTTTCTTAACAAAAAACCTGCGGCCTCAGGCTGCAGGTTTTAGTTTGGTTACAAAAGGAACTTGGAAGGGTTTGAAGCGGGACAGGCGAGACCCCGCAGGCGCTTGGGCGCCGAGGAGGCTTGCCGCCCGCCCCGCGGAAAGCGAAGCGTCCTGGAGCGGAAAGCAACAGCCCCCATTCATGAGCAAAATAAAAAGGCTGCGGACAAACTTCAATTTTCGTTGAGTTTGTCTACAGCCTGAAACGGCAGCCCAAGCTGCCACTTTCATTCCATTTTATGTTTTTCCTTAATGGAATCCGGCGCCATTTTCACGATTTGCTGAAGAACCAAGGCAAAAATGGCAATGTCATCTATTAAACCGAAGACGGCCAAAAAATCGGGAATCAAATCAAACGGCAACCACAAATAACCGATGATTAACCCGATGGATAAAACCTTGCTGAAACCGGCTACTTCCTTGCTTAAAAAGAAATCTTTCAAGAAAGGAACAGACCGCCTGAACGTAAAAACAAACTTTACTCTCTTCCAAGCCTTCCTCATCTTTTTCCTCCTTTTCTCAAGCTATCTATTTATACGATTTCCCTTTTTGATTAGTTTCATTTTTTGTCGAAAAAAACAGAACCAGCCCGTAATTTGTTGTGAACATCTTCAAAGCCGCTTTTCTTTTCAGGAAAGGATTTTAAATTAGCGGTCTTTTCTAATATAATAGAAACTATGTGTGTACGATGCAAAAACCAGGCAGACTATTTGCCGGGAAAGTTGAGAGGTAGATGTAATGAAAGATCCTGGAAAAATAAAAGCGTTAAAGTTATCCACTTTTCAATTAATCGTCATGCTTTATTTAACCGGCGCACTGTTTTCTACCGGCTTGCTGCTGCTGCCTGTCGCTCATAAGCCCGGGGTAGATATTTCTTTAATAGATGCAGCGTTTGTTGCCGTCAGCGCTCTTAGTGTTACTGGATTATCCCCTGTGTCCGTTGTTGATACCTTCAGCACCGTCGGCTATTTTTTTATTTTGTTCATTTTGCAAGTCGGCGGCGTCGGCATCATGACGCTAAGCTCTATTATCTGGATTTTATTTGGCAAGCGCATCGGCATGCGGGAACGCCAATTAATTATGGCGGACCAAAACCGCACCGACCTGTCCGGGCTCGTAAAGCTGATGATTGAAATATTTTTGTTAATCCTCAGCATTGAAGCTGTAGGCGCCCTTATTTTGAGCATCTATTTTCTGCAATATTACCCTACAGTGTCTGAGGCCTTCCTGCATGGAGTCTTCGCCTCCATCAGCGCAACAACGAATGGCGGTTTTGATATTACTGGAAATTCGTTGATCGTTTTTGCTAATGATTATTTTGTCCAATTTATTAATATGGTATTGATCGTGCTTGGAGCCATTGGCTTTCCAGTATTAGTGGAAATCAAAGACTTTTTAACGTATAGGGGACCGCTGAAATTTCATTTCTCCTTATTCACGAAGCTGACGACAACGGTATATGCGATTTTGGCTGTGCTCGGTACCATTTTGATTTATTTGATCGAACGAAATCACTTTTTCATCGGCAAGGCTTGGCATGAATCCTTCTTCTATTCCGCCTTTCAGTCTATTGCTGCCCGCAGCGCCGGATTGACTTCGATGGACTTAAATGAATTTTCAATGGCTACACTCCTGCTTATTTCTACGCTAATGTTCATCGGCGCTTCACCAAGCAGTGTGGGCGGAGGACTTCGGACAACTACGTTCGCCATTGCGATTTTGAGCGTTTACTTCTATGCGCGAGGCAAAAACACGATTAAAATCTTCAATAGAGAGGTTCATCCGGTTGATGTGCAGCGCGCCTTCGTGGTCATTACAACAGGCTTCTTTATCTGGGGCGGCTCCATTATCTTTCTTTCATCTTTAGAGCCAGAGCTGCCCATTGTAAAAATTATCTTTGAGGTTTCTTCTGCCTTTGGAACGACCGGGTCGTCACTTGGCATTACGGGTGAGTTAAGCTCCGCAGCGAAATGCTTGCTTATTACGTTAATGTTTATCGGCCGGATCGGGTTGTTCTCTCTGCTCTTTATTATCCGCGGAAAAGAAATTAAAGACGGTTATCATTTCCCAAAAGAACGCATTTTAATTGGATAACAGCTAGTTGAAAAGACGCCGCTTGATGTGAAGAGGCGTCTTTTCATTACCTATAATAACGGAAACAGCCACGGCAAAACCAGGGAAGTAAAGATCGCCGCCGCTCCCATGGCAGCACCGGATACGGCACCTTGCAGGCTTCCTTCCTGAACAATTTGAGCCGTTCCGATGCCATGCGCGGTCGTTCCGATCGACAAGCCGCGGGCAAAGGGGTCCGTCACGTTCATCACCGTTAACAACCAAGGGCCAAACATCGCTCCAAACATTCCGGCGATCATAACGAAAATAGCGGCCAGCGCCGGATCTCCCCCGATCATGCGGGCTACCTCGATAGCTACTGGTGTTGTCACTGACTTGACGGCGGCTGAAGCAGCGGTCGCTTCCGTTAAATGAAACATCTTTGTCATCCACACCGCGGATACGACCGTTGCCAGCGTTCCAGCTGTTAATCCCCAAAAAGCCGGTGCGGCTTTCTTCAACAAAACATCCCGGTTATGATACAAAGGAACGGCCAGCGCTACTGTAGCAGGGCCAAGCAGATACGTCATTATTTCCTTTGCCGGGGTATAGTCCTGATACGTAATGCCGCTGCCCGCTAAAACAAGGATGATCATCACTGTGCTCAAAAAAACCGGAGTTGTGAGCGGCGACGGAAAACGGACAGCTAAAAGGCGCGCAAGCCCATACGCTCCAACGGTTAAAATGATGCTAAATAGAGTGATGGTGTTCACTAGCGTCCTCTCCTTTTTCTTTTTGACTATGTCGAGAGGATAAAAGCTGGGCCACTCCCCCTGTCAAAGCCATCCCAATAATTGAACTGCCCAATAGCATAACAGCAAGAGCCAGGCCGCTTTCTTTCAAAAGCGAAGTATACGTCATCAACCCGACAGCAATAGGCACGAAGAAGAAAGCTAAGTGCTTATTTAAAAATTGCGCGCCTTTTTCGACCCAGCCGACTTTCACAATATTCAGAGAAAGCAAAAGAAATAAAATGATCATTCCAACTACATTGCCCGGCACCGGCAAGTGGAAAAACTCCGAGATAACTAAGCCAAATTGATAAATCAGCCACAAAAAACTGATCTGAGCCACAAATAAATAACTATTCTTCATCAAACTTTCCTCTTCCCTCCGATCATTAAGTGCTATTTATAGAATACCATTAAACGAAACCATCCTACTATGCCAGCAGAAAAAACACCCGCTGATCAGCGGGTGTTTGCTCAAAGTCTTGATTCTTGCAAGCAGGCTGCGGCCTGTTTACATAACTGGCTGCTCCTTTTGTTCTGGAGCAAATTCTACTTCAAAGCCCATTTCTTCAATCATTCGGTGGTCAGCAGTTGTTTCTTGTCCGGCGGTTGTTAAATAATCGCCGACAAAGATAGAGTTGGCCGGATACAGGCCTAACGGCTGAAGTGAACCCAGGTTCACTTCCCGTCCGCCGGATATCCGGATTTCTTTCGTCGGATTTATAAAACGGAATAAGCAAAGCACCTTTAAGCAATAGCGAGGGTCCAGCTCGTCTGTGCCTTCAAGCGGCGTGCCGTCAATCGCGTGCAAAAAGTTCACAGGAATAGAATCGGCATCGAGCGCGTGTAAGCTGCGTGCCATAGAAACAACATCTTCTTTCTTCTCTCTCATTCCAATAATGACTCCGGAACAAGGAGAAATACCTGATTCCTTTACTGTATGAACCGTGTTCACCCGCTCGTCGTATGTATGAGTGGTCGTAATTTGTTCATGATGGCCTGCGGATGTATTCAGGTTATGATTATAGCGGTCCACTCCCGCTTCCTTAAGTTTCGCTGCTTGTTCCGGTTTCAGCAGGCCAAGACAAGCGCACACCTTCAATTGGTAGTTTTCTTTGATTTCCTTAACTGCTTCTGTTACCCGGTCAATTTCCTTATTGCTCGGCCCGCGGCCGCTGGCGACGATGCAATAGGTGCCTGCTTGCAAGTCATAAGCCCGCTTGGCTCCCGCTAAAATGGATTCTTTATCCATCATTTTATATTTCTCTATCGGAGCCGTTGAGCGGATGGATTGCGAACAATAGCCGCAGTTTTCCGGGCACAGCCCCGATTTTGTATTAATAATCATGTTGAGCTTCACTTTATTGCCGTAATAGTGACTTCTTACTTTATAAGCCGCCTGTAAAAGCTCCAAAAGCTCATTATCCGGGCTGTTTAGCACCGCTAATGCTTGTTCATCACTTAATTGTTTTCCTTCTAATACTTGTTCTGCCAACTGAGCCCACTTTGTCATTTTTTTCTCCCCTTTGATGAGTATTCTTCTTTAAGAATAAAAGAACACAGCTTTTTAAGTCAACTATTTAAATTTAAAAGTTCACATAAATTGCCCTTTTGGCAAATTTAAAGAAACCGAATGGCTCGTGTATGTATTCATTTGAACTGACAATCAATTTAAGGTATACTCATTTTAGTTTTCATATAGAAACAGTTTTGTGGCCGATAAGCGGCTATAGGGGGAACTATTCATTGAAAAAATCATCTTTGTTATTATCTTTTCTGCTCGGCTCGATCTTTCTCCTGAGCGGATGCCAGGCAGCTGAAGAGGAAGGACACTTCTTCCATGATTATCTCGTCCGCCCTTTTGTTGAGTTAATTCACTCTCTCGGCGAGATGCTTGGAAGCTACGGCTTCGCTATTATTGTCATTACCCTTGCTGTTCGTTTGATTCTAATGCCGTTGATGCTGAACACAATGAAGAAGCAGCAAATTATGAAAGAAAAAATGGCCGTTGTAAAACCGGAAATGGATAAAATCCAACAGCGCTTAAAAGCGGCTAAAAACCCGGAAGAACAGCGGAAAATCCAGCAGGAAATGATGGCTCTTTACCAACAGCACAATATCAATCCATTTGCCATGGGCTGTTTGCCGATCTTTTTGCAAATGCCGATCTGGATGGGACTCTTTTACGCCATCCGCACGTCTGATGATATTCGCCACGCCGGCTTCCTATGGTTTAAGCTTGGCCAGCCGGACATTGCCATGGCAATCATTGCCGGCATTATGTATTTGATTCAGTTCCGTGTTTCCTTAATGAATGTACCGCAAGAGCAGCAGCAGCAAATGAAAATCATCGGCTTGCTGTCACCTATTATGATTCTTGTATTTTCTATTTCCGCTCCTGCAGCGCTTCCGCTGTATTGGGGAATGAGCGGACTCTTCCTAATCGGCCAAACATGGCTGAGTCAAAAGCTTTACCCTGCCAAAAAAGTAAGCGAAGGAAAATAAAAACAAAACAGGCTTGTTTCGTTTCAGACTGTAGACAAACTCAATGAAAATTGAAGTTTGTCTACAGTCTTTTTTTATTTTGCTCCTGGCTGGGGCCTGTTGTTTTTCTGGCGGATGTGGTTTATTTCTTTCCATCTGGCATCTGCCCCATGCGCAAGACGATGGAAGAAGTGAAAACAAATAGAGCCTGCCGCTCATTTCCCGGTGATGGGTTCCATGATCAAGTGACGTATTTCTCCACCCTCAAACGAAACAGGGATAAGAGGCTTGTTTCATTTTTTGCTTTTCAGTTGACTTTTCTGCTCTTTTTTTCTAATAGTAGGGTAAAGATAAAATGATTGCGTTTTTGCTAAAAAGTTATCGCACAATGAAACTTTTTGGCAGATCGTGCGTATTACTAGGAAACTATAACTGGAGTGAGTACGATGAAAAATCCCATGCTTTTTATCCTGCGCGCAATGATCGCCATCCCGGCCGCGGTTATTGGCTCGCTGCTCTTTATGAATCAGCTCGGGCTCTCTCCCTTTCCGGCCGCTGGATTAGCTGTAATTGCCGGAGCCGGTATTTATTTTGGGTTAGGGAAATATGCCGATGCGCGTTTATATAAGAAATATGGACTGACAAGGAAAGAATATAATTTCATTCTTGAGAATATGAAAGAAGCCAAGCAAAAACTAGGCCGGCTGAAAAGTGTATTTGTCCGTGTACGCAGCCTCAGTTCCTTAAAGCAGCTAATTGAGCTGAACCGTCTCGTACGCAGAATTTTCTCCGTGGTGAAGAAAGAACCAAAACGCTTTTATGAAGCCGAATCATTCTTCTATTCCCATCTTGATTCCGTTGTTGAGCTGGCAGAAAAATACGCTTGGCTGAATTCACAAAAACTGAAAGACTCATCCGTCAGACAGGCTTTGCTGGAAACAAAAGAAACACTTAACGATTTAACGCGAACGCTGGAAAAAGATTTACACAAGGTGCTTGCGAAAGACATTGAACACTTAACATTTGAACTTGATGTGGCCAAGCAGTCATTAAGCAGACGCCGACTGCCGGAGGCCTTAGAGAAGGGAGACAAAACAAATTATGACAACAGAAAATGAGAAGGCTCAACGCCCCTCCTTATTAAAAGAGGAAATGGCCGGACTTGATGATTTGCTTTCTTCGCCGTTTGGCGAAAATGTACTGGCGGAAACCGCTGAACACGCTCTTCACGAGCAGCCAGCTCCCAAAAAACTCATTGATGTGCTTCCTGAAGAGCACCGGCTCAAAGCCCAGCAGCTGGCCAAACAAATTGATCCGTCCAACCATCAGTCAGTCATCAGTTACGGGACAGCGGCTCAAGCGAAGCTTTCTGGCTTCTCCCACTCTATGCTGGACCATGTGCAGCAGAAAGATATCGGAACGATCGGTGACATTTTAAGCGACTTAATGAAAAAGCTTCAGCAAGTCAACCCCGACGAGTTGAGCCCGGAGAAAAAGACAATGTTCGGCCGGCTGTTTAATAAAGTGTCCAACTCGATTCAAGAAATTATGTCTAAATATCAGAAGGTCGGTACACAAATCGATCGAATCAGCGTCAAGCTTGACCATTCTAAGAAGATCCTGCTGGAAGACATTCAAATGCTGGAGCAGCTGTACGACAAGAACAAAGAATATTTTCAAGCGTTAAATATCTTTATCGCAGCGGGAGAATTGAAGCTGGAAGAGCTTGAAAGAGAAACGATTCCAGCCCTGCGCAAGAAAGCGGAACAATCCGGCGATCAAATGGATTTCCAGGATGTAAACGATATGATCCAATTCGCCGACCGTCTGGAAAAAAGACTGCATGACTTAAAGCTGAGCCGACAGATTACGATCCAAAGCGCTCCGCAAATCCGGATGATCCAAAATATGAACCAGGCGCTTGCGGAAAAAATTCAGTCTTCTATTTTAACAGCTATTCCTTTATGGAAAAATCAAGTAGCCATTGCGCTTACCCTTGTCAGGCAGCGCAAAGCGATGGAATCGCAAAAGCAAGTATCTCAAACAACGAACGATCTGCTGCTGAAAAATGCAGAAATGTTAAAGACTAATACGATTGAGACCGCCAAAGAAAATGAGCGCGGCCTCGTTGATATTGATACCTTAAAGAAAACACAAGCAAACTTAATCTCAACTCTGGAAGAAACGCTGCGCATTCAGCAAGAAGGACGCGCCAAACGCCAGCAAGCAGAGCAAGAGCTCTCTTCCATGGAGAATGAACTGAAACAAAAATTGCTCAACTTAAAATAACAAACAGCTCCCCCGCAAACTTGCGGAGGAGCTGTTTGTTTATAAAAATAAATGCCTTATTCAAACCTCGAATGCAAATTACGCGGGGTCCTTTAGCTTACCGACAAAAAAGCCGATCAGCCCCCCGGCAAGAGCCGGCAGCGCCCAGCCCAACCCAGATGAAAAGAACGGGACCCAGGAGATCGCTTTCTGAAAGAAGGTATCGGATACATTGAATGCGGTTAATCCATCATTTATGCTGAAAATCGTCGTCATTAAAATGGCCCCTACATGTACAGGAGTGGAATACTTTAAATGAGGATGAACAAAAGCCAGCACGACCAGTACGATCGCAAAAGGATAAATCATAATCAAAATAGGTACTGAAACCTCGATAATTTGTGCAAGCCCCATGTTAGCAATCAGAAAGCTAACGAATGTTAATATTCCGACAAAAGCACGATAAGAAATAACTGACCATCTGCCGGAAAGGAATTGGGCAGTTGCCGTCGTCAAGCCGACACAAGTTGTCAAACAAGCCAAGGCGACAATAGTGCCAAGAAGGATACGCCCGCCTTCTCCAAACAACATGTGTGAAGCGGTTGTAAGAAGTTCGCCTCCGTTGCTAAACTGCTCGTCTGTTTCTATCCGAGCTCCAATCCAAGCGATAGAAATATAAACAGCAGCTAAGCCGATCCCGGCAATCACACCGGCCGCAATGGTGGCTTTGGCCCGGTCCCGCCAATCCTTCATTCCGCTGTTTGTAAAAGCTGTGATAACAACAATACCAAAAGCCAGAGCAGCAATGGCATCCATTGTTAAATAACCTTCGATGAATCCGGCAATAAAAGGCGACTCCTCATATTTTCCTGAAGGTTCTGATAATGGTGCGTTAAACTTCAAAAAAGCTCCGGTACAAAGCGCAGCAATGGCAAGAAGCAAAGCAGGCGTCAGCCATTGTCCGATCCGGTCTACAATTTTTGAAGGATTTAAACTAAACAGATACACGACCATGAAAAAAAACGCCATAAAAATGAAAACGAACGAGTGGCTTGAACGATCTGCCAAAAAAGGCGCCACGCCCATTTCGAAGGCAACGCTCGCTCCGCGCGGAATGCCGAAAAAAGGACCTACTGCTAAATAAGTCACTAAGGCGAAGAATACGCCAAATAGTGGATGCACACGACTTCCAATCGATACAACGCCGCCTTCCGCCAATGAAATGGCAATTACCGACAGAATCGGCAAGCTGACACCGGAAATAACGAATCCGATAATGGCTGGCCAAAAGGAAGTGCCCGCCTCCATGCCTAAAAAAGGTGGGAAAATTAAATTTCCAGCTCCAAAAAATAAGGCAAAGAGCATAAGTCCAGTGAAAAAAACTTCTTTTTTAACCAATATGTAGAACTCCTCTCAACAAGTGAAGGTTCGGTCCTCCCTTCACATGAAAAAAGCCAGTCTTGTGGACGGCTTTTTTCTTTTTTCCTTTTCATACCGAATCTAATTGTACTTATTTCGGAAAAAAATATCAATAAAATTATGGCAATTGATACTGCTAATCTACGAAAAATTATCTCAAGATACTATTGATTTCACAAACAAAAAATACTTTTGCATAAATTATTTTAAGATAAATTATACAAAAGCATTTTTTGTCGATTTTTGTCTAATATCTATTTATTAAAAAATAAAAACAAAACAAGGATTTTATTCTTTGTTTACAATAGTTGTATAACCTTTGTATAATGTAAATAAAAAAGAGGGAAGTGGCATCCACTCCCTCTTCAAACACTTTTATACAATAGTTTCTTTAACAACGGAAAGATGACTTGCGGCAAGTCATTCACATCATTTACGAATATGCTGTATTTTCCATATATGTTTTGTACTGTCTCTTTTTCTGATTCTGCGATCTCACCATCTGCAAGAAAAAGATTAATGACCTCTATCCCCAGCTTTCGGGCTTCAATCACCGCTTCATGTGTATCGATAATACCATTGCGGTCATATCCATAAGCTGCCGGCTCACCATCAGAAAAGATGAGCAGGAATTTTTGCTTTTCGCTTCTTTTTACTATTCTTTCTTTTACTACCCTGATAGCAAACCCATCCCTGTTGTCCTCCTCAGGTGTCAGCTGCAAAATTTCAGGTCCGCTTGCAGGTCTCAATGAAGAGGCATAATCAATCACTACATGAAAATAATTCGGCTGCCGATCGGCTGATGCTTCATTCGTATCTTCCCAGAAACCAATTACTTCATGAGGAACTTTTACTGATTTCAAGGCTTCGTGAAACAAAACAATCCCTATTTTCGTTTGATCCATTTTATCTTCCATTGAAGCGGAACAATCGACAAGAAGTGTAAAGACAGCATCAATTTCCGGAGACGGCTCCTGCTTCTTATAAAACAGCCTCGGCTGTTCCTCTGTAAAAAAACGAAGAAGCTTTTTGTTTAATCTTCCCCTGTGAAGATCACTGCGCGGCTGAATTTTTTTGTGTTCCAGTGTTTTTTCGATCATATTTTTCAACTTTTTTTGCAGGGAAGCAATGGACGTTTTTTGTGTCTTATACTTGCCGACAGCTTCCAAGTCAGGAGCTCCTGCTTTTTTAAAGACTGGCACAGCGAAGCGATTCTCCTTGCCGAATATAGGCTGTCCGCTGCTTTTGGCCTCTTTCTGCTCTTTATCGGCTGGAAGCTCTGAAAAATCATTGCGCTGTGTTTGCCGGGCTGACCCTTGTACCATGGCAAGCGCCTGATCCCCTGCCTCCCCTTCCCTGGCGCCTTCTCCTGCCAGGTCCGTCTTTGATCCTTGCTCTAAATCAAATTGCAGAAAGCTGTTGCCAAGATCACTGGTTTCCCGGTGCCATGTCTGAAATTCCTCTTCTATTACTTCTTCCTGGCCGGTCTGCTCCTCCTCTAAGGTATCATCATTAACTAACGGATCTTTTCTTCTTAAATCATTATACGTGTCCCCTGCCGACTCCTCTTGACTATCCATCTCCGGCAAGTGAAAATACTGATTCAGCATATCCCGCTCCAATACTTCCTCCAGGACTTCCACAAGAGACCGGCTGATTTTCACCACATCGGCAGTCGAACGGGCATCATAAAAATCAAACAAGGATTTTTGGATAAAGGGCATCGCTGCATGAATTGGCTCACTCATAGCCGGCGGCTGCAAGGGAGACTCAGCATTAAGTGCCATATAATGAAAATTAAATAAAGCATCGGCAAACAAGCTTTTCACGAGATTGGCATTGAGTTGAGCCTTAAAATGCTGCAAATACATTCTTCTTCTAGCAGAAAAGGCTTTTTTTGTGCCCGGCCGTTCCTGCTTGCATATCTCCTCTAAGCGCATATCCTCGGCAAGCACAACAACTTGCTTGGCAAATGAAGCTACGGGGGATTGCTGAATTTCCTGCACAAAGCCTTTAATAGCTGATTCATCAGTATGAGGCCAGCTGCCAAGAGAACGCAAAAAGACATCCGACTTGTAACCATTCCACTTATCCGCTGCAGGCCGGTGATTCCAGAAATGGCTGACATACAGCTTATTCGCTTGCTTGTCTATATACGAATAGGGGCTATATTCAATCTCCACTTCCGGATTCTTCGTTAAGGTTTTAGCCAGATCTGTTAATTGCATAAATAAAAAAGAGTCGATAGTTTCATCGTTAAATTGAATAAAACGCTTCATGACATCTCCTCATTCAAACAGTGTTTCAGCAATGTTCTTCACCGCTGCTTGTTCCCGTTCATCTTCTAGCTTATCAATAATCCCTCGCTGGATGGCCCGCAATGGAGGCATGAATAACGCTAAATCGCACGTATCAATTAACGCGCGGATCGATGCCGCCTCCTCAGAAATCTGCCCGTTTTTCACTTGCGTAATTAAATCCTGTGATAAAGCCGCAAAGCGCTCAATCAACTTTTCATCCGCCAGCTGACTTTCTGTTTTTAACACACGAATAAGCGTTTCCCCGCCGATATAAGGAACATCAATGACGATGAAGCGGTTTTTTAACGCCTCATTTAACGGTACAGTTCCCACATATCCTTCATTAATTGCGGCAATAACCCCAAAAGACGGCTTGGCGGTAACCACCTCGCCCGTGAACGGATTGGTGATCATCCGCCGGTAATCCAATACACCATTCAAAATTGGCAATGTTTCCGGCTTCGCCATATTGATTTCATCAATATAAAGCAAGTGGCCGTGTGTCATCGCTTTAACAACCGGTCCCGGGACGAACTCAATAGCATGCTTCCGTTCCGCGATCGTTTTATAGCCGATCATCGCTTCTGCATCAAGATCGACCGAACAGTTTATACTATGCATCGGCTGCGAAAAAACCGCCGACAATGTTTCTGCCAGCTTTGTTTTCCCAGATCCGGTCGGTCCTTTCAGCAAAACATTTTTCCCGAGTGAAAGAGCCAGGACCGCATCAAACAACACCGCTTCATCCTCCGGCTCATATCCTCCTTTTCCGATCAGCCATTGATCTTCCGCATGAGAAAACTGCTCTTTTCTTTCCGCTATCTTCTGCTCTACTGGAGCAGGCCATTCATTGATAAACACATTAATCTCCCTCTCTACGTCAATTAGGCGGCTATCCTTATCATACATGCTCAGCGATTCGCCGTAAAACGGTTGAAACATAAAAAGACTGACTGCTTTAGCAATCAGTCTTCATACTCATATATATACAGTCCCCTGCCCAGCTTGCGAACCCGGTGATTCTCACGCTCAAGGCCGACCATGAACGTTGTCATATTAGCTATTTTCTTTCCGGTCTTGCCTTCGATTTGCCGTTGAAGCTCAATTCCCCGAATCGGCGTATTTTGCTCCTTCAGTATCGCCACAGCTAACTCGCGCAGCTCTTCAAGGTTCTCGCTGCGACGTCCTCTGCGCTTTCTTTCCTGAGGTAAACCGCCAATTTTAGTTAATGATACAATCTCTTTAGAAAGGGTAGCCTTCTCCTCAGCTTTTTCTGCTTCAATCCGGTCTAATTCTTTTAACCTGCGAAAGATGGCTTCTCTTTCTTTTTGAAACTCCTGTATAATCCTTAATTCAGAATTAGCCATCTGCTCCAACCTGATTTTTAATGCAACTCTTTCATCAAACACCTATACTCCCCCTATAATGGACAAAAAAAATTTATATTTATGTATGGAGAAGGGCGTCTTTAGGACTAAAGCTTCCTTCTCTGCCCATTATCTTAACAAAAAAGCCCTATGAATACTAGCTGTTCTTCCACTTTGTTAGAAAAGAGTGATAAATTCGTCTACATTTCATTCACTTTTCCATCTCAAAATAGTCTTTATAAAAACCGGATACCTTCCCTTTGTCATCTACCAGAAAATAAAATTCTTCCGTTTCATTTTTTACATCATACAACTTTCCCGGAGTTAATCTATTTTCTACCATATATTTCTTTGCATTCGTGTGAAGGCATTTCACTTTCTTAATTGTTTCTTTTTCTGTCCACTGAAGATGATTCATAACTTCTCCTTTCGATCCCGCACTGATGTCTGCAGATCTGTTGATCTTTTTTCTACCCTATCATACCATATTTAAAATTAAACTGAAAAGCTGTTTCGCCGCACGCTAATCCGCCTCTACGTTCTATTATTTACATAATATAATTATAATATCCTTAAGCGAGCAGTCCTATCCAAAGATCTAGTTTCACTTTTTCTCCACTGACTTTCGAATGAATTTCTGTATTGCCCTTTCAAAACAGGAAAAGATTATGTATAATGACAGGAAATAAAGAGAATCCTTTGTTGTTTTTCACGCCACGGATTAGACTGATCTATTTCAAGGAGGTAGTTTCATGAAAATCATGAGTAATGAAATGTTAGTAGCAGCCTATCGGGACGCAAAGAACAAAGGTCAAGACACGGATTGGATTAAAATGCTTCAAAACGAGGTTCAAAAGCGCGGTCTGAATGTGACAAAAAACTAACTGAAAAATAGTAAGCATGCCGGGCGCCGGCATGCTTTTTTGTATCGGCTCACAAAAGCTTCACGTTGAAAAACAGCCGGCTTGTTCATAAAGTTCACAAACCTTGTTGTGCTGCATACCTGTTCGCTGATAGAGCCTATCTATTATTCTTAGGAAGTAAGCATACATATCTATACCTGACTCCTGCTCATTTATATTGAGTTAACAACGGCTGAAATCCAATCGTCCTGCCCCGATGATCCCGTGTTCTTCTGTTACTGCCCCCTAGTGCAGGCTTTTTCTGCCGCCTCCATCATCATTTCGCCGCTTATCTTGATCATATCAGCTCTTTGCAGTATTCCTATTCATTAACCAGTCCGCTCCTCTATGATCCTAAAGTACAGGCATCTAGAACCCCTTTCAGCCAAAACCTAGAAGAAAACCAGCCACTAGTGGCTGGTTTAGTTATTATGCTTCAAGAAGAAGATCTTCAGGATTTTCAAGCAAGTCTTTAACCATTTTCAAGAATCCAACCGCTTCTTTTCCATCGATCACGCGGTGGTCGTAGGAAAGCGCTACATACATCATCGGACGATTTTCCATGCGTTCTTTATCGATCGCTACTGGACGCGTTTGAATCGTATGCATGCCAAGAATACCTACTTGTGTACCGTTAAGGATTGGTGTAGAAAGCAAAGAACCGAATACTCCGCCGTTTGTAATTGTGAATGTACCGCCTTGCAGATCGCTTAGCGCCAGTTTATTATCCCGCGCTTTTAAGGCAAGATCAAGAATATCTCCCTCGATTTCAGCGAAGTTTTTGCGGTCACAATCACGTACAACTGGTACTACAAGACCTTCTTCTGTCGAAACGGCTACACCGATATCATAGAACTTTTTCAATACAATTTCGTTTCCATCGATTTCTGCGTTCACATATGGGAACTTTTTCAGCGCAGCGACTACCGCTTTTGTAAAGAAAGACATGAAGCCTAAGCGGACATCGTGAGCTTCAAAGAATTTATCTTTTTTGCGTTTACGCAGTTCCATAACCGCTGTCATATCAATTTCATTGAAGGTAGTCAGCATAGCTGTTGACTGTTTCACTTCTAACAGACGATTAGCAATTGTTTGGCGGCGGCGAGTCATTCGTTCGCGTACAACCGGCTTGCTGTCATCTTGCTTCGGTGCAGCAGCTTGAGCAGGCTTAGCTGCTGGCTGTTGCGGAGCAGCTGGTTTCGCGCCGTTCGCCGAATAAGATTCTACATCCTGTTTACGCACGCGGCCCATTGGGTCTACTGTAGGCACCTCGTTTAAATCAATGCCTTTTTCACGAGCCATCTTACGGGCTGCAGGAGAAGCGATCGGACGTTGTTTTGTTTCTTCTTCTTGAGCCGGTGTTTCTTTCACTACTTCTTGTTTTGCTTCTTCTTGCTGAGGAGCGGCAGCCGGTGCAGCTTCTTGAGCTGGTGCAGATGCAGCAGCGCCATTTCCAGCTCCTACAATTGCGATAACTTGGCCAACTTCCACTGTATCGCCTTCTTCTGCTTTCAGCTCTTGGATAATGCCGGCTTCTTCAGAAATAACTTCTACGTTTACTTTATCTGTTTCAAGCTCAACAATGTATTCGCCTTTCTCCACTGCATCGCCCGGTTTTTTCAACCATTGTGCAATGGTACCTTCTGTAATCGATTCTGCCAACTCTGGAACTCTAATTTCAGCCACTTTCGTGTCCTCCTCTAATGTACATTCGTCTTATCATGAAATAAATATCATAGAAAAAATGCTTTTATCTTCAAGCTGAATGGGCTGGCCAATCAGCCCGTTCAGCTTCTCATCTAATCAATCAATTAGTCTCTTGTGATCGCCGCTTTTAAAATACGGGCTTGTTCTTTCTTATGCACAATCGCATCCCCTTCTGAAGGGCTGGAACGACGGCGGCGTCCAATGTAGCGAACAGTCGCCTCTTCCGGCGCCACATCGCGAAGACGTGCATCTACATACGTCCATGCGCCAAAATTTTGCGGTTCTTCTTGCAGCCATACCACTTCTTTCAACTGCGGGAAGCGCGCTAAAAATTCTTTAATTTCTTCTTTAGGGAATGGATATAACTCTTCCACTCTTAATACATGCAGCCAGTTCAGCTCTTCTTCTGCTTTACTGATTTGTTCTGCAAGGTCAATAGATACCTTACCGCTGCAAAGAACGACTCTTTCCACTTGTTCCGGCTGTTTTCCGAGTCTCGGTTCCTCCACTACCGGTTTAAACGCGCCGGCAGCAAACTCAGAAGCATTGGAAGCAGCCAATGGATGACGCAGCAGGCTCTTCGGTGTCATAACGACTAGCGGGCGCACCTCTTCTTTTTGCAGGATAGCAGCTTGGCGGCGCAGCACATGGAAGTATTGAGCTGTTGAAGACAAGTTCACTACTGTCCAGTTATTTTCTGCGGCGTTTTGCAGAAAGCGCTCTAGGCGGCCGCTTGAGTGTTCAGGTCCTTGGCCTTCATAACCGTGCGGCAGAAGCATGACAAGACCTGATTTTTGTCCCCACTTCGCCCGTCCGGAGGAAACAAATTGGTCAAACATCGGCTGTGCCATATTGGCGAAGTCACCAAACTGAGCTTCCCAAAGAACAAGCGTTTCCGGAGAGAATACGTTATAGCCATATTCATAGCCGACAACCGCTAGCTCTGTTAACGGGCTGTTAATGACTACAAAAGAAGCATCGGTTTCCTCTAAGTGATTCAGCGGAATGTACTCCTGACCGGTTTCTACATCATGCAGCACAAGGTTGCGGTGAGCGAATGTGCCGCGCTGGGCATCCTGGCCGGTCAAGCGAATTGGCGTGCCGCTTTTCAGGATCGATGCAAAAGCAAGCGCCTCGGCATGGCCCCAGTCAACCTGGCCGTCTTTTTCAAAAACATTTTCCCGGCGTTTTAAAATACGTTCCAGCTTTTTAAATACATGCAAATCCTTCGGCCAGTTTAACAGCTCGCTGTTAATTCGGCTCAAGACATCTGCCTCTACTCCTGTTTCGCTGGATGGAAGTTCTTTTTCAACGAACTTCGGCGGATTCATAACGATATCCGGATTTTCATCTTTTTTCGGAACTATTTCATACAAGTCCTTCAGCTTCTGTTCGTTTTCAGTATACAGTTTGTCTGCTTCTTCCTTGGCAATTACTCCGCGGTTAACAAGCTTCTCTGCATAGAGCTGACGAACTGTCGGATGCTGATGGATCATTTGATACATCATCGGGTTTGTCGTCATCGGCTCGTCCATTTCATTGTGGCCAAAACGGCGGTAGCCGATCAAATCAATCACAAAGTCTTTGCCGAAGCGGCTGCGGTAATCGACTGCCATAAGAGCAGCGGCAATACAAGCTTCCGGGTCGTCGGCATTCACGTGAACAATTGGTACTTCAAAGCCTTTTGCCAAGTCAGAAGCATAGCGTGTTGAACGTGAATCATAGCTTTCTGTCGTAAATC
Source organism: Pseudobacillus badius (assembly GCF_002189605.1). Taxonomy (NCBI): domain Bacteria; kingdom Bacillati; phylum Bacillota; class Bacilli; order Caryophanales; family Bacillaceae; genus Pseudobacillus; species Pseudobacillus badius. Next base: position 273,650 of record NZ_MWMM01000004.1, read on the forward strand.
CGATCATATTGTTAGCAATAATATGAATCGAACCGCCTGTTTGGTAACCAGGGACACGGCTCATGTTGAATGTTTCACTCACAACCCCTTGTCCAGGGAATGCAGCGTCACCATGAATTAAGATCGCCACAGCAGAGGTTGTATCTTGCTCAGGAACCCCTGACTTCGCACGGTTTTCTTGTGCGGCTCTTGTGTAGCCGGCAACAACCGGGCTTACGACTTCAAGGTGGCTCGGGTTGTTTGCCAATGTAATGCGAGCTACGTCTTTATCTTCTTTGAAGCTATGATCGGCTCCAAGGTGATATTTGACATCTCCTGTCCAGCCATATGTAGTCATCTTCATAGAGCCTTCAGGAAGCAAATTCTTGCTTGGCGCATGCTGGAATTCAGCAAAAATCATTTCGTAAGGTTTGCCCAAAATATGAGCGAGCACATTTAAACGTCCTCTATGTGCCATACCGATGTTTACTGTTTTTGCACCTTTTTCCGCTGAATGCTTCACAAGCTCGTCAAGAAGAGGAACCATTGCATCCAGCCCTTCGATAGAAAAGCGCTTTTGGCCGACGAATGTTTTATGAATAAATTTTTCAAAGCCTTCTACTTGTGTCAGCCTTTTTAGCAGCTGCACTTTTTGTTCGTTTGAAAATGTTGGATAATAATTGGTTGATTCAATTTGCTGTCTGAACCATTGTCTTTCTTCTAAATTATGGACTTGGGCTAACTCAAAAGCCAACTTATCTGTATAGACTTTTTTCAAGTGTTGGATCGCATCATAACCGTCCTTAACATGCGCCGGGGCATCAGGACATAAATACTGAACAGGGACTTTCCGCAAGTCTTCCTCCGTTAAGTTGAATGTGCTCAACTCAATCCGGTACGTATCTTTATTTCTGTCATTCAGCGGGTTGATATCTGCTGCTAAGTGACCGTAGGTGCGGATACTGTCAGCAAGTTTCACCGCGTTAAACAGAACATTTAAATCATTGCCTGATGCAGGTACAGCCGTCTTACCGATTTCTTCATGAGGCGCGTTTGCTGCAGGTGCTCCCCACTCCTCAAACATTTGCTTTATTTCTGGATCGACTGATTCAGGATCTTTTTGGTAGTGCTCGTACAACTCCATTACATATCCAAGGTTTGGTCCGGAGAACTGACTCCACGGATTCCCTTGGGCTGTCTGCATTTTCATTCTGAAAAACCTCCAACTATTTCGCCCATTAATTTTTGCTAAATGATATTTTGATGAGCTTGCATTAGTGTATTACTTACCACTTTATACACCATGATACACTCAATACGAAAATTTATACCGCCTACAAGGACATCTTACCACTGCAAGGTACTAAGGGAAAGCATTAAAGCTTAATCTATGGCATAGGCGCCCTGTTTTCCGCCAGGCGGATTGGCCAAGTCAAATTCACTGGCACAAATTTAGCTTTTGTGGCATTTCCCCGCTTGATTGCCCATCTCTTTTCTCTTATGAGAAGCAGTATCATTTTTTCCATGTACCATCTTACTACTCTTGCGTCGAAAAACCAATATTTTTTCATAAAAAAGTCACATTTATTGTACAGTTTGTCAAGTAAGGGCTTCTTCGCTGTTTCATGATGGAAATTTGCTGGTTTATCCCCCGCTGACAACTGCCGTTTTTTGTAAAAAGGCAGGCCTTTTCACAGAGACCATCCCTTTCCCTGCTTTTTATGATCAATGAAAAATCAACTGGAAGTAATGACGAAGCCCAAAAATAAATACGTTCGATAGGATTGTAAACAAAATGGAGAGGTATATATATAGAAAAAAAGCGGAGGATGATGGGATGAGTTTATCATTTTCAGAGCAATTTGAGAGACCAGAAGGATGGCTTGGCCAGCTGGCCGGCAAAATTATGTCCTTAGAAAACCGGACAATCAATAAATGGACGCTGGATCTATTACATATCCAGCCCGAAGACAGGGTGCTTGAGGTGGGTTTTGGCCCCGGATTTGCTATCGAATTAGCCGGGGAACAATTTCCTGAAATTCAGCTGGATGGCGTCGATGTATCTGACACAATGAAGAATACAGCTGCCAGCCGCAATAAGAAATTGATTGATGAGGGGCGTCTGCACCTGTTTGTCGATGATATCGCCCGTTATAAAGCTGAGAAGCCCTACGATAAGGTATTTTCCGTCAACAACTATCCGCTGTGGGCAGAACGGCAAAAAGGGCTCGCTGTCCTATACAGCCTCATGAAACCAGGCGGGCAATTAGCCATCACTGTGCAGCCTCGCGAAGAAGATGCTGATGAAGAAAAGACAAAACAGCTGGCACGGACTATTTGCCATGACTTAGAGAAAGCCGGTTTTTCCGGAACAGCCATTCATTATAAAGATGTCCGGCCGGTGCTAACCGTCTGTGTCACTGCCATCAAATAACAAACAGCCCATGCCTTTGCATGGGCTGCTGTAAATTAAATAAATAAATTCACATTGGCATCGTCTGCCTTGCCTAAATAAGTAGCTACGCCGCCGATTTCAACACCATCGATTAACTCCTCCTTGCGAATGCCCATTACATCCATGCTCATTGCACAAGCGACAATACGGACCCCCATATTCATGGCATTGGCCATTAAAGTTTCGAGGCTGTCTACATTTTTCTTTTCCATAACCTGACGGATCATTTTTGCTCCCATTCCGCCCATATTCATGTTGGAAATAGGCAGCTGTTTCGGACCGGCCGGCATCATTTTCGTAAACATTTTTTCCATAAAGTCTTTTCCGTCTTGAGGAATCTCTTCATCGCGACGGAGGATGTTCAAGCCCCAGAAGGTGAAAAACATCGTTACTTCTTTGCCCATAGCTGCTGCACCTGTGGCAATAATAAAGGAGGCGATCGCTTTATCTAAATCCTGGTTAAATACAACAAGAGTCGCTCCTTTATTTTTAGTTCCCTGCCCTTCCGCTGCTTCTTGCTTTTCGGCTGTTCCTTTCCGTACGTAAGCAACCGTTGTTTTTCCAGCAGTTTCACTTCCGATAAACGTATTTCCAGTATTGGCGCACCAAGCTTTGGCATCCGCAATAAATCCCGGGTCAGTCACTTTAACCTCAAGCACTTCTCCGTCTTTCATTTGGTTCATCGCCTGGAACACCTGACTGATCGGCCCCGGACACTGCAGGCCGGAACAGTTTAATTCTCTGTCGGGTGTAATGCTGCCGATGTCTGTATTCTCTGCTGAATCACCCGCCGCAGACTGACTCGGCTGACATTGCTCGGCATAAGCCCGATAGCCGCCAGCCACGTTATAAGCCTCGAATCCATTTTCCATTAATAACTGAACGGCTGCTTCTCCGCGCTTGCCGGATTGGCAAGATATATAGACTGGCTGATCTTTAGGCAGTTCATCAAGATGCTCAGGCAGCTGGCCAAGCGGAATATTTTTGCTTCCTTCTATATAGCCCATTAGGGTTTCTGCCTCTTCCCGGACATCAATTAGCAGAGCGCCGCCTTTTACTAACTGGTCTACCTCTTTTACATCTATTGTTTTAACTGTTTTGCTCACTCTATGTTCCTCCCTTTCCCCTTTATACATATAGGGGTATATTTTAAAATAAAAAAATAGCTGTTCAATCTATACTTTGCATTCTATTATAAAATTCGCGCCTTGTCAAATACCCTGTTAGGTATATTAAAAAACGAAAAAGACTGTTAAAAACAGTCTTTTTCGTGTGCTTGTAGATGAGAACGGTTGCTTTCCCTTTCAGACGCTTCGCTTTCCGCAGGGCGGACGGCGAGCCTCCTCGCTGATCCCGCAAGAGTCTTCACGCCTTCTATTCCAATCCACAGGGATTACCAAGCTAGGGTATGTTTAATCAGCGCGGCCTGTCTTTCTTTCAAATAACTTGACTGATTATTTTGCTTGTACCGCTGTTTCAGGAAGCAATTGCTTGATTTTCTCCTGCTGTCCCCGGTGAAATAACTCAACAATTTTACTGCCGACGATAACACCATCACAGTACTGGCCCAGTTCTTCGACTTGTTCCTTTGAAGAAACACCGAAGCCGGCAAGCACAGGAACTGAGCTTTGTGATTTGATGCGCTGCAAATAGGAGCCTACCTCTTCCGCGTAACTGGCACGCACACCGGTTGTTCCCTTTACAGTAACCGCATAAACGAACCCCTCTGCTCCTTCTATAATGTTAGCTATCCTCTCTTCCGGGCTCGTTAAGGCCACTAACCGGATCAAAGCCAAGTCGTGCTGCTTGAGCGCCTCACTTACTGCTCCTTCTTCTTCAAGCGGCATATCCGGCATAATGACCCCTGCCACGCCAGCTTTGCGGCTGTCTGCAGCAAAGGAGTCGATTCCATATTGAAAAACGGGATTTAAATACGTCATCAAAAGAATCGGGATGGTAATGGCGTCTTTATAGATGGCCAGATGCTCCAGCACGCCTCTCAATGTGACTCCATGCGCCAATGCCCGTTTCCCTGCTTCCTGAATGACCGGTCCATCCGCTACTGGATCGGAAAAAGGAATGCCTACTTCAACCGCTGTCACGCCCGCCTCCTGCAAAAACAAAAGCTTGTCTTTTAACGTGTCAAGTCCCCCATCTCCGGCCATAATATAGGCAACAAATGCTCGCGTCTTGTTTTCTTGTACAGTTTGAAAAGCCTGTTCAAGCTTGAATTTACTCATTTTCTTCTCCTCCCAGTCTTGCTTGTATCGCTTCCACGTCCTTATCGCCGCGGCCAGATAAACAGACGGCTATACATTCATCCTTATTCATCGTCTTAGCAAGCTTAGCCGCATAGGCGATAGCATGTGAGCTTTCGAGCGCCGGGATAATTCCTTCTGTTTGTGTCAGCAATTTAAACCCTGCGAGCGCCTCTTCATCTGTGATGGCCGTGTACTCCACACGGCCGATATCTTTCAGGAGACTGTGTTCCGGGCCAACTCCCGGATAATCAAGACCCGCTGAAATTGAATGGGCCTCTTGAATTTGTCCATCCTCATTTTGAAGAAGATACATTTTGCTGCCGTGAAGCACACCGACCTTTCCTTTTGTCAAAGAAGCCGCGTGCTCTTCTGTATTTATGCCGCTTCCGGCAGCTTCTACACCGTACAGCCGAACGGTTTCATCATTAATAAATGGATAAAACATCCCCATGGCATTGCTGCCGCCGCCAATGCAAGCAACAACCGCTTCCGGCAGCTTTCCTTCTTTCTGGATCATTTGTTCTTTCGTTTCAGCACCAATCACACTCTGAAAATCGCGAACTATTTGCGGAAATGGATGGGGCCCGAGCACCGATCCCATAATATAGTGCGTGTCTTCTACATTCGCCACCCAGTAACGCAACGCTTCGTTAACCGCATCCTTTAATGTGCCGCTTCCTTGACTCACGCTGACAACCTTGGCTCCCAGCAGCTCCATCCGGAACACATTCAGCTTTTGGCGGCGAATATCTTCTGCTCCCATGAAAATAACGCATTCTAAATTAAGTAAAGCACTGACCGTCGCCGTCGCTACTCCATGCTGGCCGGCTCCCGTTTCCGCCACCACTTTCTTTTTTCCCATGCGCACTGCTAGAAGGGCTTGTCCGATTGTATTGTTAATTTTGTGGGCACCTGTGTGATTTAAATCTTCCCGTTTCAAATAAATTTTGGCGCCGCCCAGCTTCGCTGTTAAATTCCGGGCAAAATAAAGCGGATTTTCCCGGCCGATATAATCTGTTAAGTAATGGTTCAGCTCCTGCCGGAACGCCGGGTCATTCCTCGCTTCCTTATAGGCTTCCTCCAGTTCCAGAACAGCCGGCATTAATGTTTCGGGCACGTATCGCCCGCCGAACGGACCAAAATGGCCTCGCTCATCTGGTTGTGTATAGGTTGTCATTAACTGTTGCTCCCTTCACTGTTTCAATAAATTGTTTCATTTTCGTCCGGTCCTTGGCTCCATCCGTTTCCACACCGCTTGATACGTCTACGGCAAAAGGCTGAACCAGCCGGATCGCCTCTTGCACGTTGTCTTTATCTAATCCGCCGGCCAAAATAAGGCGTGAGCGGTCGAATGACTCTTTTTCTAAAGCCGACCAGTCAAAGGCGGTGCCATTGCCTCCTCTGTAAGGGCCAGCCGGGCTGTCGAGCAGCACAAAGTCCGCCGGGTAACGAAGCAGATCGGAAGGCTGAATGCCGGCTTGAAAGCTGAATGCCTTAATAACAGGCAGCTGAAGCTTTTTCGCCAGCTCTGGCGGCTCATCGCCATGAAGCTGAATGATATCGAGGCGGGCCTGATCGGCAATTGACCGGATCGTTTCAAGTTCTTCATTAACGAAGACGCCAACTTTAACAGGACCTTTTCCCAGCCATCCGGCGGCTTGCTCCGCCTGGGCGGCTGTCACCTGCCGTTTGCTTTTCGCAAAAACAAAACCGATGGCGTCCGCGCCGATTTGTTTGGCATAAAGCGCGGTCTCCGTGTCCTGAATGCCGCATATTTTCACTTTCATGTCCTTCACCTCACAGACAGATTTTTAATTCGTGAAAAGTTTGGGCAATATTAGCACTCTTCATAAATGTTTCGCCAACCAAGATGCCCCTGGCCCCCGCTGCCTTTACTCTTTCTGCATCGGCTGCCGTTTGAATGCCGCTTTCTGAAATAAATACTTTTTCATGCTGCCCATACGCCTGCAGCAGCCTCTCTGTTATCCCGAGATCGACGCTAAAGCTTTTCAAATCACGATTATTAATGCCGATCACGTCCGCTCCAACTAAAAAAGCCCGTTCCATCTCTTCTTCGTTGTGCACTTCAAGCAGCACGTCAAGCGCCAGCTCCCTCGCGTACGAATAAAGGCCCGCCAGCTGCTCTTGGGAAAGAGCGGCGGCAATTAACAGAATCATATCGGCACCGGCAGTTTTTGCCCGGTCAATCTGCACGGGATCAATAATAAAGTCTTTACATAGCACCGGGACGGCTACTTTTTGACGAACAGCCATGAGGTCGTTCATCGTTCCTTTAAAAAATGGTTCATCTGTTAAAACTGAAATAGCATCGGCGCCGTTTTGTTCATAAGCCTCTGCCTGCAGAATGGGATCAATGCCTGTATTGATGATCCCTTTTGAAGGGGACGCCCGCTTAATTTCAGCAATAATATTCATTGTTTCAGATTGTGAGAAACGGGTGTACAAAGACGGCTGTGTTCGCTTTTCCGGCTGTACATCCGCTTGAAAAGTTTCTCTTAAGTGCGCCACCTCCTTTTTCTTCTCCGCCAGGATTTGATCTAAGATTGTTGCGCTCATACCGTTGCCCTCACTTTCTGCCGCTGTTTGGAATAATCAATTAAATAATGAAGCTTCGACAAGGCGGCTCCTGAGTCAATGCTCTCTTTTGCAAGGGCGATGCCTTCTTGAATAGTTTTCGCCCTGCCGTTGGCGAACAAGCCAATGCCGGCATTCAGCAGGACGGTATCGCGCCTCGCGCCTTTCTCCCCCTCCAGAATACTTTTTAAAATCTCTGCGTTTTCCCTGGCTTCGCCGCCGCGGATTGCTTTCAAATCATAAACGGGAAGCCCGGCTTCTTCAGGAGTAACAATCATCTTTTTCGTCTTTCCCGATTCAAGCAAGATCAAATGATTGTCACCAGCTAACGAAGCTTCGTCCATAAAGCCGGCGCCATTGAGAACGACCGCGCGTTTTCTCCCAAGATAATTCAGGACATCGGCCATCATCTCTAGCATATCTCGCCGGTAAATGCCTAACAGCTGGGTATCAAGATGCACCGGGTTAGTGAGCGGGCCGATCAAATTAAAAATGGTCGGAATTTTTAAGTCGCGGCGAACTTTCATGATCTTTTTTAATTTTGGATGCACGTGGGGAGCAAACAAAAAGGTAATGCCGTTCTCTTCCAACAGCTCCTCTGTCTCTCCCTCCAAATAGTCGAGCGAAATGCCCAGGTGTTCTAAAACATCCGCGCTTCCTGTTTTGCTTGATACACTGCGATTGCCATGCTTTGCTATTTTCACCCCGGCTCCCGCCAGCACAAAAGCGGCCGTTGTGCTGATGTTAAAGCTATGCGAACCATCTCCCCCTGTTCCGCAATTATCCATCACTCCAGGCAGCACTTTTCCCGATCCAAGCGCATTTTGCCTAAGCACATTCACCAGAGCGGCAATTTCTTCTACCGTTTCCCCTTTTGACTTCAAAGCCACTAGAAAAGCCGCAATCTCGCTGTCAGTGGCATCCTCCTGCAAAATCTCTTCAATCGCCTCTTTCATTTCCGTTCTCTGCAAGGACTGGCGGTCTGACAGCTTGACTAAATATTGCTTCATCTTTTTCTCCTTCCTGTACTGGCGGAAAAATTGCTGAATAATAGCGGTTCCTGATTTTGTCCCGATCGATTCCGGGTGAAATTGCAAGCCATACACGGGATATTCTCGATGACGAAGCGCCATAATTTCCTCATCGTCCACAGAAGTGGCGAGCACTTCCAGTTTTTCTGGAAGCGAATGACGATCAACAGAAAGGGAATGATAGCGCATCACCGGCACGGGACCGGACAGCGCTTGAAATATTTCGTTGCCATTATGTTTAATCAGCGATATTTTTCCATGTTTGATCGTTTGAGCCGGGACAATGTTCGCTCCAAAGGCAGTTGCAATCGCCTGATGTCCGAGACAGATGCCAAGGATTGGGACCCGATGGAAGAAGGTACGCACTACTTCAATACAGATGCCCGCTTCCTCCGGTGTTCCAGGACCTGGAGACAAAACAATCGCTTCCGGCTCCAGCGCTTCGATTTCAGCCAATGTCATGTCGTCATTGCGGATGACCCGCACATTTTTTCCTAAAGAACTGATTTGCTGATACAAGTTATAAGTAAATGAATCGTAGTTATCGATAAGCAAGATCATGATTTTACCTCCAGCAGCGCTTTGGCTTTATGCATTGTTTCTTCATATTCTTTTTCCGGAACGGAATCATACACGATACCGGCTCCTGCCTGTACATAGGCTTGATTATCTTTCACAATCATTGTCCGGATAGCAAGGGCAAAGTCGAGATCGCCATTCGCTGAAAGGTAACCGACTGCCCCTGCATATAACCCTCGCTTCGTTGATTCCAGTTCATTAATGATTTGCATGGCTCTGATTTTTGGTGCGCCGGACACCGTACCCGCCGGCAGACAAGCGGACAAGGCTTCAAGCGGGTGAACCTCTTTCCTCAGCTCTCCTGTGACTTCTGAGACAATATGCATCACATGCTTATATTTTTCAATCTTCTGATATTTAGATACACGCACACTCCCTACTGTACACACACGCCCCAGATCATTGCGGCTTAAATCGACAAGCATGCGGTGTTCTGCTGTTTCCTTTTCGTCATTGAGCAGTTCTCTCTCTAAGGCGGCATCTTCCCCTTCTCCTGTTCCCCGCGGCCTTGTGCCGGCAATCGGATTAGCAGTCACCTCCCTGCCGCTAATTCGAATTAAGCTCTCGGGAGAAGCTCCTAATACAACATAGTCATCAAAGTCGATATAAAACATATAGGGGGAAGGATTAGATGTTCTTAAACGCCGGTACAGTGAAAATGAATTGCCGCTGAAGCGAGCTTTCAGACGCTGAGAAAGCACGACTTGGAAAATATCTCCGCGAACAATATGCTGTTTTGCTGCTTCAACCATCTGGCTAAACTGCTCTCTGTTGACATTTCCAGTAAACGACAGCTGTTCCGGCGGCTCTCCTGACTGAGGCTGTCCGGCTTTATTTACGCAATTTTCCAAATTCAATAGCGCTGCTTCCATTTCCTTTTCTGTCCTGTCTCCAAACAAGTCCACCGCAACAAGCGTAACTTTTTGCAGCAAATGATCGTACACCACAAACGTATCGTAAAACATAAAGTGGACATCCGGCATATGAAGCTCATCCTTCAATGGCTCACCGATCCTTTCGTCCAAAAAGATCACATCGTATCCAATATAGCCGATGCCGCCGCCGAAGAACGGAAAAGGCTGTTCATCCATGTTTCTGTCCGCCAGCATTTCCCTTAATTGGCGCAGACTGTGTCCAGAAAACTTTTGCCGAGCTCCTGTACGGTGATTAACCCGTTCAATCTTCTCGCCCGCTGCTTTATATTCAGCCGCCGGGTTCGTGCCAAGAAAAGAATACCGCCCGCTCTGTTCATGCTTATACGAGCTTTCAAGCAAAAATTTCTTTTCCCCCTTCATTTGATGGTAAAGCATAATAGGGGTAAGCATATCCCCTTCCATTTCCTTTAATTTATAAGCCATTTGTTCGCTCGTTCTCATCACCATTTCACCTCGTCAGCTTGATAAAATAAAAAAGTCCTCCGCAGCAAATGAATAAATCCTTGCTGCGGAGGACGGGTTACCCGCGGTGCCACCTCTCGTTGAAGCTAAAAAGCTCCCTCTTTGTCCGGACAAAAGAAGTTCCTGTCCAGTATCCGGTAACGGCGGAAGCCGGGCAGCCATTTCCTGCTGCCTCTCTGAAGTCCATTCAGCATGATAAGCGGCGCCGGCTCTCACCCTCCCGGCTCTCTGTCGCGCGCGTCACATGCCTACTCCTCTTCGTCACTGAGTTTATCGATATAGTTAAAAAACACAAAAAGCCCCCTGCCGCAAAGGACGGGGAGCCGTGGTACCACCTTTATTGACTGCAATTATTGCAGCCCACTCTGAAAGCATCAAAGCGATCGCTTGAATGCCTGTCTTTTGTAACGATAAGACGTTCGCCGCAGCCTACTGTCTAAAGAGTTCGGTGCGGAAGCTCGGAAGGCCATTCACTAAAATGTCTGCACTGATTCTCACCCGCCATCAGCTCTCTGAAGCATCCATTCAAGCTACTCTTCTTCGTCAACGCTCATTTATACATCGTTCTTTATTTGTTGTAACTCATCATAATCGAAAGGGAAAGAAAAAGTCAACTTTTTTTTAAAAAATCTTTTTTTCATAACTGCCAACACCTTGTCAGCCAAGCAAAAAATCTTTTTTACCACAAAAATATATAGACAAAAACTACTATCTAATGTATATTTTTACCTATAAACTATGAAAAAAGTAAGGGGTATTAAGATGGAGAAAATGGATGTGTATGTAGCGAGACAGCCGATTTTCAACCGGGAAGAGCAGACAGTCGCCTATGAGCTGCTGTATCGCAATAAAGAAGGCAAGCACCCTGGAAAGTCCATTAATGGGGATGAAGCAACGATTGAAGTCCTATCTAACAGTATCTTAACTATCGGAATAGACCAAATTTCCAGAGGAAAAAAGCTGTATGTAAACTTTACAGAAAATCTGTTGCTCCAAGACTTCCCTATTTTTTTGCCGTCTAACAAACTAGTGATTGAATTGCTTGAACAAATCGACGCCAATGCTGAAGTAGAAGCTGCCTGCCAACAGTTAAAAGCAAAAGGCTACACTCTCGCTCTGGATGATTTTCTGCTAAGCGACAGCAATAAGGAATTAATAAAATATGCGGATATTATTAAAGTCGATTTTCTGGATACGACAAAAGCGGAAAGAAAAAGGATGAAGGAAGAGCTCGCCCATTTCCCTCTCACTTGGCTTGCTGAAAAAGTAGAAACAAGGGAGCAATTGCAGGAAGCGCTCGATGAAGGATTTGATTTGTTTCAAGGGTTTTTCTTCGCTAGGCCAACAATTGTCAGCGCCAAATCCATCCCTCAGTTTTCAGGACACTATTTTGTTATTTTAGATGAAATGATGGGTTCGGAACCAGACATTCTTAAAATAGCCCATCTGATTGAATCCGATTTGTCCCTTTCTTATAAATTATTAAAGCTGCTTAACCGGACAGCTTTCATCCAGAGACAAAAGGTAAAAACTATTCATCAGGCGATTATGCTTATCGGTCTTGAAGAATTAAGAAAATGGTTATTCTTTATTATGATCAGTTCTTCCGGTTCCGCGTGTCCTGAAGAAGTCGTCCATATTTCATTAGTTCGTGCGAAAACGTTGGAGCTGCTTGCCCTGCATCATTTTCGTGAAGAGCCTCCGTCTTTATTTTTTCTGTTAGGCATGCTCTCAATGATTGATGCGCTGATTAATCAGCCGATGGACAAGCTGCTTCAGGACCTTCCCATTGATGAACGAATCAAGCAAGCCCTTTTATTCGAAGAAGGAACACTTTTTCAACTGCTTCGATTAATAACAGCAGCAGAAAGAGGCCATTGGGGAGAAGTGAGCGAGATCAGTCGCACTTTGCAAGTTGAAGAAAGCGTTTTATCCGCTTGCTATCAGAATGCCCTTGAGTGGGCCGACAGCATGATCAAAGCAGAAACAGGCCAGGGATGATCCCTAGGCCTGTTTCCATTTAGAACGCCCGGTGAACAGCGAGACAGCCACGAATGTGATAAGTGACAGCAAGATCGGCAAAACTACCGTATGCATGCCAAAAGCATTCGGATAAAAAGTGCTCAAAAGAATATAAGAAATCATCCCCATAATCATCGCCGAAGCGGCTCCTGCCCCGTTCGCCCGCTGCCAATAAAGTCCTAGGACTACAGGCCAGATAAAAACAGCTTCCAATCCCCCGAATGAAAATAGATTTAGCCAAATAATTAAATCAGGCGGCTGCAGGGCGACAACGAAAACGATCACTCCGATCACTGCAGTAACAATAAAACTAAGTTTTTTCACTTGTTTTTCTTCGGCTTTTTTATTGATAAAGTGCAAATATAAGTCCTTTACTACCGCGCTTGAGACAAGCAGCAGCAGCGAGTCGACTGTAGACATAATAGCTGCCATCGGAGCTGCCAGCACAATGCCGGCAAGCCAATCAGGCATGATCGTCATCGCTAGCTCAGGCATCACCTTATCGCCTACAGTAACCCCGGGGATAATCGCCCGTGCCATCACTCCAATTAAATGCATGCCAAGCATGATCACTCCGACGACGACAGTGCCGATTATTAGCGCACGGTGCATCGCCTTCGCGTTTTTATAGCTCATTGCTCGGACAGCCACTTGGGGCAAGCCGACCACTCCAATGCCGACTAAAATCCAAAAGGAAGAAAGATAAAGCGGTGTTAAACTGCGGTCATTTCCATATGGGCTCAATAAATTTGGATTTTCTGCTCCAAGCGTCCTCATAATGTTTTCCATGCCTCCGCCGGCTTTTAAAGCGGCTATAAATAAAACTACTGTGCCAGCCACCATCACAAGACCTTGAACCATATCCGTAATCGCTACGGCCCGAAAACCTCCGATGACAACGTAAACTAAAACAGAAGAAGCAAATATAATTAAAGCGGTTGTATAAGAGAGACCTGTGAGTGACTCCACCAGCCGCGCACCGCCGATCCACTGGGCTGCCATCGCTGAAAATAAGAAAATGATAATGCTGAGCGCTGCCAGGACGACGACGAATTCATTTTTATAGCGGGCAAATAGAAAGTCGACAAGCGTTACTGCCTGATATTTTCTCGCCATAATAGCAAATTTCTTCCCAAGAATCATCAAAACAAAATAGCCTGTGGCTACCTGGCTCATGGCCAGCAGCACCCAAGAGAGACCGTAGTTATAAGCGGCTCCCGGTCCGCTCAAAAAACTGGAGGCACTTCCATAGGTGGCTGCCATCGTCATGGCCAAAATAAAGCCCCCGAGTTCGCGGCTTCCTAAGAAATATTCTTGAATGAACGAAGAAGAGCTTTGCACATGCCGTGATGCGTAAACACCCACTAAAAAAATAATGACAAGAAACACAACAAGCGGCCAAATCACGGACATATTCATCTGTTCTCACCTTCTTCATCAAACGGGACCTCTTTAAAAAAGAATGTTACAGTAAAAACCACAAGTAAAATCATCACAATAAGCCCGACTATACAACTGTAAAAAAACCAGGCCGGAAGCCCAAAGATAAAGCTGTACTTCTCAACAGGGCCCCTGCCAAGGCCGTAAGCAAAGCCGTACCACCAAATAAAATTAAATATGACTAACAGGATTCCTATCCAGGCTTCTTTCTTAGCTATTATAAAACGGGAATCCTCCTGTTTCTCTTTTTTCATATTCCCCTTCCTTTCTTTAACAGGAGCTTAGCAGCCTCTTTTAACATTACGACAGGAAAGCGGCGGATGCAATCCTGTTTCTATAAGGCTGTCATAAAATTTTTCTGCTGTTTCACAAAGCAGAGAGGATGTCCTCACTCACTCCTTGATAAACCTGTTAGTACACTAAATAACTGATACAAAAATGGATAAAACAAAAAAAGATGGCACCCTGTAGGCGCCATCTTCCTATGCTAAATCTGCAATGCTCCAATCTCATTAAAGAGGGGGTAATGAGAATGAATGTCAATTTCAATTATAACGGATTCGCTTTACTTGTCAACCACTTTTCTTCCTCCTTATCTGTATGCGACTATTAAACTCCCCTTCTGTATTGCTTCATACTGAGTAATACCGCCATATTCCATTTTTTTGTTCTTTATATACTCTGGATCCTGCCTCTAAATAATCTAAATATCCTATAATTTCTGATATGACAAGTGGAAATTCAGACTGATATTTGTGTTGATAAAAATGGATAGCCAATTCGTTTGCCGTTTTGGTCCCTTGTCGCAAACTAGTTATGATTTTTTGTGCTTTCCTCTCAATTTTGCTAAGCCGCTCTGCAATCAAAGCATGATGATCAGTAATAGCCTCCCGGTGTCCTGTATACATGATGTCGATATCCCATTGCAGACAGCGTTTTAATGATCGGATATATTGCACCAATGTTAACAGTCTTCTATTCTGTCTATCCGGTTCCACCATCGCGTTACTAGAGATATTTTGGATTAAAACATCTCCTGAAAAGAGTTCTTTTGTCTTCTCATTATAAAAAACAAGGTGATCAGGTGAATGGCCAGGTGTCTCCATGACTTGCAAGCCAGCAATGGAATCCCCTTCATTCAACGGCTCAATAGCAGAGTGAATAGGCAGATAATCATGGCTGGGCGGCCAGGCCCTTAATTTTTCCACCTCATCTTTTCCCGCTTGACCGCATCCCATCTCCTCATACAACTGACTAAAAAAATTAATACGCCTTCGCAGATAGTTTTCATCTTTTTTCAGCCTTGGAATTGCCTCTTTATGTGCATACACAGGAATAGCAGACGTATCCAAAAGTCGATTGACAACCCCTGTATGATCCGGATGATGATGCGTGAGCAGGATGCGGTCAATATCACTGATTGAAATTCCAGCTTTATGCAGCGTCTCGTTCAACTTATTCCAGCACTCATCGGTATTCACGCCTGCATCAATAAGTGACAGTGAGCCCGCCACTTCAAGTAAATAAAAATTAATGGTGCCTACATTGTATGATGTCGGTACGATGATTGGATGAACAATCCCGCTTTCTTTTTCCTCTTTTTTTGACAACGGGCTCACCTCCCTTCTATAAAAATAGGTCGTGCCATTTGCTTACGGATGTATGTTGTTTAATGCCGCTCCACTGTTTTCTCTAAGACTCCTGTCTATTTGTTTATACTGAGGATGAAAAGCCGACGTTTTAATCGGACAAGCTATTTGCCTTTGAAATCCGCCTTGTCCATCCGGGACCTGCACGATCAGCCCCCGTTCTTTTAGATGTGGATGTTCGCATGCTTCTTCAAATGTTAATACCGGCTCCACACACGCTTCGGCTTTTTCAAAAATAGCAAGCCACTCTGTGAATGTTTTTTCCAGGAACGTAGCGGTTAATATCTCTTTAAATAATCGTACATCGACCGGGTGTTCACTCATACTCATATCAAATAAGTCTGGACGGCCGATGGCCTCGCATAATTCCTTTCGAAAAGCAGGTTCGAGACTTCCTACCGAAAAGAAGCGGCCGTCTTTCGTTTGATAGTAACCATAAAACGTGCCGCCGTTGAGCATAAGCTTTTCTGGCTCCAGCTTCATCCCGTGATTTAAAGAGAGAGGAGCAAACAAAGCATTGAGAGAGAAGCTGCAATCCGTCATGCTCATATCGATTGATTGTCCTTCTCCCGTTTGCGTTCGGTAAATAACCGCAGCTAAGATCGCAAGGGCTGTATAAAGAGAGCCGTTAAGATCAGCAATCTGTGTGCCATTTTGGGCCGGTCCTTCCGCCTTTTTTCCTGAATATCCCGACACCCCGGATAGGGCTAGATAATTAATGTCATGGCCGGGCCGGTCTTTAAGCGGACCAGTTTGCCCAAATCCAGTCAGCGAGCAATAAATAATCCGGGGATTCACCTTTTTGAGATCTTTATAGCCAAGGCCAAGCCGCTCCATGACCCCCGGGCGGAATTGCTCAATCACAATGTCATATTCTTCTGCCAATTGCTTCACTTGATCAACGGATTCCGGCTTCTTTAAATCAAGTTCGACCGAAGATTTTGAGCGGTTTAAATACTGGTCAACGATCCAGCTTTTTTGGTTTGACGGTCTTTCGATGCGCAGCACTTCTGCCCCCAGATCAGAAAGCAGCAGCGTGGCAAACGGACCGGGAAGCAACGTGGAAAAATCAAGAACTTTCAACCCCTTCAATAACGTCATTTCTCGGCCTCCTTTTAGAAAGTAATTTATGAGTTCGCTATTCTTGTATTAATAAAGTCAGGCCTTCTTTTTTCAAAAAAAGCCGCCAATCCTTCATCAGGCTCCCCTGTTGTAAATGTTTTAGCGAACGCCTCGCGCTCAATTTTCAATCCTGACGCCAGCGGCTCTTCTGCAGCCGCATAAATGCAGGCCTTTGCCAGCCCCATCGCTTGTACCGCTCCGTTCGCCAGCTTATCAGCAAATGCTAATGCCTCTTCAAGTAACGCTTCCGCCGATGTCACCTGATGAACTAGACCAATTCGTTCTGCTTCCTCTGCTTTCAATCGTTTTCCCAAAAGTATCATTTCTGTCGCTTTTGCTTTACCAAGCAAACGGGTCAAGCGCTGGGTGCCTCCAGCAGCTGGAATCAGGCCGAGGGATAATTCCGTCAACCCAATTGTTCCTGTGTCAGACATCAGCCGAAAATCGCATGCTAGAACAAATTCGCATCCGCCTCCAAGTGCATGCCCATTAATGACAGCTACTGTCGGCTTAGGGATTTGTTCAAGCCGGTTAAATGCCTCCTGCATCTGGCGGCATCCCTCATCGTAATCAACAGGTTTCGTACCGTCTCCATTTACATTATTTAAGTTGGCTCCAGCGATGAAAATTTTAGGATGAGCAGATGCAAATACAATCACGCGCACATCTGGATCCTTGCCAAGTGTATCTACCACCTCATATAGATCCTGCTGCAGCTCTAAGCTAAGTGTATTAGCCGGCGGATTGTCAATTGTCAGCAAACATACGCCACTATCCAAATACTGTGCCTTCATTGTCTGCAAATTCATTCTTATTCCCCCTTTATTTATCTTGGAGCCATGCGAATAGCACCGTCCAACCGGATTGTTTCCCCATTCATCATTGGATTTTCAATAATGCCTTTTGTCAGCAAGGCAAACTCGTTCGGTTTTCCAAGACGAGGCGGGAAAGGAATTTGTTTACCAAGCGCTGTGCGAATCTCTTCCGTTGCTTGGCCAAGAAGCGGAGTATCAAATAAACCAGGAGCAATAGTCATAACCCGAATGCCAAAATCAGCTAATTCTCGGGCAATCGGCAGGGTCATCCCGACAATTCCCGCTTTTGAAGCGGAATAGGCAGCTTGCCCGATTTGTCCATCAAACGCTGCAACGGAAGAAGTATTGATGATAATGCCTCGCTCCCCCTCGTCGTTTGTCTTATTTTCACTCATCGCTTCAGCAGCCAGCCGGATGACATTAAATGAACCGATCAAATTCACGTCAATGACTTTCTTGAAAATATCAAGCGGAAAGGGCCCTTTTTTTCCAACCACTCGCTTGGACATCCCCATTCCTGCACAGTTTATTACACCATGGAAACCGCCCATCTGTTCAACCGTTTGCCGGATTGCTTGCTGAACCTCATATTCGTCTGTAATATCAGCCTTTAAATACAATCCTCCCAGTTCTTCGGAAACCTTTTTCCCCCTCTCTTCATTCAAATCCAATACTGCTACATGGCCGCCATGGGCATGAATCATTCGAGCTGTTGCCTCGCCAAGACCGGAGCCGCCTCCTGTAATGAAAAACACATGGTCTTTTATATTCATTTTCTTCCTCCTTTAATATCTTGAACCTTATTTTTATTCGGCGACTAACCGTTCAATGATCATAGCATTTGCCATGCCGGCTCCTTCACATAAAGTAATGAGCCCATACCTTTCCTTCCGTCGTTCTAATTCATTTAGCAGAGTAGCAACCATCCTGGTTCCTGTCGCCCCAAGCGGATGACCAAGTGCAACGGCCCCGCCGTTTACGTTTACCTTTTCAAGCGGTATCCCTATATCTTTTTGCCACCTTAACACAACAGAAGCGAATGCTTCATTGATTTCTACGAGATCAATCTCCTCCACCTGAAGACCAGCACGCTCCAGTACTTTCCGAGTAGCCGGAATCGGGCCTCTCAGCATAACTACAGGATCATCCCCTACAACCGAAAAAGATACAAAGCGGGCACGCGGCTGAAGGCCAAGCTCTTCTGCTGTTTCCCGGCTTGCCGCTAATACCGCACTTGCCCCGTCTGCAATCTGGCTGGAGTTCCCAGCTGTAATTGTTGCTAGCCCCGGAAAGGACGGCTTTAAAGCAGCCATTTTCTCGATCGATGTTTCAGGGCGAATCGTTTCATCCTCTGCGAACATTTTCGTTCCTCCCTTTCCATCCGGCACCGAAATGGGTATAATCTCCTGATGGAACCTTCCTTGCTGTCTGGCCTCATGAGCACGCTGGTGGCTTTTTAAACTGTACTCATCCATATGATCACGCGTAATCCCCGCCTCTTCAGCCAGCATTTCTGCTCCAGCATATTGGTTAAATCCGTATCCTTTTAGATCGTAACGGCGAAAAAGACTGTCTGCCATCGGTGTCTTTCCATTATGTGCCGTGCTGCCCATCGGCACGCGCGACATTGACTCGATCCCGCCGGCGATGGCTATTTCATAGCCGCCGGCCATGATTCCTTGAGCCGCAAACTGCAAAGCCTGCAAGCTTGAACCGCACTGGCGGTCGATTGTTGTGCCTGGCACGTTTTCGGGAAGACCGGCCGCTAGCCAAGCATTTCTTGCGATATTGGCTGATTGTTCATCTACTTGGCCGACACATCCGATAATGACATCTTCAATCAGTGATGGATTTACACCTGTGCGTTTTATCAATTGATTGAGCAAGTGAGCCAGCAGATCTACAGGATGGATTCCTGATAGCGATCCATTCCGCCTGCCCATTGGCGTACGAATGGCATCGATAATGACAGCTTCCCCCATTTTATATTTCTCCTCCCCTCGGTTATCGCTTCTTCTTATATTTTTATACGTAGGAATCCAGGCTTTTTAGATATTGTTTAACTCTTTTTCTTTATCGACTTCCCGGTCGCGGAGCGCTCTCTTTAGAATCTTCCCGGCTGCTGTCATCGGCAGCTCATCAACAAGCTCTAATTCTCTTATTTTCATGTAATGAATCACACGGCTGTTAATATACTCTATGATTTCTTCTTCTGTTACCGTCGCGCCCGGCTTTAAAGTAATAAATGCTTTCGGAATTTCTCCTTTGTCACGCACAGGCTTTCCAATAACCGCTGCATTAGCAATGTCCGGATGCTCAAACAATAGCTCTTCCAGCTTGCGCGGGTAGACGTTATAGCCGTTATAGATAAGCATTTCCTTCTTTCTATCGATGATTGATAAAAAGCCATCTTCATCAAACACCCCAATATCACCAGTCCGAAGCCAGCCATTTCGAATGGTCTGTTCCGTCTCTTCAGGCTGGTTGTAATAACCAGATGTAACTTGCGGCCCGCGGATGCATACCTCTCCAGACTGGCCAGGAGACAGCGGCTCTTCGCTCGATCCATCAAGTGCTATTAACTTCACTTCTGTATCGTATACCGGCAAGCCGACTGTTCCTAGCTTGCGGCGGCCTGACCTGAAAGATACACTGCATACCGCTGTCGCTGTCGCTTCTGTCAGTCCATACCCTTCTGTGATTAACGCATTAGGAAAAGACTGCTGCAGCATTTTCATCAATTCAACAACAATCGGAGCGGCTCCTGAATTGATAATCCGAACAGCTGAGAAATCGCGTTTTTCCATATCGGGATGCCTAAGTAAAAAATTAAACATAGGCGGTGCGCCGGATAGCTCTGTCACTCGGTACCTTTCTACATCTTCAAGGAACTGCCCCGGGTCGAAGCGATCAATTAAAATAGTAGTGGTTCCGAAAAGAACGGGATAGACAATGGAACCGATTACCCCGGCTCCATGAAATAATGGGGCTGGACTGATTCGTATACCTGTTCCTGGGAGTGTGGGATATTCAGCTAAATACTTGTCAGGATCTTTTTCAACCGGAGCAACCGTTAAGGCCCCATCTTCTACATGAGCTAGACAAGCGGAGGACCAGGCTGCCGACTGCAGAACATTGCTAATTAAATTAGCATGAGTAATCACCACTCCTTTTGGCTTTCCGGTTGTTCCTCCTGTATAGGCGATATGGATAATATCTTTTTCCGGATCAATGCCAGTGTTAATCTCTTCTTTGCTGCTTTTATTTATAAGATCAGCAAGGCTGTGCCACGCTTTTTCATATACGCTGACTTTGACAGGGGATTCGGTGGTAAACATTTCTTGATCACCAGTCAAAATTACCTTGTCAATCTCTGTTTGCTTTAAAATTGGCTTCAACAAATTCGCATATTTTTCATGGGTGACGACTATGGCTGCACCGCAATCTTTCAATTGATAAATCAATTCATCGCTTGGCAAAGCAGGGTTTGTTGGTGAATAAATCGCCCCTGCAAGAATAATGCCGTAATAAGTAATAATATACTGTGGACAAGTAGGAAGATGTGTAGCAACAACCGTGCCTTTTTTAACACCAAGACCTCTTAAAGCATTGGCAAAACGGAGCGATTTCTCATAAAGCGTCTTGAATGTCATGCCCTCCCCTTGATAGATGTAGGCAGTTCGATCGCTGTAATGGGAAGCACTTCCTTTTAAAATAGCTCCAACGGGAACATTTGGATACGTTAGGCTTTCCGGCAAATCGGGATTAAAATACCGGCTGTTCTTCACCCTTACACCACCCCAGTCCTTTTGCAATGGATTCATAAGCGTTCCGGATACTTCCCAAATAATTTTCCATCGAGCGGGCTCGTTTCAAGTACAGATGACAATCAACCTCTGTAGTAAAACCGATTCCGCCATGAATCTGGATGTTGTGGCTTGCTGTTCGAATCAAAGCTTCTGTTGCAAATGCTCGAGCGCTAGCTACCGCTATTTCGCAATCTCCTGCCCCTGAATCAATGGCCCAGTTAGCGTAATAAGTTAGTGACTGCGCTAATTCTAAGTCAATCTGCATTTCTGCCAGTTTATGTTTAATTCCTTGAAAACGGCCGATCGGCTGACCAAATTGCTCACGCTCATTAGCATATTCAACAGCTGTTTCAACCACACGTTCGATGCTGCCTATCATCATTGATGCGATCGCTGCATTTAAATAAATAAGCCCCTGCTGAAGAATACTCCAACCTTGATCGATTGGCCCAAGCATTTGCCGGGACGTGACTGCAACTTCTTCTAAGCTAACTTCTGTCAGCTTTCTCGTTTCATCCACACTCTCAAGCACCTTGCTTTTCCATGGATGACTTTCCTTGTTTAAAAGAAAAATAGAGAGTCCTTGGTGAGATGTGCGGACCGGAACAATGAGCAAGTCCGCTGTATCACCATCCGGAACAAGTGTTTTCACGCCTGTTAACGTGAAGGTTTGCCCGCATTTCTCCGCTTTCAACTGGATATCCTCGGGCCGGTCCCCTATCCGGCCATGATCCATCCAAGCAATACTTGCTTTTTTTGTTCCACTGGCAATATCGGGCAGGTACATTTGCTTTTGCTCCGATGTACCAAATAAGTTAATAAGAGGCACCGCAAATGAAGTTGTTTCTAAATAAGTTCCAGGCAGCAGCACACGTCCGAGCTCTTTAAGAATAAGTGCAAGATCAAGCTGTCCTAGCCCTGCTCCATCATGCTCTTCTGGTATATTAATTGCCAGTCCTCCTAGTTCAGCAAGGCCCTGCCATGCTTTTTTAAAGGGTACTGTATCGCCTTCGCTAAATGAGCGGGCTACTTGTATCTGTCCAATAGAATGCAAGTATTTCCTGACAGAAGAACGAAACAACTCTTGTTCTTTATTAAATGAGAACTCCACCTTCACTCACCTCCGGATTTCTATCAAAAACAGAACAACCTATCCTTTTAAGTCCTTTGGCAATCCAAGAATACGCTCCCCAATCACATTTTTCTGTATTTCTGTCGTTCCGCCGGCAATCGTTGCACCGAAGGACTGTAAATACTGGTTTTGCCAAGCAAAAGCCGATGGGGCATCGGTTCTCCACAATGTACCAGCCGGTCCCAGAAGCGATATGGCATAGCTGGTAATTTCCTTGCTTAGTTCGCTGCTTACAAGCTTATCAATAGACCCTTCTGGACCCGGATATCCTTGTTTAATTGTTGCTGTTAAATGACGATAATAAGTCAAGACAGCGGCACGCACCCGCGTATAAAAGCCGGACAGATCTTTTTGCACAACAGAATCCTCTATCAGGGCTCTGCCGTTTCTGATTGTGGTTTTCGCCATCTGAACCAGTTCATCGAACATATCTTGCAAATGAAAAATAGTTCCCGCTACACCAACGCGTTCATGCATTAGAAGGGCCATTGCTACTTTCCAGCCTTCATCGACAGTGCCTACAATATCCTCATCATAGGCTAGTGCATCGTTTAAAAAAATTTCATTAAAGTCATGGTCATCATTCATTTGATATATCGGTCTTACTTCGACCCCCGGCTGATTCATATCTATTAAAAAAGCGGTTAATCCTTTATGCCTTGCTCCTGGCTGACCAGTTCGGGCAAGTAAAAAACATTTATCGGCCATATGGGCAAAAGTCGTCCATACTTTTTGGCCATTAATCACCCAGCGATCCCCCTCTTTGACAGCGCGAGTCTGGATCGCTGCAAGATCGGAACCGGCGTTAGGTTCTGAGAACCCCTGGCACCAAATTTCTGTTCCGCTTAAAATTTTGTCAATATAGCGTTCTTTCTGTTGATCCGTTCCCATCTGCATAAGTGTCGGGCCAACCATATTAATCCCCATAAAGTTAATAACAGGAGGCGCTTTTACACGAGCCATTTCCTGCTGATAAATCACTTCTTCCATTAAGGTAGCTCCGCGTCCGCCGTATTCTCTCGGCCAGTGAATACCAGCCCATCCTCCTTCATAGAGCGTCCGCTGCCAATCTCTTAAAAATACAGCTTTTTCTTTATCTTCTTCAGGAAGTACGCGCTTGCCTGCAAGCCAGCCTTCCGGCAAATTTTCTGCTAACCATTCGACCAATTCGTTACGAAACTGTTCCTCTTGCGGGGAAAATGAGAAATCCATTGGCCATCCCTCCTCCAATTTGTTTCATGTTTCAACCGGTTTAGCAGGCAAGTCATCCAATTGCCAGCCCAATGCACATGCCACTATTTCACGGTGCTCTTCAATAGATCCTAAATATTGTTCACAAAAACGAGACTTTTTCACGTATAGGTGGCAATCTAGCTCTTCTGTAAATCCAATTCCCCCATGTATTTGGACATTCGCGGCAGCTGTTCGAATATACGCTTCCGTAATAAACGAGCGAGCACTATAAATAGCAGCTTTACGATCTTCTGTTTCGCCTTCTAACACCCAATTGGCATAGTAACTAAGGGAACGGGCTGTTTCTAAATCCAGCTTCATATCCGCAATTTTATGTTTAATCGCTTGAAAACGGCCGATCGGCTGGCCAAATTGCATACGGATAGATGCATAGTCTACCGCCATGTCCACAATTTTCTCCATGCCGCCTACCATAAATGAGCAAAGTGCTGCATTTAAATAAAGCAATCCTTCTTGAAATACCTCCCACCCTCCATGCAGCGGACCAATAAGACGATCTTTTGGCACGCGAACATTTTGAAAGGTTAATTCAGCAGTATATCGGGTTTCATCCATGCATTTTTGTCCTCTTATGTCTATGGCAGCGGTCCGATCAACCAATAAAACAGAAATCCCTTCTTGTCCCTTTCCAAAAGCTGTGCGCACTGGAATGATGTACGCATCTGCTTGGTCCCCATCTGGTACGATGGTCTTTATGCCATTTAAGACAAAATCTTCTTCTTTGCAAGCAGATAGCTGAATATCAGCAGGACTGTATTGTTTCCCCGGCTCCAGCCAGGCGATAGAAACGGTCTTTTCACCGGCTGCTATTCCGGGCAAAAATCCGTTTTTCAGCTCTTCTGAACCATATTTATCTATCAACGGCACCGCTAAAGCCAAAGTCTCTATATAAAGTCCCGGCAATAGCACACGCCCAAATTCTTCAAGAACGGGCACTAGATCAAGCGGCCCTAATCCTAGCCCGCCATATGCTTCAGAGATAGGAATGCTGTAGCAGCCAAGCTCTGATAAACCGCCTTCTACCACTTTCAACTTTTCTCTGTCACCCCGTATAAATTGCCGGGCCGTTTTCATCCCCTCATTATCCTCCAAGTGCTTTCTCACATATTTACGAAAAGTTTCTTGGTCTTCATTCAATGAGAAATCCATTTACCGCACCTCCTTTGATGTTAACGGCCAATATCTTTTGGCAGCCCCAGAATCCGTTCGGCAATTGTATTTTTTTGCATCTCACTTGTTCCTCCGCCAATTGTCATCCCAAATGAATAAAGAAAATTTTCCTGCCAAGATGAATGAACTGGCGCATGTTCCTTCCACAAAACCCCAGATGGTCCTTGGATGGATAAAGCATAGGAAAAAATCTCCTTCGTCAATTCGCTCACCATCCACTTATCCATTGACCCTTCAGCTCCAGGGTGTCCGTTTTTTAACGTTTTTGTTAAATTTCGATAATAATTTAAACGTGCACCCTGCACTCGGCTGTAAAAGTCAGCCAGCCTTTGTCTAACAAGCGGGTCTCTTATGAGGGGCCGATCATCTCGCTGCAAAAATTTTGTCAACTTAATTAAATCGTTAAACTGCTTTTCTAAAGTAAACACTTGCCCTCCAATGCCAGTTCTTTCGTGCATCAGCAGAGCAATTGTTACTCCCCACCCTTCATGGACTTTGCCGACAATGTCGTTATCATGCGCTACTGCATCCGTTAAGTAGACTTCATTAAACTCTTGCTGACCATCCATTTGTACAATTGGCCGAGTTTCAACTCCTGGTTGATGCATATCCATAAGGAAAACCGTAATGCCTTTATGCTTTTTATCAAATTGTCCGGTTCTCGCCAGCAAAAAACATTTATCGGCTAGATGTCCAAAGCTGGTCCATACCTTTTGTCCGTTAATCAGCCAACGGTCTCCAACACATACGGCGCTTGTCTGGATCGCTGCTAAATCCGAGCCGGCATTCGGTTCCGAATAACCTTGGCACCAAACCTCCTCGCCCGTGAGTATTTTCTTGACGTACCGTTCTCTCTGCTCCTCCGTGCCAATTTGCATGAGCGTCGGGCCAACCATATGAATACCTACATAATTAATGAGTGGCGGAGCATCTGCATAGACCATCTCCTGCTGATATACAATTTCTTCCATTATCGTAGCATCTCGGCCACCATACTTTTCAGGCCAGGCAATGGCAGCCCAGCCGCCATCATATAGCTTTCTTTGCCAGTCTCTAAGAAAGTCTGCATACTCCTTATCATCTTTCGGTAACCTTTTCTTGCCATCAAGCCAGCCTGGCGGTAAATTCTCCTGCAGCCAGCTCCTTAACTCGCGGCGAAATGCTTCCTCTTTTTGCGTAAATTTGAAATCCATTGTCTTCCACTTCCTTTCTTCAACTAATTTGTTCCCATTGTGGAAGTGCCCGACCTTCAGTAATATCTTCCCAGATCATTTTGACAGGCAGTCCAATTTGAACTTCTTGAGGACCGCACTTTAGAATATTTCCAATAATTTTGACTTCAGGTGCACAATCAAGTGTCACTTGCGCAATAATAAGCGGCAGGTCCGCCTGGAAACCCGGCAGAAACGGCCGGTAAGAAACAACATAAGAAAAGACCTTTCCTGTGATCTCGCTTCCTAAGTTCTCCCACTCCAATTCCAGGTTTCCGCACGAGGCACATGCCGGTCCAGGAGGATGCGCATAAGATTGGCAACGCTTACATTTTTGCAAGACCAGTTCATGTTGATCTGCTCCATTCCAATAAGGACTGTTATCGATCGTTTTCACCGGCATTGGCTTTTCATATCCCATCTTGGCACCTCCTAGTTTCTCAGAATCATTGCTCCGGCAATATCTGGTCCTGCCCAGCCGGTACAAATACCGATTTCACAGTCTTTTACCTGCCGTTCTGTATCTTTATATTCATGCCGCAGCTGTCTAACAATTTCTAGAACGTTATTCATGCCGTGTGTATAGCCTTCAGCGAGCATGCCGCCTGCTGTATTAGTTGGCAGCTTCCCGCCCATCCGCAGATTTCCCTCCGCCACAAATTGCCCTACTTTCCCCCGAGGGGCAAAGCCATAAGCTTCCAGCTGCCGAAGCACAACCCAGCTATAGCAGTCATAAATGGCGGCCACATCAATATCCTCTGGTGTAACACCTGCTTCTTTATATATCACTTTCCCCACATAGTCAGAAGCAACCTGTGACAAATCCGACCAATAATGAGCGTGCGGATGACATTGGCGAGCAGATAAACCCATAATATAAACCGGTCTTGACTTGGTACTCTTTGCCCGATCGGCCGAGGTCACTATAATAGCATTCGCTTCGTCCGATTCCAGGCAAAAATCATGCTTGTTAAAGGGATAACTTAAGTAAGGTGTCTCTTTATATTCATCCATTGTTAAGGGACGCCCGTAGAAAAAGGCTTTCGGATTTCGCTGTGCATGTTCATAGAAGCTCGTGCATACATAACCAAGGTGTTCTTGTGTTAAGTTCGTCTCATACATATGGCGGGTAGCAAATAAACCAAACCACTGAGCTGGACTGCCTGCCCCATAAGGAATGATAAAGCTGCCGCCATCAAGAGCCTCCTGCAGCATGTTCACATCCCATCCTCCACCACCCATTCGAATGCCTGAACGTCCATTCATTGCCCGAAAGATCAGAACGGTGTGCACCATTCCAGTCTCAATCAACCCGATAGCATCGGCTATTAACATTTCTGTACTGCTGCCGCCTCCTAAAATATCCTTTACATACTTAGGACGAACCCCAAGATAGGTTGCCAATTGATGGGATGTACACGAATCATTTTCACTGTAGCTCATAAAGCCATCAATATCGCCTGCATGTATTCCCGCATCCTCAATTGCTGCCCGTGCAGCATTTAGCGCAAGATGAAGGGGCGTTGTTCCCGAATTTTTGGACCTTTCACTTTCGCCAACACCCACAATCGCATAACGATTTTTAACTATTCCCATCTTCACATCCCCTTCAACTGTATCTTTATAAAAAGCGCAAGACCGCCTGCCCTAAACCAACTGTTTCTCCAGTTATTTTTTCTGCTCTAAGCTCCACGGAAACAAACGGCTGTCCTTCTCTCTCATAGACATCTTCTACGATTCCCTTGCATATGAGGCTGTCTCCAGGCCGTGTGATCTTGCCAAAACGCATTTTAAACTTGAAAGGCTCTGCCTGATCGCCAGCCAAGCTCATCATATATTCTCCCAAGAACCCCATAACGAGCATGCCATGGGCAACCACACCGCCCATTCCAATCCTTTGAGCGAAGTCATCATCTATGTGCAGCGGGTTAAAATCACCAGACGCTTCTGCATACTTTGCGAGCTGCATCTTTGTAACAGGAGGCTTTACCAGGGGAGCAAGCTGTTGTCCTTTTTTAAGAGATGTATATACAAGCATATTTAAGAGACCCCCTCCTCAGCCGGCAAGCTCCGGTAGATAATGTTTAAGCGGCTTATAACCACCATTTTACTTTCTTCGTCTTTCACTTCAGTATCAACGATCAAACATTGCATTTTGCCATTTTTGCCTTCACGCTCATACAGATCACGAATTTTCATTTGACAAAATAACCGGTCACCCGGGCGAATCGGCCTGTAATAAATAAATTCCTGCTCCCCATGCAGCATTCGCTTCTCATCCAGCTTGATCGGAAAACTCCCTTCACTGCCTGATCCTATGACAACAGGGAAGGTCGGAGGGGCAATAATACCTTTATAAATCGTCTCAGAGGCATATTTCTCATCGGCATATAAAGGATTATGATCACCAAGTGCTTCGGCAAATTGGCGAATACGGCTTTGCTCGACGTTAAAAGAAAACACTTCTCCAGCTAAACCAATTACACTTTTATCAAGTTCCATTTTGCCGCTCCTTTCGTGCTTAATTTCTTTTATAATTTGAATATTATAAATTATTCAACGATAAAACAATGTATATTTTCACATAGTTATATGGTTTTTTATGTATAAATATCTATTAATAGTTATTAAAAAAGTTGTTTCCACTCATTAGGTGGAAACAACTTTTACATCATCAGACCTATTAAAATTTCAGGAATCTACTAAACCAAAAGACTCCTTTAAATGACATGCCAGCTGCAGGCGCAAAACATGCTCCGGGTTATTGAAGGAAAGTTGCAGGCAGTCTTCTATTTTACGCAGCCGCTGATAGAGGGTATTAATGTGAATATGCAATTTTTTTGCTGTCTGTGAAGCGGACTGATTCGATTCAAAATAGGTGATCAGCGTTTGTTCAAGTGTATTGTTTAGACCATTTGATGTATTCAAGGGCATAAATACATCTTCTAAAAAACGTTGCATTTCCTCTATATTCTGGTTCACAAAAAGGCGGTTCACACCAATCGAAGAGTATTCAATGCAACCAGTCACCTTTCTCGAAACGAAATATGACTGGGCTATCTTCGCTTCTTTATACGTTTTTTCAACCATCTCAATTCCTGTGTATACAGAACCAATGCCTCCGCTTAAGACAACCTCTTTTGATTGCTGCCACTGCTTGACTACTTCATTCAATTGTTTTTTTAAATGGGTAAATTGCTCACTTGATGATAAGCTGGCAAGAAGTGTGACTTCGTTGTGGTAACCGTATAACATTTGAATATACGGAGCAAGCTCTTTCTTCAATTGGGCGATTAAACGGCGGACATGCGCTTCCAGCTTTTCAGGATCGATATAAGCGGAAAATTGAAAGGCTACTGCCACATAATCAACTTCTCTCTCCAAACCGAGTTCTCTTGCTTTTTCAAGCCGGACAGAAGAATCTTTCGTTTGCAATAGCGCGCTGAATAATTCTCTTTTCTTTTTATAATAAAACTCAACAAGGTTTTGCTTTTTGACAAGTTCCAGTGCAAGCACTGAATTCCCTTGCTCTAAAGCCACGTGATCAAGTTGGGTGAGCGGTTTTTCCGCCGCAATAATGAGGCATCCCAAGATAATGCTGCCTGAACGGATCGGATAAAGGTAATGCCATGTGCTTTCTGATTTAACAATGTCATAATAGGATTCCTCTGTGAGAGAAGATAAATAGTTCTCCAGGTCTTTAAAAGCAATATTGTCGGGCAGCTGTTTCGCCTTAGGTATGCACTCGTTTTCCAGCAAGTCAACAAACAATAGGGGAAAGCCGATCATTTTATTTAATTCGCGAATGACCTTGTTCACACCCATGCTTTGCATCGACAATTTTGTTAATGTCGCATGAATGTGATCCCTTTTTACTAATAAGTCATTTTGCTTTTTTAAATCTGTAAACAGTTGGGCATTCCTCATAGCAATCCCGATTTGTGGAGAAAACCCCCTGAGTAAATGTAAATCCTCTTCAGTAAGGGGATGTTGTGTTTTAATCTGGCATAAGATCATGACACATTTTGTTTGTCCGTTTACATCAATCGGAGCTGCCAGCATAGTATTTACATGCCTTGTAAAGTCATAAGACCAATCCCAATATCGCCTATTTTCCTCTGATACTTTTTCCATTTCTCCTTCTCCCAATTCCGTTAAATCATGGAACAATTTAGGTTCAGCCATTTTAAATGTTTGGCCGATAACTCCCTCGCCTATTTTGAACTTCATATTCCAAATGCCTTGCATTAACTTTCCTGACGATGCTTTACATACGAGACGGTTGGCTGCATGATCATATAGCCAAAGCGTACCCAGATCGGCATTAGGAATAACATCCATTGTATTAGATAGTATACTGGCAAACAGTTCTTCTAAATCAAGAGAGGAGGTAGTATTGACAATACTGTCGATCATTTTATTCAACTTGTACTCTCCGGTTTTGAGGGCATATTCAGCATAACAAGGATAAAGAAGATGAAATATCAATTGAAGAATGTCTTCTTCCAGGAACTTTTCTTCAAAAAAACGCACACAGATTTGATAGCCTCCCGGATAGCTGAAATATAGATAGGTACATCCGTTCCAACATTGGTGCGCAGCCGGTTCAACTGTTAGAATAGCTGGCGGTGCTTCTTCTTCTTTTTCTGCTGTCGTTCCCCCTTCACAGACCCATGAAGAGGCGTGAGGAATTTTTATCCACAAATCATATACTCCGGCTATGCCCCACTTTGTCAAAAAGGATTCAAACAGCACCTGATTATACATCATATCCCCCCTGTTTATTGTTTAAAAGAAACGCGTAGAACAATAGACATAAATAAAGCCTGTTTAATAGGATAACCTCTATTGTATATATCGTAATTTTTTCATAAAATTCAGTCAATAAGAAGAGTGATCATAAATACAAGGGGGCTATACTTATTATGCAAAAGAATGTTATCGCCAGTAACCGAAAATCGATTTTGTTTTTTCTAGTACTTGGTTATACGTTAGCCAGCATGGATCGCTTCTTTATTAACTATGCCGTCTTGCCGATTTCAGAAGATTTGAAACTGGATGCTTCAGCTATGGGAGTCATTCTGAGTGCCTTTTTTGCCGGCTATGCATTGATGCAAATTCCCGGCGGTTGGCTTGCTGACCGATTCGGCGCGCGCATTGTCCTCGTTTCCTCTATTACTGTTTGGTCTATTTTTACCGGACTGACCGGAGTTGCCTGGTCCCTTGTTATACTTATTGCTATCCGCTTTGTATTTGGCATGGGAGAAGGCGGTTTTATTCCAGCAAGCGCCAAAATGATTGCGCTTTCATTTCCTAAGAAAAGCCGCTCACAGGCTATGTCCGTTCTCCTTTCAGCAGCTGCTTTGGCTGGTTTGGTTACACCCATTATTGCTGCCAGCTTAATCGGAACTATCGGCTGGAGAACGATGTTTATTTATATCGGAATCTCCGGTGTGGTGATGGCAATATTGTTCTGGCATTTTTTAAAGCCAAAGTTTGTAAGCGGCCCCTATCTGGAACCACATCTTCCGTTAAAGGAGGACGTAAATCCCGCTATCTCAAAAGGAACGGTCAAATTACTTTTTAGAACACCCGTAATGTGGAGCCTGATGATTGCTTCTTTCTCTATGTTTTTCATCAACTGGGGGACCGCTTCATGGCTGCCGACTTATCTAATAAAGGAACGGGGGCTTGATTTGCTTTCTTTAGGGATGCTGCAAATGATTCCTGCTGCTACCAGTATCATTTTCATGCTAATGAGTGGATATTTAATAGACAAAATGCATGCCGGCAGCGAGAAATGGTACGGTGCTGTTTGTGGCGTAGGGCTCGCTGTATTTGTCTATTTGATGTTTAATGCATCCAACGTCACAATGTTTATCATCTATCAATCGATTTTACCATTTTTTATGACAACAATCACTATTTTGGTGAATGCACTGCCGTTGAAATGGCTGCCTGAATCTGTAGGAGGATCAGCGGTAGGCATGGTAAACTTTGGAGGGCAACTCTCCGGCTTTATAGCACCGCTCTCTATCGGTTTTATTGTTGATGCCTCTGGCGGTTCATTTTCCCTTGTTGTCTGGTTACTTGTGATCTGCGGACTCCTATGTTGCCTTTCTTTTCTGACACTTCACTTTAATAAAGATGTTATTTTCTTGGCAGAGACTGGAGAAGTGCTAGCTAAACAATGAGTCCGTATATGTCAAGGGCACTATTGAGGCTTATGCAAAAAACCCCCGCAGAACTACTGCGGGGATGGACTTTTATTAGACTGTTTTTATTGACACTGCACTTTGCCGATATGAAAATCCAGTTGCTTCACATCGCAATCTGTGAATCGGTCACGGAATAAGCACATAACATCAGCACCTTTTCCTTTCGGGGCGAACGTCAAAATAGTCGGCCCTGCGCCGCTGATAACGGTAGCGTAAGCTCCTGCAGTTTTTGCAATGCTTCTTGCTTCTTCCAATTCTTTAATCAGCTTTAGCCGATACGGTTCGTGAAATTGGTCCTTTTCCATCAGCTTCCCGGCAAGTTCATAATTGCCGGCCGATAAAGCCGCCAGCAAGACATTGGCTACAGCACTTGCTTCAACTGCTTGCTGCCTTGTAAAGCTTTCCGGAAGAACGCTGCGGGCATCACTTGTCTTTACTTCATAAGGCGGAATCAGAACAACTGCCTCTACAGCCGGAACGGGAAGCTGGACAATCTCCGCTTCTTCACCGAACGAGACGCCTGCCACCATCCCGCCAAATAAAGCCGCGCCAATATTATCAGGGTGGCCCTCCATCTGATTGCCGATTTTCAACTTGTCCTCATCAGAAAGCTGGAGATCCGCATACCGGTCCGCCAGTTCAATGCCGGCGGCAATCGCTGCTGCGCTGCTGCCGAGCCCGCGGGCCAGCGGAATATCGCTGGCCATGATAATATGCAAAGGCGGCAAAGTACCGCCATAAGCAGCCGCCGTTTTTTCCGCCGCCTGATACACAAGGTGCGACTTATCATTTGGCAACCCTTCCAGCATCGGCGAACGATGCTCAAAATGCCATTCAGCAGCAGGTGTAATCTCTAGTGTTAAATACAAATTCAATGCAAGCCCAAGGGAATCAAACCCAGGACCGAGGTTGGCCGTGCTGGCCGGCACCTTCATTGTTACCGGTGCACTCATGCACGAACCACTCCTTCAATAAAATCAAACACAGCTTTTTCTTCATTCGGCAGTACCACCGGCTTTTTCGCAATTTGATTAATCGCTGTTTGCGGATCTTTCAAGCCATTGCCCGTCAGCACTGCTGCCACTGTAGCCCCAGCTGGAATTTCGCCTGATTTGCGCTGCTTAATGATGCCCGCGATGGACGCACAAGAAGCCGGCTCAGCGAAAATGCCTTCTTCTTTTGTGATTAATTCAAATGCAGCGAGAATCTCCTCATCTGTGACAAGGTCGATTTTGCCGCCGGATTCATCCCTTGCAGCTACGGCCTTATCCCAGCTTGCCGGGTTGCCAATACGAATTGCTGTAGCCACTGTTTCCGGCTGTTCGATTACCATGTTTTTGACGATGGCCGCAGCACCTTCCGCTTCAAAGCCATGCATCTTCGGAAGACCTGTGCCGAACTTTTCATTGTACTCTTTAAAACCTTTCCAGTATGCTGTAATATTGCCGGCATTTCCAACAGGAATCGCCAGAACATCCGGTGCTTTTCCAAGCTGGTCGCAAATTTCAAACGCAGCTGTTTTTTGCCCTTCAATCCGATACGGGTTTACCGAATTCACAAGTGTAATCGGTGAATGCTCACTAATGTTGCGAACCATTTTTAAAGCATCATCAAAGTTTCCTTCGATCGATACAATCTCAGCTCCATACATCATTGCTTGAGCAAGCTTGCCCATGGCGATTTTCCCTTCTGGAATAACGATGATCGCGCGCATGCCGGCTCGGGCTGCATAGGCGGCTGCAGCCGCCGACGTATTGCCGGTAGAAGCACAGATGACTGTGCTGCTTCCTTCTTCTTTCGCTTTGGCTACGGCCATTACCATGCCGCGATCTTTAAACGAACCAGTCGGGTTGGTTCCTTCTGTCTTTACATGAAGATCAATATCAAGCTTCTTGGATAAGTTGTGAAGCGGGATCAACGGAGTGTTCCCTTCCATTAAAGACAGTTCCGGCGTGTTCTCCGTTACTGGCAAAAATTCTTTATATTGTTTAATTAAGCCTTCCCATTTCATTTCGCTGTTCCCTCTCCTTCAACCCGATAGAAGCTTTCGACTCCCTTGACTACATCGAGGTCTTTTACTTGTGATAATACATTTTGATAGTTTTCCATTGATGCGTTATGAGTAACAATCACAATTTCTGCCACTCCCTCTTCTTCAAGCGGCAGCTGAAGAATTTTTTCAAAGCTGATCGAATGGCTGGAAAATAGTTTCGTCAGCTCAGAAAAAGCCCCAACCTCATCACGGACGTGCAAGCGGATAAAGTATTTGGCGAAGCGCTCATTTGCAGCTTTCAATTGGCGGTCAAATTGCGGCGCCAGGGCACTGCGGCCATTTACGCCTAAACGCATGTTTTTGACAACCGCTAAAACATCACTGACAATCGAAGTAGCAGTCGGCAAGCTGCCTGCTCCCGGACCGTAGAACATTGTTTCACCAACGGCTTCCCCATACACATAAACGGCATTATATTCATCATGGACCGAGGCAAGCGGGTGATCGTTTTCCAAAAATGTCGGCTGAACGCTTACTTCCGCACGATCATTCTCCTGGTCAGCATAGCCAATCAGCTTCATTGTGTAGCCGAGCATGCTGCCGTATTTCAAATCGTCCTTTGTCACGCTCGAAATGCCGCTGACAGATACATCATCGAGTTCAATATCCATTGAGAAAGCAAGTCGCGCAAGGATAGCCATTTTGCGTGCGGCATCTAAGCCCTCCACATCAGATGTCGGATCTGCTTCAGCAAATCCTAAGTCCTGGGCATCTTTTAAAGCTGTTTCATAAGAAAGTCCGTCTTTTGTCATCTTCGTCAAAATATAGTTTGTTGTCCCGTTCACAATTCCCATCATTTTCTGAATCTTATCAGAAGCAAGACCATCAGCAAGGCCTTTAATAATCGGAATTCCGCCTGCTACACTTGCCTCATAGAATAGGTCACAGCCATTTTCAGCAGCGATTTTTTGCAACTCTGAACCATGAAGGGCAATTAAATCCTTATTTGCAGTAACAACTTGTTTTTTCGAATTTAAGGCGTCTATTATGTATTTCCGTGTTTCTTCAATTCCGCCGATGACTTCAACAATCACATCAATTTCCGGATCATTGATGACGTCATATGGATCTGTAGTGAGGAGGCTGCTGTCGAGTTCGACATCTCGGACTTTGTCCGGATTCTTCACTAGGACTTTTTTAATTGATACCGGGCATCCTACTTGGTGAACCAGCTGTTCCTGATGATTTTGAATCATCTTTACCACTCCTGTACCAACTGTGCCTAACCCTAATAAACCTACTTTAACGTTGTCTTTCACAATTCCTCACTCCCGTGTTCATTTGTAGTGTACATTTGTTTTTATATAGTAGACATTATATATGCTTCCTTTCCTTATTACAACCTATTATGCTAGTAAAATAAAATTCTTGCCGCTTTTCTAAATTTTATAAAACATCTTTTCATCTTTCAATAACAAAAAACGGCGGTTACTGCAAAACAGCCTGATCGGCGATTTTGCTTTTTCTCTATCTCCCCGGCTGCTGTTTATCTACATGGACAGAAAAATAAATGCCCATTCTTCATTCTTTTCTCACAAATATTTTTTATACTATCTCCGTAAAGAATAATTAGGGGGCACTACAATGAAAAAATGGATGTATGTTATCTCAGCAGCTGCTGCTTTAAGTCTGGCAGCTTGCTCCGGTGGAGAAAAAGCAGAAGAGGCAGAAAAAGCAACCGCCAAAAAAGCGCAAACAGAAACGGCCCAAGCTGATCAGACAGCTAAGGAGCAAGAACACAAGCACGAAAACGGCGAGCCTCATGACCAAACAACGTGCGCGTTTTGTGAAATGAAAGTCTATACAATGGATGAGGAAATGGGACAATTCACCGCGAAAGCGACTAGCGAAGACGGTGAAACACTGTTCTTTGATGACGTCGGCTGCATGCTGAATTATGAAAGAAAAACCGAAAAGCCAGCGAAAGAACGCTTCGTGCGCGACTTTAATTCATTAGAATGGATTCCGTTTGAACAAGCTAAAATCCAAAAAACAGATGTAAAAACACCAATGAATTATGGGTATGCTTTCTTTAAAGACGAAGCGAGCGAGCAGGAATTCACAAAAGCCCATGCGGAAGCCAAGCCAGCCTCCATCGAAGACATTGATGCCATCGCCAAAGAACGCTATATGAAAAAGATGAACATGTCAGATGAAAAAATGGATCATGACGGACAAGATCATGGTCACGAGGAAAGTGAACAGGGCGAGCACGGCCATTCATCATAAAATGAAAAAACAAATAAAAAACACCCGCTCGGGTGTTTTTTATTTGTTATATTCCTTAAATAATGCCTCATCAAGAGAGGAATGGCCTTCTAACAGCTTCTCTATGCGTTCATGGACAAATAAGCGGCCATCCTGCAGAAAGGCCAGTGTATCGGCCAGCTCTTCCACGACCGTTAAAATATGCGTTGTAAATAAAATGGTACAGCCTTCTTTCTTTTTCTCCAAAATAATTTCCTTCACTTGATGCACCCAATAAGGGTCGAGTCCGTTTGTCGGTTCGTCTAAAATAAGAATCGGTGCATCAGCAAGCAAGCTTTGGGCGAACGACAGCCGCTGGTGCATGCCTTTTGAATATGTGCTTACCTTACGATCTGCATGCTCAGTCAACCCGACAAGTTCAAGCAGTTCTCTTACTTTGCTGTCTCCCACATTTTGCAGTTCAGCAAAGTATGTAAGCGATTCTCTGCCTGTAAGCGCCAAAGGAAAAGAAAGGTCATCAGGCATGTAAGAAAATTGCGAACGAAAGGCTGCACTTCTCCCGTTCGCATCCACTCCATTTAACCGGATCGTGCCTGAATCCGGCGTGTAAATCCCTGTCATCATCTTAATTATGGTACTTTTGCCGGCTCCGTTGCTGCCGCATAGAGCCAGGCATTCTCCTTTTGCTACTTGAAAAGACAGCGGATAAATAATACTTCGTTTCTGGAAAGACTTGGACACCTGTTCAAACACGATCATAACCTTTTCCCTCTTTTCATTAGACGGCTGGAAGCGAGCAAAGGACCCGCGACCCATAGGACGGCGGCTGCCGCAAACATCAGTCCGCCGGCTGCACTATTCGCCCAGATGGTAAAGTCATAGATGGATGGCCCAAAAACGGTTCCTCCCCCTATAAATAAAACCGTAAACACCCGTATAAGCTCCACCGGGTTCAAAAACACGGACACCGTCAAGATCGGCAGCACCCATCCCGGACTTGCTGCCATCGTTGCTCCCATCATCATAAACTCATAAAATAGCACAAAAAACGCCCAAAGAAAAATCCCTATGCCCAAGGCTTGCAGCCGTCCTCCCGAGAGAACGCCCACAAACACAGACAAGGACAGGAACATCAAAACAAGAAGCAGCGACATTCCGTAGAAAACAAGGAGCAATTGACCATTTCCACTGGCAAATTGATAGAGGAACAAGCTCGATATTCCATACCCGAGCGATAAAACGGCAACAAGCGAGATAGCAAGCCCGATAAATTTTCCAATAATCAGCGAAAGCGGCGCAAGCGGATAAGTGAGAAGCAAAGCCATTCTGCCATCCTCTTTTTCGCCGGCAATTAATAAACTCCCTGACAATAAGGCAAGTAAAGGCAGCAAGAATAAAGAAAGATTCAAAAGGCTCGCTGTCGTTCGGGTAAATCCGGCAAACTCTCCGGCAGTCTGCCCGCTGAAAAAGACCACAATGCCTGATAACACTACAAATAACCCTGCAAAAATAAACAGCCACCTGCTCCTGAAGGCTATCTTTATTTCATGACGAGCGATCGTCCAAACGGTCACTGCTGCGCCCCCCAATCATGCTTCCTTATATCCTCTAAATTCATTCGCTTGCCTTTTCCTTCTTCAGCCATAAACTGCTGAGCGCTTTTTTCATCAGCAAATGATACTACCCCATACGACATGGGAGTCCAGTAGCTTTTATTATAAAGAAAAAGCGCTTCGTTCAGTTTCACCCAATCACCGGTTTGAACGTCCCTCACATACGCCTCCCCGATGTTTTTTTCTTCCTCTTGATTCAAGTATTCGATCATGCAGCCAATATCGTCAAAGGTTTCTACTGTTCCATCTGTTAAAACCACTTCCGTCGCGTATTGCGTAGCTGCAATGCTCATGTTGCATATATCACATACATCAA
Organism: Pseudobacillus badius; assembly: GCF_002189605.1. Classification (NCBI taxonomy): domain Bacteria; kingdom Bacillati; phylum Bacillota; class Bacilli; order Caryophanales; family Bacillaceae; genus Pseudobacillus; species Pseudobacillus badius. Next base: position 311,979 of record NZ_MWMM01000004.1, read on the forward strand.
TATCCGGGTTAATTTCCACCGGCTCATAGGCGTGTTCTTTGCCGCAGCCTGCCAGCGCAAGTACGGAGAAAACTAAAAAAATAAGTATCCGCTTCATGTTTCCCTTCTCCTTCTCTGTTGAATGAAATAAAGCAGCCCGCCCGCAGCACCCCCACATATAAACAGCAAGCTCATGTAGGAAGGGGCTTCCTTGCGGACATTAGTTACTAACGGGTAGCGATCTGTACCATCCTCTTCTCCTTTTAAGGAAAACAGCTTTTCAACTGACTGCCACACATGAATAGCCGGGCTTTCAAAATAAAATTGCAGATGCGGATAGCGATACAAAAGCTGGCTATAGCCAGCTGCGCTTTTATACGGCACCTCTCCAATTCCATCTCCATCCAAGTCATACGAACGATAATCGTCCCAATAGTTGCCGGATTGTCCGTCATCAAGAAAAAAGGGCTGTCCCGATAGCTTCGTTTGAATCAGGTTCCCCTCCATTCGGTTCTTCCTCATTTGAATTTCGCGGTTTTCCCCCTCCGTCGTGATGCCGATATAGTTGCCTGCTATTTCATTCTCTTCCATTAATACCGCCTTTGCTGTCTGTAAAGAAAGGCCGTTGTGGTTGTAGAGCACCTTGTTGCGAAGCAGCTGAACGTCCTCTGTTTCATAAATTAATACACCGTATCCCCGGTAATTGACATGCTGCTCCAGCCGATTTCCCTCTATTTGGATACCGCTTGAGTTCATGGCCATAATCCCTGTTATATTGTTGGATAACTGATTAGACTCGGCTCGATTTTGGTCAGAGAACATAAAATGAAGGGCATACCTGGAATCGCTGATTCGATTGCCTTTCAGCAGGTTATCAGACGAGTCGTCTATATATACGCCATCCTGTACTTGTTTGATTGTATTGTTCGTCAGCTTATTTTCATTCGTTGACAGCAAATGGATGCCGTTTCCCCGGGTAGAAAAATGGCCGGTATAACTGGAAATAGTATTGCCTGTTATCACATGCCGGCCGCCTCCTCTTATGTAAATCCCATATTGAACATTGTCAAAACGGTTGTTTTTTATCTTTGCCTGCTTTACTTTCTTTAACAGCAAGCCCGCTTCTTGTGCTCCCTTTCCTGATTTCTTGATCGTCAGACCGCTGATGCTGACATGATCCGCCTCCACCGTAATCACAGTGCCATTCTTTTGGCCATCAATAACGACGCCCTTCCCGCCAATAATGGTAATCGGTTTATCGATCACGAGCGGGCCTTTATATGTGCCTGCAGCTAAGCGAACCTCGCTATTAGCAGGCGCTTCATCTATCGTTCTTTGTAAATTGGCCGGCTCCGCACCAGTCTTCCCAGGCCAGCCGACAATGAATAAAGCCAGTGCCAACAGTGCCGCTTTTTTCTTCACTGTGCCACCTCCTTCTTTCTTTTTTTATAAAAAAATTGTGAAGAAATGAAGAAATAAAAACGAACCTTCTATGACTTCTCATTTAAGCATCAAAACAAATGCCCACATCAGCACCTGCCTCAGCCGGCTGGTTGCCTGACTGTACGCAGATCACTGATATGGGCAAGTAGATAATCATGGCTTCCGGCACTTCCTTTTATACAATAGGCAGCTAAAATGGCCGGTCAGCTGTTTTTGTAATCACTGAGGCTGCTCTCCTCCTGCATCCTGTCGACCTTGTCCTCTATCCTTCTTAAACGTTCATCCTGTTTTTTCATCGAACGGACAACCTGGACAATCAAGAGAATGATACCAATCGGAATAAGCAAAGAAAATAGCTGAAAAATCACATCTCCTACATTAATCATCGCAGTCACCTCCTGTTTTCTATGTATAAACTTATTATACCTGATTTTGGAAAAGTCTCCTTGTGTTTTTGCAAAAGATAACAACCTTGTCATCATTCAGGCTGGCCGTTTGAAGGAGCCTTCTTTTTGTCCATCAAAAAAGAACCGCCCCAAACCAGGTTTGAGAACAGTTCTTCCTGCAAGCGATTATTTATTAAAATCAAATTCACTAAGCGAATCTGCATGGCTGGCAATCATAGCGATAATGGTATTTGCTTCTTCCTTGCTGAAAATAAAATTCGTTTCATCCTCCAAAAGTTCATTATCGACAGTTTTGATCCGGTTCACGCGCCGAAGAACGCCGTCTCCCGTTTCTTCAATCACGCCAAACTGATACGTCACTTCCACCTCATCCTCATGGGCATACGCCGTTACCTCTGGAGTGGACCACTCTACATCAATCTGTTCAAACACTTCATCGTCATCAGCTTCGTCTTCCATTGCCCATTCATGGTCCTCTTCCCAGCCGCTGACGCCTTCCATAAATTCATGAAAGCTTTCATGAACCTCGTCAATAATGTCTTCAATATCCGGAAGTACCGTTTTAGACATTTGTTCCCTGTCTAGCTCTAAGGTTTTCACATAGAATTCTTCATTATGCGGGTCAAAAAATAATGAGCAAAAGTATTCACTCTCATCCTCGCTCGTCTCAACAAAAAACTCAATCCTGGGATGCTTTGCTGCTCGGTCAACCGTCATATGGCCTACTTCATCGTATTCATCACAGATTGACTCCAAATAATCTTGCAGCTCCCCGCTTACCCGGTCAAACCATTCCAATGACATACTGCATCCCTTCCTTTCATATAATCAAGCTTAGTATGTCTATTGGATTGTTATTTATTCATTTTTATCCATTGCCTGTTGCCGCAGGCTCTTTCGGCTGATTACAAATGTATACAAATAAACCACGAGCCCTAGAAACAGCAAGCCCGCACACGCGCCGGCAATCACATCTGTTAAATAATGAACACCTAAATAGACACGGCTCACAGCAATGAGCGTCACGAGGACAATTACTGTCAGCCGCCACGCGGTGGAATGATGATTTCCTTTGCGAAGAACATAGATGAATAGATAAAACAAAAAACCGAAAAAAACAGTCGCATTCATTGCATGACCGCTGGGAAAACTGTATCCTCCGGCCTCGATCAGGGAATTGAAAGCCGGACGCTCTCTTTCAAACATCCATTTAAGCAAATGATTTGCTCCTCTTGATCCCCAGAATGCCAGCATGAAAAAGCAGGCCTCCCAGTAGTGCCGTTTTATTGCCAATCCAATCGAAACCAGCACGGCTGCAGGCAGAAGTGTTTTGATCGAACCCATTTCGGTAAATAGATAAAAGAAGCTGTTGAAAAATCCTGTCCGTATCTTTTCAAAAAATAAAATAATGGACCGATCATACGTTTCTAATAGCTGGGAGTTGACCATCACTGCTAAGAGTGTGAAAAGCAATAAACTGCCCCAAAAGATCGTTTTTTTCATCTTTATATAACCTCCGGCCTGTCCAAACAGCACATTGTTTCCATTCCTCAATATAATTGTATGGGTCAGCGCGAAAAATGTAAATGATCAGCTGCAGCGTTCAATCCTCTTGAGTGATAACAACCTCTTCCTCTTTCAGCGAGGACTTCATCAAAATCTTTCGCTAGCAGCCCCTCTCTTGTTGTATAATACGTTAAGATGCCCTCACACATCTTGATCATGCATGCAGAAAAAATCGAATGGCGTCGCATATTTAGACTTTTTCCCTGTTTTTAGAGCTTATAGGCATTTTCCCTTCTTTTCTCGACAAAAAGATTGAGTTATTATTAATAAGGGTAATAGTTGTTGTGCTATTTGCGACTTTCTTTTATTATCAAATTAAGCGCATAGAATTTCAGAAACTGTTCTTTATTAATTGATAGATTAATAAAACTCAGTTGTAAAGGAGCTTTATAAATTGGACCTACAACTTTTTTTAGCTTTCACGGTGTCGTTCATTACGGCTTTGGTCGTTACACCTTTTGTCATTAAATTCGCGATAAAAATTGGAGCAGTAGATAAACCAAATGAAAGAAAAGTACACCAAACCTTAATGCCGAGGTTAGGAGGCCTGGCTATTTTTATTGGTGTTGCGGCCGGCTTTTTTGCTTCAGGCCTGTACGAAGAGCGTGTAGCTACGATTTGCATAGGAGCCCTGCTAATTGTTGCGCTTGGCATTTTAGATGATCTGTACGAACTATCGGCTAAAATTAAATTTATCGGTCAGATTCTGATTGCTGTATTGATTGTCAGCTCAGGTTTAACCATTGAATTTATTACCATCCCATTTATTAACGAAAAGATTCATCTTGGATTTTTCGCTTATCCGTTTACAATTTTCTGGATTGTAGGAATAACGAATGCAGTCAACTTAATTGACGGATTAGATGGCTTAGCGGCTGGCATTTCATCAATTGGCATCGCGTCTATCGCCATTCTGGCAGCTCTTTCGGGAAAACAATTAATTTTAACGTTAGCTTTAATCGTTCTAGGAAGCACACTGGGCTTTTTGCGCTATAACTTCCATCCAGCCAAGATTTTTATGGGGGATACGGGCGCGTTATTTCTCGGATACGTTATTGCGATTTTGTCTCTGCTCGGATTGTATAAAAGTGTTACGCTCTTTAGTATTATCATTCCGATTATCATTTTAGGAGTGCCTGTGTTTGATACGATGTTTGCGATCATTCGCCGAATCATTAACAAAAAACCGATTTCGGCGCCGGATAAATCTCATCTTCATCACAGAATTTTGGATTTAGGGTTATCGCATAGGAATACCGTGCTTGTCATTTACGGCTTTGGCATTCTTTTCAGCGTTGCAGCCATTTTGCTGTCATCGGCTACTTTATGGGCTTCACTTGCCATCTTGCTGTTGTTGCTCGCTGTTCTTCACATGATTGCTGAGCTCGTTGGTGCGGTGGGAGAACGATACAAAACTTTCTCCAAGCTGTATAGAAAATTATCCGGCAGATCTTAAATTGACACCGTCTATATGTACATGCGATAATTACTCTATAGTTTACATCTGCTTGATTTCAATTACCTGATTGGAGGCTGAGATGGATGGCGGCAAATGCTGAAACAAACAAAATCTCTGTAGATTCAACCGTTTCTTTAAAGGGTATCGTGAAAGCCATTTTTAATGATACAATTCACATACAAATTGGCGGGAAAATCATTACCTTACCTGCCTCACAAATTACTCCCTAATACACGCAAAAAGACAGTCTTAAAAAGACTGTCTTTTTTATTTGAATAAGGCTTTAAAATAATACAAGGAAGAAAAAGGATTGATTGTTCTCGACTGTCAGAATGGCAAGCAGCCCCTTTTTATTCAAACAAACCTCGATTAAACGAGCCCTTCTTCCTCTGCTCCCGGCAAAAGAATACAGGCAGTCGTTCCTTTTCCCACCTCACTTGAAAAAACCAACGTGCCTTTATGGTTCTCAATAATCTGATTGCTCACCATTAGCCCTAGCCCTGTTCCTTTTTCCTTACTCGTATAAAACGGTTCAAATAAACGCTTTACTCTCTCTTTTGGAATACCCATTCCTTCATCGCAAACCCTAATCATCGCATATCCGTCCGGCTTCGCCATTGTTTGTATAGAAATATTTCCCCCTGTTGGCATCGCTTCAACAGCATTCTTAATTAAATTCATCATGACCTGCTTAATTTGCTTAGATTCACAATAGACCAATGGCAGCGAGGGATCACATTCAAGATCGAGCTGTATATTATTTAACAAAGCTTCAGGCCTCATAAAGTCGACAATATCCGTTAAGTCTTTATTGAGGTTCTTTATTTCCAGCTTTAAATCTTGTTGAGGCTTGGCAAGGAATAGGAATTCATTCATAATAAATTCAATCCTCTCTAGCTCCGACAGTAAAAGCTCCTGATAAGGAGTGTTTGTTTCCTGCCCGAGAAGCTGCAGGAATCCTTTAATAGTCGTTAAGGGATTTCTGATTTCATGAGCAATGCCGGCCGCCAGCTGTCCGACCATTCCTAGCTTATCCCATTTTTTCACTAGAAGATCTTGCTCTTTCAACGGAGTAATATCATAAGATATACACATATACCGGCTAATTTTCTCTTCCTCGCCGACGATCGGAATTATTTTCGTCAATACCCATTTGGAGAACTCTTCTTCTACCTGCAGCTCAAATTCCATTTCCCGCGGTTTATCTGAGGGCGTAGAGAAATAGCCCTGTAACTCTTTCAAGCTGACATTACGTATTTTGCTGCTCACAATCTCCGGATTTTTATAGGACTGTTCCACGCTAAACCCCCAAAAAGACTCAAAAGAAGGGCTGGCATACAAAGGCTCATTCTTTTCGATATCGTAAATGCAAAGCACCTCGTTAATATTTTCAATGCTGTCGAGAAGCAACAGCTCCCCCTCTCCTATCTGCCTTTTTGACTTTTCAGCAGTTGTCTCTGTATCTACTAAACAACCAACCATTCTCATCCATCCGTCCTCAGCCTTTTCTGATGTCTCCCAACGAAGAGAAAAGCAACTATCGTTTTGAAGAAGGCAACGATGGGTAAATGGGCGAAAAGGTTCATCTTTTTTTCGAAAGAGCAGGTTTTTCTCTACCTTTTCTCTATCCTCAGGATGTACAAATGTCACAAAAGAGCGATCTGATGCTTCCGATAAAGAACACTGTAAAAGCTGTTCAAATGGCAAATTTAAAAATTTAATTTGCCCCTTGCCATCTGTTAGTAAAAAAAGCTCTTTTATACTATTACTAAGCCACTCCATCGATTCAGACAAGTGCTTCTTTTCTATGCTGTGCTCCGCCACTTCTATTCCCCCATCATTTTATATGCAAAACTGTCAAAGCAGTAAAATTATCATTACACTTATTCAAGCTATATCTATACATATATACGTACTTTCATCCTAGATATTACTAAAGAATAAACATAATCTCAATAAGCTATCTAAGAAATGCTCCCATGATTATATGCTCTTCGGTGAGTTCAATCGGTGAACACTTTTTTGAATTTTACACATTTTGCTTTAAGTGAATTCAATCCTGCTCAGTTGTTCTAAAGTTGTCAAAGCTCCTGCACCGCTCATGAGTAAAATATGATAAACTAACAAAGCATAGATATATTTTAAAAGGAAAAGAGGGGGAAAAATGCGAAGTGACGCAAAAATAAATAGAAGTGTTCAAGAAGCCTCTCTAGCCATGCCAAAACAGCATTTATCGAATGTTTTGGCGGAAACTATTAAGACAGGCATTATTAAGTCGAATCTAATCGCTGTATTAGCTGGATTGGCGTTAGCGTTATATATAAATGACATAAGCCCGGTTGAAAAACTCCCAGAAATTCTTTTGACCCTGATTGGGGCCGCACTTGTTATTGGATCAGCAGGCACCTTTAACAATTTGTACGACCGTGATATTGATTCTGTCATGGAGAGAACGAAGAAACGACCAACCGTGACAGGGGCCATTCAGCCCAAGCCAGCCCTTGTCCTAGGTATTTCAATGGCCTTAACAGGACTGATCATTCTTGCTTTAGCCTCGCCGCTTGCATCATTTTTCGGTTTTTGCGGACTGTTTCTCTATGTTGTACCCTATACTATGTGGACTAAACGTCATACGATTTATAATACGGAGATTGGAAGCGTTTCTGGAGCGATGCCTCCTCTTATAGGGTGGGCTGCCATTACTTCAGATTTAATGCATCTGGAGCTTCTTGGGCTTTTTGTCATTATGGTACTTTGGCAAATGCCTCACTTTTATGCTATTGCTATTCGAAAATATGATGAATACAAAGCCGCGAATGTACCAATGCTTCCAGTGGTGAAAGGATTTAAGCGCACCTACTTGCAGACTAATGTATACCTGACAGCTTTAATAGCCGGGAGTTTGCTGTTTATCCCTTTAAATATCGGTATTACAATCGTCGCCTTTCTGTTGAGCAGTGCCTGGCTAGCTTTAAGTATCATCGGCTATAAAAAAATGTCACCGAATAAATGGGCAACCACGATGTTTATCTTCTCACTTAATCATCTCACGATTTTATTTGTCGTCATCATTGCCTATTGTCTCATTGGTACTTTGTTTATATAAGCAGCCACTAAACATCAAGGCCCTTTCGTCAAGCGAAAGGGCCTTGATGTTTAGCACCAGTGTCTAAGAAGTATAGAAAAAAGCTGGTCTTTTAGACTGCAGACAAACTCAATGAAAATTGAGGTTTATCCGCAGTCTTTTTTATCTTGCTTATAAATGGGGTCTGTTGATTTCTATTTCAGGCGCTTCGCTTTCCGCGGGGCGGACGGCGAGCCTCCTCGGCGCCAAAGCACCTGCAGGGTCTCGCCCCTGTCCCGCTGAACTTAGCAGAGCGCGAAAATGGTCTGAATCACCGGCTAGGAGAGCTCTATCTTTCTCTCAAATGACTTGAAAACCATCTTAAAAAATAAAAAGAGAAGTTCAGAATGTGATCATTCCGAACTTCTCTGATAGACAAATTAAAAGAACAGCTTCTGCTGTTCTTTTTTTACTGCCCGGCAACGTCCTACTCTCACAAGGGGAAGCCCCTCACTACCATTGGCGCTGAAGAGCTTAACTTCCGTGTTCGGGATGGGAACGGGTGTGACCTCTTCGCTATCGCCACCAGACTGTATAAAATGGAAAGAAATTATTCTTTCAAAACTGGATAATATGTGTCAGTAACCGGCAATACCGTGCCATGGTTTGTTGCTTTACGCCATACGGCGTTTTGGTTAAGTCCTCGATCGATTAGTATTCGTCAGCTCCACGTGTCGCCACGCTTCCACCTCGAACCTATCTACCTGATCATCTTTCAGGGATCTTACTAG
>NZ_MWMM01000050.1:0-1760 GCF_002189605.1 Pseudobacillus badius
AAAGAATTAATAGAAAATTAGAACTATAATTTTTTCAAACACAAAAAAATAATATTCTGCTATAATCACATAATAATAAAAACAATTAGAATAATTCATTTAAATTCGTTGACGAGATCGAGTAAGCTGTGGGTACTGTTCTACAGAGAGCTGATACTTGCTGAAAATCAGTGTTCAGTCCATAGCTGAAAATCCTCTCCGAGAAGATATGCTGAACAATAGGAGTAAGCATGTCCGGATTTCCTCCGTTATTTTGGAACACGTATGAATTCGTACGTTGCAGAGTGCCGCGGTTTGTTTGCTATACGCGGAATCAGGGTGGTAACACGGGAAACTAATCTCGTCCCTTTTAAGGGACGGGATTTTTTTATTTTCTCAACATTTTAAGGTGGTGGTCATTTGGACGACATTGATATTCACATTTTGAAAACGAAGCTTACTTTTTCAAGGAGGAATTTTAATGAAATATTTATCCAAGAAAGATATGTTGTTTATTAGCTTAATGCTTTTTTCTCTTTTTTTCGGTGCCGGGAATTTGATTTTTCCGCCATTTTTAGGACAATCAGCTGGTACGTCTTTATGGCCTTCTATGGCTGGCTTTATCCTCTCTGCAGTTGGATTGCCGATCTTAGGAGTCGTTGCTGTTGCCAAAGCAAATGGTTTACATTCACTTGCTAGCCGTGTGCATCCCTTTTTTTCCGCTATTTTCACATCCATGATTTATTTAGCAATAGGTCCCTTTTTAGGAATTCCTAGAGCAGGAAGCTTAGCGTTTGAGATGGGAGTCAGCCCGTTTCTCCCTAAAGAAGTGAATCTAACTCTGGCTTTATTTATCTATACATTTGTTTATTTCGGGTTATCATATTGGCTTTCCTTATCCCCATCAAAGCTCGTTGACCGGTTTGGGAAGTTGCTAACCCCAGTGATTCTTTTGTTAATTTTGATTATTTTTGTTCGGGCTTTAATCCATCCCTTTGGCTCCCCTGCTTCACCAGCGGCAGGTTATGCTGCCATGCCGTTTGCGAAGGGATTTTTAGATGGCTATTTGACAATGGATACAATTGCAGCCTTAAATTTCGGGATTGTTATCTCGCTCACCCTGAAGCAAAAAGGGATAAGCCATCCTAAACAAGTTGTCTCGTATTCAATCCGCGCGGGTCTGTTGGCTGGGCTTGTTTTAACCTTCATTTACATGATGCTTGGATACCTTGGTGCAATTAATCACGGAACGACAGAAAATGGCGCTCAAACTTTAACACAAGTTGTTCTGGCATTGTTTGGTTCGTCAGGAGCCATTTTGTTGGGAATTGTCTTTTCGCTTGCTTGTTTAACAACATCAGTGGGGCTTATTACATCATGTAGCCAATATTTTACGACGGTCATTCCAAAAGTTAAGTACCGCACTTGGGTAACTGTACTCACAGGATCAAGTCTTATCTTTGCAAACCTTGGATTAACGAAAATTTTGTTGATCTCAGTTCCGGCTTTAACCGCCATTTATCCAATTGCGATTACCTTGATTATTCTAACGTTATTGAATGAACTGTTTGGAGGGTACCGTTCGGTCTACGCAATCACAACGTTTTTTGTCTCAATCGCCAGTATTTCTGATGCACTTATACAATCAGGGATCAACCTTGGCCCAATTAGCATCATGATTAAATCATTACCATTATACACTTCCGGTTTTGGCTGGCTTGTCCCAGCGTTAATTGGGGTGTTAATCGGCCTTATTGTACAGATAGTAAATAAACAGCAAT
>NZ_MWMM01000051.1:0-1759 GCF_002189605.1 Pseudobacillus badius
CGTTCTCGCTTTATCATATTTGAAGCTCCTCATCTTTTTTAGATCAAGTGTACGTGACCTTAATTTTTCTGTCCAGATAAGTGTAGACGCTCCAAGGTTTACTGATTATAGAAAAAGTTTTAGTTCATTTATAAATGTGGAAATGACAAGTAAAAGTTATTATGAGGCCCTTGAGAAAGCATACCTTTTTTACAAGTTTGGAAAGTATCATAACGCTTATAAATTATATAAAAAAATATCAAGAAACTCATTTGAGAGTAGAGACTATGCTGTTCACTTTATCTCAGAATTTAACAGAAAGTATTTAGGAGAGATTGTAGATAATCAAATAGACTCTAATGAAATTAGTGAAGAAGAGATAGAAATAATAGCTAAAGAAGCAGCTGAAATAAACTTAGAATCTATTTATTCTAAGTTGCCTAAAAAAGAACAAAGATCATTAGAATTTCTTAAGAACCTTTCTAATTTCGCGTTTATTTACAAGACAAAATACGAACTTGATCAAACAGTTGAAATTATAAAAAAGGCAAGAGAGGTTGTTATTAAAGGGGGAGGTACAACAAATTATTCAATTATCAAGTTAATTCACTTAACTGAAAATTTATGGTCATTTATAAATTACAACTACCTTTGCATAGAGCATTATAGCGAGGTTAAAAATTTATACAAAAGCTTTATTGAAGGTGTTTTGGCCAGTTACAGTACTAAATTAGAGGGAAAAGAAACTAGGAACAATTTTTTTTCATCATTAAAACCAGCCAGAATGTCTAGCTTGAACAAATTTTCAGTTTACTTAATGGTTCTATTCATTAAAGACAAAGAGTTAGACGAACTTTTTGAGAATTACGCTATTGATACTATTGATATAGATGGTCCCGGTAAAAATTACTTGCTCGATTCTCTAGCTAATATAGTAAAAGCAATGTCAAAAAAGAAAAGTATTGATGAAGATAATAGATATCTATGCAATATACTTATTTTACTATCTAGAATAAAAATGAACTCAAAAGAATATAAAATAGTTATTGAAAATATTATATCCCTTTTAAAGACTGATCTAGTATATTTAAATGAAGAAGAATACATCAATAGTTTTATTTTTCGGCAATCAAAACAGGGTGTTTTGGATGAGCAGTCTACCATAAATTTATTAGTAGAATATTTATCTTTATGTGTTGGAAATCCAAGAATATTAGAGTATTATAGGGGAATTATTTATCGTAATTTGATACGTATATTAAAAGATAATTATAAATCTACACTTGAGAATCCAATAATTGTAGAGGTCATAGGTCACGCAAAAAAATTGCTGGAACAAAAATCAATACATGATCTTTGTATTTTCTTTACTTCGATTTTGATTCCAATATATGAGGTTGTAGGTAGACAGGTTAAGTTGGAAATTCAAGAGTGCATACAAAAGTTCATGTTACTTATGGAAAATGACTACTTTTCTTTAGAAGAAACTGCAGATGTTTATTATTTCTCTACCATTAAAGAAATATTGCCTTCCAACAAGTCATCCAACAAATGGTTTTTAAACCAAGTTTTAAAAGCCTTTCATAATAATAAAGAAACTTCTTATTCTTCAGTAGTTATGAAAAAGATTCATATGCTTACTGACTTATACAGATTTGGTCACATAGAGGCTTCGGAGATCAAAGTGGAGCGTCTACACTTATCTGGACAGAAAAATTAAGGTCACGTACACTTGATCTAAAAAAGATGAGGAGCTTCAAATATGATAAAGCGAGAACGC
>NZ_MWMM01000052.1:0-1553 GCF_002189605.1 Pseudobacillus badius
AGCTGCGAATTCATGGGACGCTAGGCTATTTAAGCCCGATTGAATACAAACGGGCGTCCCTTAAAAAAGTTGTCTGATTTAGTGTTGACAATCCAAAGCATATATTAATGATTTAAAGGGGTATTCCCCTTACTTTGATTTTATATTCTGCGTAGAAAGTTGTAATATTGAGACCCTTGATATAAATACCTTTTTAATTCTAAAAACAGAAGAGCTTATTAACGTAATGAGTAATGAAAAAATTAATGAAGCAATTTACACTAACATAGAAGAACATCTACTGCAAAATCTCAAATCTAATCAGGATAAAAGTGTTTTTCAAGAATTTTATGTCAGAAAGTATGGAATAACAAAGACAGAAAAGTTTAAAAGTCGCAGAAGGAAGAGTCCACAGGTAAATATAAAAAAGAACAAACGTAGAAAGAGAAGGAATTTTTCTAGTTAATCCCTATAAACATGTATCTTTAAAAAAATGAAAAGATCCACTAAGTACACAATTTAGCGGATCTTTTTATCTTTTGTAACCTCTTAGTTGATAATTAAGCATGAAATTCATTAGAGAAGTTAATTAAACAAATCACCTTAAAAAGAGTCATTTCCAATAATACTTAAAGTAAAATCATATAAATTATCATAATGTAGCAGTTCTATTGCTTCAGTTCGTTTCTTTTCACGTCGGATAGAATACGTAATTTCTTTATTTATGTCGAAATCAGATCTTCGGCCGGCAACTACTACATAATGCCGTCTCATCGAATCATTAGATGTAAATTCGGAGGGAAGATGTTTATTGATGTTTTTGTATTTATTAAAAGTTTCCGATAGACTTACAAAATAATTTTCGCACCATCTTTTCCAGCTAGCTATTTGTCGCAATCCTTTATTAAATGTCTCGCCCAAATCACCACTTTTTAAAAAGATTCTTTCAGTTGGTTTTTCTAATTCTATGAAAACAAATTCATAGCCTCCGGACCCCTTGCCAACTAATAAGAATAAGTAGTCAGCTTTGTAAGAAGTACCTAGAGGGAATTCTTTAAATAGATATGCATCATGGTGACCAAAATTATAGAGTTTAAATATTGAAGCTATGATTACATAGTAACGATTCCTATTAATGAAATTAAGAAGATGTTGTTCATTAATATCGAACTCGTCAAGTTTATTTAAAAACTCTTGAGCGACTAATCGTAGGTGTTCTTCATCTCTTAGTTCTTCAATATCAAGATAATTATTAGGAAAAAGTGATAAGTAATGTCTTGCTGCTTTTGGGTATTCCCTAAATTTATTTATTTTTCCAAATAAAGAACTATTGTATTCTGATTCTTTAATTGCTTCCCATTGTTTTGTTTCTTCATCTGTTAAGGAAGAGTAATCTCTTAGATACAGGTTCATAATGTTACTCCTTGTAACTCATTTATTTAACTTCACTAGCGTCGCATTAAAATAATTCAACGCATCGTATTAAACTGAATTTTCTGTAATATAATCCAAGCATAAAAAAATCCTTTATACTGGTTGAGCGGTAGGTAACCATCCAAATCCAATACAAAGGA
>NZ_MWMM01000053.1:0-1546 GCF_002189605.1 Pseudobacillus badius
TGATTCCATATAAGCATGAACCATTTACTGACTTTTCAAAACCAGAGAACAAGAAAGCATTTGAAGAAGCTCTTCAACTGGTAGAAAGCTACCTTGGCCAGGATTATCCGCTTGTAATCGGCGGCGAAAAAATCACGACAGAAGACAAGATTGTTTCTTACAATCCTGCCGATAAAAAAGAAGTGATCGGACGCGTATCCAAAGCGAGCCGCGAGCACGCAGAACAAGCGATGCAAGCAGCTGTGAAAGCGTTTGACTCATGGAAAAAAGTAAAGCCGGAAATCCGTGCTGATGTCCTGTTCAAAGCAGCGGCTATTATCCGCCGCCGCAAGCATGAGTTCTCTGCCCTTCTTGTAAAAGAAGCCGGAAAACCTTGGAATGAAGCAGATGCGGATACAGCGGAAGCCATTGACTTCCTTGAATACTACGGACGCCAAATGCTGCGCATTAAAGATGGCATGCCGGTAGAAAGCCGTCCAGGCGAGTACAACCGTTACGACTATATCCCATTGGGTGTGGGCATTGTCATTTCCCCATGGAACTTCGCGCTTGCGATCATGGCTGGCACAACAGTGGCAGCGCTTGTTACTGGAAACGCGGTTTTATTAAAACCAGCTTCTACGACACCGATCGTGGCAGCGAAATTCATCGAAGTGCTTGAAGAAGCCGGCCTTCCGGCAGGCGTGCTGAACTTCGTGCCGGGCAGCGGTGCTGAAGTGGGCGACTTCCTTGTCGACCATCCGAAAACACGCTTTATCTCTTTCACAGGCTCCCGCGATGTCGGCCTGCGCATTTTCGAACGCGCGTCTAAATTAAACGACGGCCAAATCTGGCTGAAGCGAGTGATCTCTGAAATGGGCGGAAAAGACACGATCGTTGTGGACAAAGAAGCAGACCTTGAATTGGCAGCTCAATCTATCGTAAAATCAGCGTTCGGCTTCTCCGGACAAAAATGTTCCGCTTGTTCCCGTGCAGTGATCGTGGAAGACGTATACGATCAAGTCTTGAACCGCGCGGTGGAATTGACAAAAGAATTGACTGTCGGCAACCCGGTAGACAACCATTTCATGGGACCGGTCATCGACCAGGCTTCTTTTGACAAAATCATGAGCTACGTGGAAATCGGCAAAGAAGAAGGCCGCATTGCAGCAGGTGGTACAGGCGACAGCGAAACAGGCTACTTCGTTCAGCCGACAATCGTGGCGGATGTAGATCCGCAAGCCCGCTTAATGCAGGAAGAAATCTTTGGCCCAGTGGTTGCGTTTGCGAAAGCGAAAGACTTCGACCATGCGATCGAAATTGCGAACAATACAGAATACG
Organism: Pseudobacillus badius; assembly: GCF_002189605.1. Lineage (NCBI taxonomy): Bacteria > Bacillati > Bacillota > Bacilli > Caryophanales > Bacillaceae > Pseudobacillus > Pseudobacillus badius. The sequence continues at coordinate 1,321 of NZ_MWMM01000053.1, forward strand.
GCTTAACAGGTGCGGTGATCACCAACAACCGCATGAACATGGAAAAAGCGCGTGAAGACTTCCACGTTGGAAACTTGTACTTCAACCGCGGCTGTACAGGCGCGATTGTCGGCTACCAGCCATTCGGCGGCTTCAATATGTCAGGAACAGACTCTAAAGCCGGCGGTCCGGATTATTTACAGCTTCACATGCAAGCAAAAACAACATCTGAAACGTTCTAATTAAA
>NZ_MWMM01000054.1:0-1434 GCF_002189605.1 Pseudobacillus badius
TGAACTGCACCCCAATTGTTAGACACAGCTAACAATTGGAGGTGCAGTTTTTCTATGACCAAATATTCATTACAAACTAAATTAAATGCCGTCCATGATTTTTTAAATGGCTATGAGTCATATAAAACAGTAGCGGACAAACACAATGTGGATATGACCCTTTTAAAAGAATGGGTTAGAAGATTTGAGAAACAAGGCCCGTCAGCGTTTGAAGTATCCTATACAAACTATCCAATTGAGTTTAAAATGGACGTACTTACCTATATGAACGAAACGGGAGCGTCCACAGTTGAAGCTGCGGCGGTATTCAATATACCTTCATCAGCGGTCGTGCGAAAATGGCGGCAATTATTTGTCACACAGGGGATTGACGCTCTCCAACCAAAGAAAAAGGGGCGTCAATCCATGAAGAATAAAAAGGAAAAGAATAAACCAACTGTAGGTTCGGAAGAAGCCCTCCGGGCTGAAAATGAACAGTTGCGTATGGAGATTGCTTATTTAAAAAAGTTACATGCCTTAATTCAAGAAAAGGAAAAGTTACAGAACAGGACAAAGCGGAAATAATTTATGGATTAAGGCATGAGTTTAAAGTAGTAGCACTTGTGAAGGTCGCTGGCCTTCCACGAAGTACCTACTATTATTGGGTCAAACAAATGAACCGCCCCGACAAATATTCTGAAATGAAAAATTTAATAAAGGCTATTTTTGATGAACATCAAGGCAGGTATGGGTATAGACGGATTACGTTGGAGTTGCGAAATAGGGGAGTGCTCCTCAACCATAAGACTGTTTGTCGCTTAATGAATGAAATGGGCCTGAAGTGCTTGGTTCGAATGAAGAAGTACCGTTCTTACAGAGGAAAAGTAGGCAAAGTAGCACCCAATATCCTGAAGCGTGATTTCAAGGCGGAGAAGCCTAACCAGAAATGGGTGACAGATGTTACCGAATTTCATTTGCATGGGGAAAAACTATATTTGTCACCAATCCTCGACCTGTATAATGGGGAAATTATTGCTTATCAGCTTGAACACCGGCCTATTTATCCTCTCGTCTCAAAAATGCTTGATAAAGCCTTTAAAAAACTTAAAGATGGAGATACACCTATCCTGCACTCAGATCAGGGCTGGCATTATCAGATGGCAAAGTATCAAAATTCACTAAAGGAAAACGGAATTGTACAGAGTATGTCCCGTAAGGGAAACTGCCTGGATAACGCAGTCATGGAAAACTTTTTTGGGTTATTGAAAAGTGAATTGCTTTACCTGCAGGAGTTTGAAAGTATGAGCAATTTCAAAGAGGAATTAGACAAATACATAGAATACTACAATCACAAACGAATTAAGGCAAAATTAAAGGGCATGAGCCCGGTTGATTATCGGAATCATGCCCTTGAGGCAGCCTAACATTTGTGTCTAACTTTTTGGGTTCAGATCA
>NZ_MWMM01000055.1:0-1373 GCF_002189605.1 Pseudobacillus badius
CACTAGTGTCGCATAAATTTTGACTGAATTTTCTGTTTTCTTGTTTTTACTCATGAGAAGAAAAACAAAGACATTTGAATAGAGGTAGTTAACATCCATTTTTTCACTATAACCTTTGACGAGTGCAACAGACCTGTGAAATTCTTTAGGGCACGGTTTTCCCTACGATTTTTCGTAGCCATAAATGAGCGGATTTCCATGGTGCCGCTTTGAGTAAGCGACTAATTTGTAAGTACGTCCTTGAACTGTTCGTGTTCAGCTGTGCCAGTACATTTAGGCAATAGACAATCATTGCGATATACACTTGATTATGTACGCCTTGTTCGCTCTGCGCGTAGAACTTTTTGATGTTCAGGTGCTGCTTCAACCATTTGAAAAATAACTCGATTGCCCAGCGCGATTTGTACAATTCAGCGATATCATCGGCGCTTAAATCAAATCGATTCGTAATTAGATGCAGTTCGTTACCTTTTGAATCGAGCACTTTGATGAGGCGAAAGACATTTTCTGCACGATTTTGTGTGGTGCCGATCAGAATCATTTCATCCGACAATACAGTTGAATCGATTGGCAGTTTAAATGGCTCTACGACATGAATGACCGCATTTTTTCGCAAGCGTGAGACGAAGAAATAGCCATCATCGATCATGCGGTCAAATCGCTCATAATCTAAGTAACCACGATCAAAAACGTACATGCATTCTTTGTCGTCAACGAGTACCTCTAGCTGGCCACGATCGTGTTCTTTCGCATTTGTCAGCACCGCATTATCAGGATAGGAACAGCCTTTTTCTGCGTAAACAAGGCGCAAATGAAGCTTGATACCTGATTTTGTTTTACGAAACTCCGCCCATTTGTGATTATTCAAATTGAGTGGCAACGTACTCGAATCAATGATTTTCAGCGGTGTTGTCGTTTTCCGGCGCTGCTCATATTGAGATTTCTCATGAATCTGAGCGACTAAATCCAGAAAAACTTGCTGGAACACGTCTGTTGGAATTTGATTTAATCGGCGGCCTAATTGCGAAAAGCTAATCGATTCTAAATCCGTTGCTTTTTGAAGGTCGTCTGAAAACAATGTCTCACTGACAGCACGTAAACTTTCGATTTCGTTGAGTTGTGCAAATACGAGTAATTTCAAGAATGAAGTGATGTGTAGCTTCTTTGTATAGGTATTTAAATGATGGGTTTCCACTAATTCTTCTAATTTCGTTGAAGAAATCGGTGTAAACCATTGTTCAAATGATGTTTTTCGTGTAAACTTATCCATGCTTATGGTCCTTTGTATTGGATTTGGATGGTTACCTACCGCTCAACCAGTATAAAGGATTTTTTTATGCTTGGATTATATTACAGAAAATTCAGTTTAATAC
>NZ_MWMM01000056.1:0-1356 GCF_002189605.1 Pseudobacillus badius
ATCGAGGACTTAACCAAAACGCCGTATGGCGTAAAGCAACAAACCATGGCATGGTATTGCCGGTTACTGACACATATTATCCAGTTTTGAAAGAACAATTTCTTTCCATTTTATACAGTCTGGTGGCGATAGCGAAGAGGTCACACCCGTTCCCATCCCGAACACGGAAGTTAAGCTCTTCAGCGCCAATGGTAGTGAGGGGCTTCCCCTTGTGAGAGTAGGACGTTGCCAGGCATACATAACGGAGGATTAGCTCAGCTGGGAGAGCACCTGCCTTACAAGCAGGGGGTCGGCGGTTCGATCCCGTCATCCTCCACCATAATATTTATATGCTACATGCCGGTGTAGCTCAATTGGTAGAGCAACTGACTTGTAATCAGTAGGTTGGGGGTTCAAGTCCTCTTGCCGGCATTTTCATGTAATTATACTCGTCTTTATAAGACGAGCCATTAGCTCAGTTGGTAGAGCATCTGACTTTTAATCAGAGGGTCGAAGGTTCGAGTCCTTCATGGCTCACCATTTATGCGGGTGTGGCGGAATTGGCAGACGCACCAGACTTAGGATCTGGCGCCGCAAGGCGTGGGGGTTCGACTCCCTTCACCCGCATCATATTCTATGTATTGTCACAAATATGGAAAACAGAATATTTTTTAGCGCGGAAGTAGTTCAGTGGTAGAACACCACCTTGCCAAGGTGGGGGTCGCGGGTTCGAATCCCGTCTTCCGCTCCATCTATGCCGGGGTGGCGGAACTGGCAGACGCACAGGACTTAAAATCCTGCGGTAGGTGACTACCGTACCGGTTCGATTCCGGTCCTCGGCACCATTTAGCGCCCGTAGCTCAATTGGATAGAGCGTTTGACTACGGATCAAAAGGTTAGGGGTTCGACTCCTCTCGGGCGCGCCATTATTTATATCAACTTGACCGGGAAGTAGCTCAGCTTGGTAGAGCACTTGGTTTGGGACCAAGGGGTCGCAGGTTCGAATCCTGTCTTCCCGATATCCGTTATATCAAAACTTAAGAGACGGATTGAATATCGATAATTATGGGGCCTTAGCTCAGCTGGGAGAGCGCCTGCTTTGCACGCAGGAGGTCAGCGGTTCGATCCCGCTAGGCTCCACCAAAAAAACATATTGACACTTATTTCAAAAGCTGTTAATATAATAAAAGTCTTCACAAATAGACAACGAATTGATCTTTGAAAACTGAACAAAAACATGCCAGTAAGTTAATTCTTATTTTTAAAACATGAGCAAGTCAAACATCTTTTTGGAGAGTTTGATCCTGGCTCAGGACGAACGCTGGCGGCGTGCCTAATACATGCAAGTCGAGCGGACTTGACGGAAGCTTGCTTCCG
>NZ_MWMM01000057.1:0-1232 GCF_002189605.1 Pseudobacillus badius
GAAGGCGCAGCCTACGGAATTCTGGCCTTCTTTTTAATGATTTTTGCTATAGCTTCGTTTGTTATGGCGAAAGCAAGGAAATGAGATGCATAAAAACCCCTTTTTTTATGCAGAGATCCAGCTGGATAGGAAGCTGAAAACATTGATCAATCAAGATGGACAGGTTGATTTTCACTTATTAATAAATGCGGTTGTGAAGTTAGTTAATTTTAACGTTGATGATTAAAACCTTACTTTTTTATGCAGTTACCAGGCTGATTAAAAAATGAACAAAGTTGAGGAATCAATGATGTATGAAATCATGTGTAGCAAAAAATAAGGACAGGAAAAAACCCCTTGCCGGATAACATATTGATTCAGCAGGAGTTTCCTTCTTGTATATGTTTATTGATAATATTTTTATTTAGTTGCTAATTCATCTTTGATTTCTTGTGCATAGTAATTAACATCATCGTTGGCATCAGCTTTAATACTCATGAAAAGCTGTTTCACTACTTCTTGATTTTCGTCTAGTTCACCTATTTGAAGTAAATAAAGAGTTGAGGAAGCTACACTAACTCTTACATCATTATTTTCATGTTTGCTTAACTCTAATAGCTTCTTACTAAACCATTCAATATCTGTCGATAAATTTTGCGCAAGAATATCAATTGATTCAACAATGTTTTCGATATTATTTTCTTTTATATGTTTTTCCATTTCCTCTTTGGATACTGTTAAATCTTCGTATCCAGTAGGAGTTTTGTCTTCGTCTAAATAAAGTTTACTCAAAAATTCTTTAAATGAAGAAGCTAAAGTAAATATTTTTTCTTCTTCATTGTCAACATAAACAATCTCTGGGTTCTTTTTTGTGTTTCTATAATCAAAAGCAATCCATGAGTGGCCGTCTCCACTGATTAGTATCAAACCTTTAGGCATATCCCATTCATTCAAGTAGTGATTATTTTCCAAAATTCCATACTTTTTTCCGATGCCCATAATATGGTCGATGTAAATAGAGTCATCATCCCATGATGTTTCAAACGTTGTTGGAAAAGCATTGTAAATAATAAGGCCTCCATTTTGTACACGAAGAATATCTATGTATTCTTTTGGAAGCTTTACAGAAAAAAATTGTTCTGCTTGTTTAATATCTGTTTCATTCAAATCTCGTAATTTGTACATGTCATCGGGTTCATTTCTCCATATCTTCATTAAATCACTTCCTATTCTCTTCATTTTTCATCATTATA
>NZ_MWMM01000058.1:0-1160 GCF_002189605.1 Pseudobacillus badius
TTAGTGATCAAAATCGCTTTTTATAATTTAGGGAACTTAGAATACAAGTTCAATGTTTTAACTCATTAAAGAGATCCCCAAATAGCCTTTCCACCAGTGTGACCAGTTTTGTTATGAATTTCTCTGTTAACTAATTGCAAAATGCCTCTTTTTTCGTGGTGATGCCAAACATAACCTCTTGGTGTTTTTCCTGCCTTTATATCCTTAATTTGATTTTCATTGAATTTACTTCTAATACCAGACTTATTTTGAATTGCATTCAATAGCCTTTCATTTGCATATTTAAATTGTTTTCTATTTGATGCTTTCCAAAGTGTTTTTGGAAGGGAGAGTTGATACAGTTGAGAAAAAATAGGAAAACCATTTGAAGAAAATTTCACATTGGTAACAGGATGCCTTTTTCCAGCTAAGTGTCCATTTCTTACTATAATCTTTTTTGTTGTCTTTTTTAAAAATTGCTTAACAAAAATCTTTTGTCCAACTCGAGATACTACAGGAACTAAAACAGGAATTAACCACGCAGGAGCTATAGAAGAGCTATATGCAATATCATCAGTTGGCGTATTCATATCTTCATAAGCCATTTGAGGATAGTTTGCCAAATTATCAGTATCGTCATACTGAAGTTCTCCAGGTGTACTCTTCATATAAAGGGACAAGTTAGGATCATCAAATATTACTTCATCATAAGTAACTAAATTTCCTGATTGGTATGTATAACCTGACAAGTACCCAGTGCGTATGTTACTAGAATTAGAAGCTGCTGACGTATCATCTTCATAAGACCAAAAGCTGTCAGCTTCTGTTTCAAAAGCCTCTAAAGTGTTAGCTGACGCCCTGTTTCTCTCTGCTGCAAAAGGAAGAGTAGCACTTAAAAACAGAATTACAGAGAGAAATAAGCACATGTTTTTGTAAAACCGATTCATATTTTCACCTCATAATTTCATAATCAAACACAATCATACAATAAAACGGTAAAAAAGGAATATGTTTTTTACATATATTTTCCTTTTGAATAACTAATAACCATATATGTTCATTTTTATATTACATATGATTCTGTTGTATAATGATGAAAAATGAAGAGAATAGGAAGTGATTTAATGAAGATATGGAGAAATGAACCCGATGACATGTACAAATTACGAGATTTGAATGAA
>NZ_MWMM01000059.1:0-1154 GCF_002189605.1 Pseudobacillus badius
TTTTATGCATCTCATTTCCTTGCTTTCGCCATAACAAACGAAGCTATAGCAAAAATCATTAAAAAGAAGGCCAGAATTCCGTAGGCTGCGCCTTCAAATCCCCTACTATTGACAAAGCCAATATAAAATAGGATAACGGCCGCTGCAATGGTTAAAACTCCTGGTATCAGTCGCACAAATAAAGAAAAATTCATCTTCTTAAACCACCATGTAACCAATAAAACAACAATTCCTATCACAACAGCTACTAGAAAAGGCAATAAAATCATTATCTTCTCCTTTTTTTTCCATTTACCTCATTCTATACTGACTTCCACTTATCCTCCAATACCTTTTTATTTCATCCTTCTTCTAACTCTTTTCTCCCTTACTCTCTCATCCTCTCCTTTACTTAATCACTCACTCTTCTACTCACCTTACACTTACTTAACTCTCTACTCCCTATCTCTCCCCGCCCGCCAGCACTCACTACCTATTCCATTTCATGAGGAAAGGTAAGTGGGTTATTTATCTATAGTCCTGCCGAATGATCACGGAATGGAAGCATGGAATGCCGTGATCATTCGGCAGGACGGCAGACAGCCAACGGATGGCTGCAGATCAATAACCAGTGCCCGGCGGGCCAGGGAGTGAAAAGCCAAAAGTGAGTAAATTAGATGTAAATGTACTCAACAGTATTGTTTTAAGTATTAATTTACATTTGATTGACTATCCAATTTACTCTGTTTTCGTATTTAATGTTTCCTTAGTGACGCTCTTGTTGCCTTTAAGGCAACTTTAACAGCCTTAAAGGCTCCTGTTTTTTTAAACAGGGCCATTAAGATTCCATGTAGGCCTTAAACTGCAGAAAGATTGGATCGTTATTCATGATTTCTCTTCGTTTTTCAATCGTCATCATGTTTCTGAGCGTACCAAAGAAATAGGCGTTAAAAGAGCCTTTAATACGTTTATGTTTATGAGCAAAAATCGATTCTTTAAAGGCTTGGACGACTAATGGCGTTAATTCTTCCAAAGGCTCATTTAAACGGGTGATACGATAAGCTAGCATGGCTTTCCCCCATAGCTTATAAATCTCTTTGGCTTGTCCAAAGAACGGTTTCACGGTTAATACAAAGTTCTTTGGAATATGAGAAGGGGTAAACGAGTCATCTAAA
>NZ_MWMM01000005.1:0-178842 GCF_002189605.1 Pseudobacillus badius
GAGGTGGAAGCGTGGCGACACGTGGAGCTGACGAATACTAATCGATCGAGGACTTAACCAAAACGCCGTATGGCGTAAAGCAACAAACCATGGCACGGTATTGCCGGTTACTGACACATATTATCCAGTTTTGAAAGAACAAAAAAAGCTTGCCAAACAAGAATTTTTTGTTATAATAGTAAATGTCTTGAATAGTCTGGTGGCGATAGCGAAGAGGTCACACCCGTTCCCATCCCGAACACGGAAGTTAAGCTCTTCAGCGCCGATGGTAGTGAGGGGCTTCCCCTTGTGAGAGTAGGACGCTGCCAGGCGAATCAAAACATTTATTTTTTAATGAATAAGTTGTATATCTGCAGCTAGAATAATTATTCCGCAGTAGCTCAGTGGTAGAGCAATCGGCTGTTAACCGATCGGTCGCAAGTTCGAATCTTGCCTGCGGAGCCATGCTTCCATAGCTCAGCAGGTAGAGCACTTCCATGGTAAGGAAGAGGTCACCGGTTCGAGCCCGGTTGGAAGCTTACTATTTTTCAAGAATGGCCCCTTGGTCAAGCGGTTAAGACACCGCCCTTTCACGGCGGTAACACGGGTTCGAATCCCGTAGGGGTCACCATCATATGGAGGATTAGCTCAGCTGGGAGAGCACCTGCCTTACAAGCAGGGGGTCGGCGGTTCGATCCCGTCATCCTCCACCATTATTGATATATGCCGGTGTAGCTCAATTGGTAGAGCAACTGACTTGTAATCAGTAGGTTGGGGGTTCAAGTCCTCTTGCCGGCACCAGTTTCATATGGAGGGGTAGCGAAGTGGCTAAACGCGGCGGACTGTAAATCCGCTCCCTCTGGGTTCGGCGGTTCGAATCCGTCCCCCTCCACCAGTTTTATGAATAAAACCAATGAAAGCCGGACATATTAAAAATGTCCTTTTTATTTCGTTGACACCTACATTGGGCTATAGCCAAGCGGTAAGGCAACGGACTTTGACTCCGTCATGCGCTGGTTCGAATCCAGCTAGCCCAGCCACAACGAGCCATTAGCTCAGTTGGTAGAGCATCTGACTTTTAATCAGAGGGTCGAAGGTTCGAGTCCTTCATGGCTCACTCTTTAAAAAAGCTGAATTCATTTAATGGACACGCCATTAAATGAATTCAGCTTTTTTTACGTTTGTTCTTCTGTAAGAGCGCACAATTTTGTATAAATCCTTTCTTTTTAGAAAACTGTGAATAATTATCCACAAAAGTGTCCAGTTGAGTCAACTTCTTTCTTTCGGGTAAAATAAGGCGAGCAACATGAAAGGGGAATTCTTATGACGAATGAAAAGAAAATAGCTATTATCGGAGTACCGATGGATTTAGGACAATTACGACGCGGGGTAGATATGGGACCCAGCGCGATCCGCTATGCAGGCATAACTGACCGCCTTGAAGCTTTGCATTATGAGGTAGAGGACTGCGGCGATGTTGAAATCAATAAAAAGCATGCTGTTCATAGCGAAAATACAAATTTAAAGAACTTGAAAGCGGTTGCTGAAGCAAGCCATAAACTTGCAGAAAAAGTGGACAACGTCATTGAAGCGGGCAGCTTTCCGCTCGTGCTTGGCGGTGATCACAGCATCGCCATTGGAACATTGGCAGGCGTAGCTAAGCACTACAGCAACTTGGGTGTCATTTGGTATGATGCGCACGGTGACTTAAATACTGCTGAAACTTCTCCTACAGGCAATATCCATGGCATGCCTTTAGCTGTCAGCCTTGGTCTTGGCCATGAAGAGCTTACAGGCATTTACGGCAAGTCTCCAAAAGTGAAGCCGGAAAACATTGTAATTATCGGGGCACGCGACCTTGATGAAGGAGAAAAAGCGCTTATTAAAGAAAAAGGAATCAAAGTATATACCATGCATGAAGTGGACCGCTTGGGCATGACAAAGGTCATTGAAGAAACCATTGAATACTTGCAAGAAAAAACGGACGGTGTTCACTTATCTTTAGACCTTGACGGATTAGATCCAAATGATGCGCCGGGAGTCGGTACGCCTGTTATTGGCGGAATTAGCTATCGGGAAAGCCATTTGGCCATGGAGATGCTGGCGGAAAGCGGACTGATTACATCAGCGGAATTTGTTGAAGTTAACCCGATTCTTGATGAGAAGAATAAGACGGCTTCGGTAGCAGTCGCATTAATGGCCTCTTTATTCGGAAGCAAGCTGTTATAGGATTGAGTTTGTCTATACAGAAGCCAAGCCTTTTTATTTGCACTCTTACAAATTTGCCTTCATAAAAAATAACCGGAATTCCTGGCTCTCAGCCAGCTTCCGGTTATTTTAATTGCTCCAGTTGATTCAATAATTGATCAAGCTGCACGCTGATTTCGACGACTTTTTGATCAGAAAAAGACGTTTGCATGGCTAATGCCACCATTGTGTTCCGGTGATTTTCAATCTCTTCTAGCAGATGTGCTGCAGCCATCATCAATCTCAACTCCCACCATCGTATCATTTATATTCACCTTACCCTTTTACAAAAATCTGTAAACATGTTTACGTAATTTGGTATGATAGAATTGTGCTTTTTTTTTGAAACCTTTTAAGCGGACAATCGTATGAAAAGATACCTGCTAGGGCAGGAGGTAAAAATGATGGAGTTAATTATCCAAAGAAGGATAAAGCAAGTTTTAAAGGGTGACCAAAATGCTTTTGGTGAAATTGTAGAGATTTACAAGGACAAAGTGTACCAAATATGTTTCCGGATGCTGTGGGATCGCCATGAGGCGGAAGACGCAGCTCAGGAGGCTTTTATTAAAGCGTTTGTTAATATTCATACGTACGACCCAGAAAAGAAATTTGCCACCTGGCTATATAGGATTGCAACCAACCTTTGTATTGACCGGATTCGCAAAAAAAAGCCGGATTATCATTTGGATGCTGAAATTTCCGGTACAGAAGGCTTGAATATGTACTCGCAAATTGCATCCGCGGAAGAGCTTCCAGAAGAAGCGGTGGAAAATTCAGAGCTGCAGGAGATTATCCAGTCAGCGATCTTTAAGCTTCCGGAAAAGTATCGGTCAGTCATTATCTTAAAGTACCTCGAAGAGCTGCAGCTGCAAGAAATTGCGGATATTTTGGAACTGCCCCTTGGGACGGTAAAAACACGTGTACATAGAGGGCGGGAAGCACTTCGTAAGTATTTGCGGAATATGTGAGAAGGGATGTGTGAAATGATGGCTTCTTGTCAAAAAGAGATCGTTCGCTTGATGCATAATTATTTAGATGGGGAGCTTATTTCAGGAGAACAGCGCAAACTAAAAGCACATCTGCAGAAATGTGAGAATTGCCGTCAGCACTTTTTCGAATTGAAAAAAACGATTGCGCTTGTGCAAAGCATGTCCCAAGTAAGAGCTCCTGAAGGATTCACGGAAAAAGTTTTGTTCTCTCTGCCGAAGGAAGCAAGAATGAGCAGCATTCAGCGCTGGATACGGAAACATCCGTTTTTTATGGCCGCTTCCTTGTTTCTCGTTTTAACAACGGGCGGTTTTTTATCCTCATGGCAGCAGGAAACAGATCACTTTGCTTTTACGAAGCATGAAAATCTGCATGTGGAAAATGACACGGTGGTCGTTCCGGCCGGAGAGAGGGTGAAAGGAGACATCGTTGTAAGGAACGGCGATATTCGGATTGAAGGGGAAGTAGAAGGTGACGTGACGGTTATCAATGGGGAGAAGTATATGGCCTCAGCCGGAAATGTTACAGGTGATATCGAAGAAATTGATGAGGCATTCGGCTGGTTATGGTATAAATTGAAAAAAACCGTAGCGGGAGTGTTTGATTAACAGCCGGAAACACGCTGTTTTCTTAAACCATCTTTCCTTTCTCCCTTTTAGTTCTGACTTTTCGGTAGACTATGTTATAATATGCTGGTTAAGTAAAAATAAAGCCTCTGTGCGGCTGGAGTCATTACATTATTGGAGGATGTAATATGCCGTTTTCAAACTACTTCGCACATTTTACAGTACTGGATTACTTATCCAATGCTCTTGATATATTGCTTGTTTGGTTTGTTGTTTATAAGCTTTTAATGGTTATAAGAGGCACGAAAGCCGTTCAGCTCGTTAAAGGTATTTTTGTTATTATGGCCGCACGGGGTTTAAGCGGGCTGTTTGGGCTTGATACACTAAGCTGGATTATGGAACAAGCATTAACTTGGGGATTCCTGGCTGTCATCATTATTTTTCAGCCTGAGGTGCGCCGGGCGCTGGAGCAGCTCGGACGAGGAAGGTTTTTCTCAAGAAACGTTATGCAGGAAGATAAAGAGCAGCGGGATTTAATAGAAGCGCTCACCAAGTCGGTCAGCTACATGGCAAAACGGCGGATCGGGGCGTTGATCTCAATAGAGAAAGAAACAGGCATGAACGATTACATCGAAACAGGCATCCCGCTGCATTCAGCTGTATCATCAGAATTGCTTATCAATATTTTCATTCCTAATACCCCTCTTCACGATGGGGCAGTTATTATCCAGAAAAACCAAATAGCTGCAGCGGCCTGCTATTTGCCTTTATCCGAAAGCCCGTTCATTTCAAAAGAACTGGGCACGCGGCATAGGGCAGCCTTGGGCATCAGTGAAGTGACAGACAGTATCACGATTATTGTCTCTGAGGAAACCGGTGCCGTGTCTGTTACCAAAAACGGTGACTTGTTCCGTGACTTATCTGCTGAAGATTTTGAAAAGCTGTTAACTCATGAACTGCTGACGAAAGAAAGTGATTCCTCAAACCGGTGGATCTGGAGGGGGAGAAAAAGCGATGGATAAATTTGTAGAAAGCGCCTGGTTTGTGCGCATCGTTGCTTTACTTCTCACTGTTTTGCTTTATATATCTGTGAACTTTAGCGATTTTCAGTTGCTCCAAAAGGCGGATAAGTCTTCGCAAAACAACAGTGAAGTAATTACCGATGTTCCGGTTCAGGTGTATTATGACACAGAAAACCTATTCGTTTCCGGGGTTCCGGATAAAGTCAAAGTAGAGCTTTCAGGTCCGAAGAGTCTGATTGAGTCGGCAAAACGGCTCAGGGATTTTGAGCTGTTTATTGACTTAACTAACGTCAGCATCGGCAAACACCGTGTGCCGATTAAGTACAAGCAGATTTCCGACAAATTGAAAGTGACGGTCCTCCCGGAAGCGGTGGATGTCACGATCGAGGAGAAGGTATCTGATTACTTTGTGGTCAGTCCGGAATTCAATGATAATATGCTGGCCGAAGGATACCAGGAAGAGGCTGTTTCCGTTGATCCGAAACGAGTAAAGGTCACCGGTTCGAAATCGGCGCTCAATAAGATTGTGTATGTGAAAGCCACGCTGGATGTGAAAGAAAAGGTGGATAAAGAAACGACTGGTACAGCCAAGGTTCAGGTGCTTGACAGTGAATTGAACAAGCTGGATGTGAAGGTGGAGCCTGAAACCGTTCAAGTATCTATCTCGGTTAAAAATCCAAGCAAAAAAATAGCCTTGAGAATGTTTCCAAAAGGCACGCCGCCTGATGGCATCAAAATTAAATCCATTAAGCCTGAAACGGAAGAGATCACCATTTACGGCAAAGAATCTATCCTGAAAGAAATGGAAGAATTAGTGGTGCCAGTGGAAGTAGACGGCATTAAAAAAGACACTACATTGACCGTTCCGATTGAGATTGGTGAAGGCTTAAACTTTGTTTCTCCGCAAATGATAAAGGTAAAAGTGACAGTTGAAGGAAATCCGGAAAGTGAACCAGAAGAGGACAGCGGCGCATAAAGCTGCTTGAACAGAAGGTAAAACAAAGGAGAGAATCGATAAATGGGAAAGTATTTTGGAACTGATGGAGTAAGAGGAGTAGCGAATACGGAGTTAACACCGGAGCTCGCCTTTAAATTGGGCAGATTCGGAGGCTATGTGTTAACGAAGAACGCAGAGCGCCCAAAAGTGGTGGTAGGCCGTGATACGCGTATTTCCGGCCACATGCTGGAGGGAGCTCTAGTTGCCGGCCTCTTATCCATTGGGGCAGAAGTAATGCGTCTCGGAGTGATTTCTACACCAGGCGTTGCTTATTTAACGAAGGTGATGGATGCTCAAACAGGCGTAATGATCTCAGCTTCTCATAATCCGGTGGGAGACAATGGAATCAAATTCTTCGGTCCGGACGGCTTTAAATTGTCTGATGAACAGGAAGCAGAAATCGAAGCCCTCCTTGAGCAAGAAATGGATCATTTGCCGCGGCCAACCGGCGCCGATCTCGGCCAGGTGAGCGATTATTTTGAAGGCGGCCAAAAGTACATTCAGTACCTGAAGCAATCAGTGGATGAAGATTTCTCTGGTATCCACATTGCGCTTGACTGTGCACATGGAGCGACTTCCTCGCTGGCCACTCATTTGTTTGCAGATTTAGAGGCAGATATTTCAACGATGGGAACATCCCCTAACGGCCTAAACATTAATGATGGGGTAGGGTCTACTCATCCGGAAGCACTGGCAGCGTTCTTGCTGGAGAAAAAAGCAGATGTCGGTTTATCATTTGACGGAGATGGCGACCGTTTAATTGCCATTGATGAAAAAGGAAACATTGTAGACGGCGATCAAATTATGTTCATTTGTGCCAAGTACATGCATGCACATGGCCAGCTGAACCAATCAGTGGTTGTCTCCACAGTTATGAGCAACCTTGGCTTTTACAAAGGGCTAGAAGCTCTCGGCATTCGAAGCGTGCAGACAGCGGTTGGTGACCGTTATGTCGTAGAAGCAATGAAGAAGAATCAATACAATCTGGGCGGAGAGCAGTCCGGCCATATCGTCTTCCTTGACTACAATACGACAGGCGATGGATTGTTAACGGGCTTGCAGCTTGTTAACATCATGAAAATGACGAAAAAGCCATTATCCGAACTGGCAGCGGAAATGAAGAAATTCCCGCAAATCTTAAAAAATGTACGGGTAACTGATAAATATAAAGTAACCGAGAACGAAAAGGTGAAAGCCGTCATTGAGGCAGTAGAAGCTGAAATGAACGGAAACGGCCGTGTGCTCGTTCGTCCATCCGGCACAGAACCGCTTGTGCGCGTCATGGTAGAAGCGCAGACGGAAGAGCAGTGCCAGGTGTTTGTTGACCGGATTGCGACTGTAGTGGACGCAGAAATGGGTTTGAATGAATAAAATCACGTTTTAATCACCCGATAGATGGGAACGAAAGAAGAGGCGCACATTGGCGTCTCTTTCTTCATATAAATGTAATAATATGGCCGTTATATTAAAAAAGAAAATATCAGTTGACGGCAAGAAATTGAGTAGTGTATGATAATCCTGTTTTACAAAAACAGTCAAGAAAGGAGAAGAAGTTATTCTGGACCATTTGCTTCATAAAGCGCCTGAACTAGCGGGAGAGAGCCCGGCTAGTTGACGAGGAGGAGGTTTATCGAAATGTTCGGCGGATGCCTCCCGGTTGATTCCTGCACAATCGTTAGTCCTTCCTTAAATCGCAAGGGTAACCTGGCGGACAAAGGGAATGGAAATGCGGAAAGTCGAAAAGAATAGAAAAGAAAAAGAAGAGCGGCAAATAAGCGCTCTGCTTTTGCCTGCCTTCTTTATAGGAGGAACATTGTATGTGCGGAATTGTTGGTTATATCGGCTATAAGGATGCCAAAGAAATCTTGCTGAACGGCTTAGAAAAGCTGGAATACCGGGGCTACGACTCTGCCGGTATTGCGGTGAGAGACGCGCAAGATGTGAAGGTGTTTAAAGAAAAAGGACGAATCGCTGATCTGCGCAAAATCGTGGACGAAAAGATAAGCACAGTAACAGGGATCGGCCATACGCGCTGGGCGACTCATGGAGTGCCTAGCAGAGAGAATGCACATCCTCACCAAAGTCAGTCCGGCCGGTTTACACTCGTTCATAATGGTGTCATCGAAAACTATGAGCAGCTGACGAAGGACTATTTATTCGATGTGCCGCTCAAAAGCGATACTGATACAGAAGTCATCGTTCAGCTCATCGAACTATTTGCCAGCGAAGGCTTGGAGACAGAAGCAGCCTTTCGTAAAACGCTGCAGCTGCTGAAAGGCTCTTATGCGATCGGTTTGCTGGATAGAGAAGATCCGGATACGATCTTTGCGGCCAAAAATAAAAGCCCGCTGCTTGTCGGCTTGGGAGAAGGATTTAACGTCATCGCCTCCGATGCCATGGCAATGATTCAAGTAACTGACCAATTTGTAGAGTTAATGGACAAAGAGGTCGTGATCCTGACAAACGAAAAAGTGATCATCGAAAACCTGAACGGTGAAGAAATCAAACGCGCACCGTACACAGCGGAACTGGATGCCAGTGATATCGAAAAAGGCACCTACCCGCATTATATGCTGAAAGAAATTGACGAGCAGCCGCTTGTCATGAGAAAAATTATTCAAGCCTACCAAAATGAACAAGAGCAGCTCGCTGTTGATCCAGAAATTGTGGAGGCCCTAAAAGCGGCTGACCGTTTATATATCATTGCATGCGGAACGAGCTACCATGCCGGACTCGTTGGCAAACAATATTTAGAATCACTTGCGAAAATCCCGACGGAAGTGCATGTGGCCAGTGAATTTGTTTATAACATGCCGCTTCTTTCGAAAAACCCGCTGTTTATTTTCATTTCTCAGAGCGGCGAAACAGCTGACAGCCGTGCGGTGCTTGTGAAAGTAAAAGAAATGGGATATCAGGCATTAACGATTACCAATGTGCAAGGCTCTACTCTTTCCCGTGAAGCGGATTACACACTCTTGCTTCATGCTGGCCCTGAAATCGCTGTTGCGTCCACGAAGGCCTATACAGCCCAAGTGTCTGTACTCGCGATCCTGGCTCATGCTGCGGCCGAAGCGCTGGGCATGAAAACAAACCTGAACCTGGTTCATGAGCTAGGCATTGTCGCAAATGCCATGGAAATGCTTTGCGATGCCAAAGATGAGTTCGAACAAATCGCGAGAGACTATTTGACAACGACTCGCAACTGCTTCTTCATTGGCCGTGCCATTGATTATTATGTAGGTCTTGAGGGTGCCTTAAAGCTGAAGGAGATCTCCTACATTCAGGCGGAAGGCTTTGCCGGAGGAGAGCTAAAACACGGCACAATCGCTTTAATCGAAGACGGTACGCCGGTCATGGCATTGGCTACTCAGGAAAAAGTCAACTTAAGCATCCGCGGAAACGTGAAGGAAGTGGCAGCCCGCGGCGCTAACCCTTGCATTATCTCAATGAAAGGGCTGGAAAGCGAAGACGACCGCTTCGTCATCCCAGCGGTCCACGAACTGCTCACACCGCTTGTCTCTGTCGTGCCTCTGCAGCTGATTGCTTACTATGCCGCTCTGCACCGCGACTGCGACGTTGACAAGCCGCGCAACCTGGCGAAGAGTGTGACAGTTGAGTAAGCAAAGCTAGGGCAGCGTGCAGCTGTGATGTGGCTTTGAAGAACGTTTGCGACGTTTATAAAAAAGATGAACCGGAATTTCCTCTTTCTATAAAGAAGGGATTCCGGTTCTTTTTGTGGATTAAGAACCTATTAAGTGATAACCAAGTTATTTCATGAAAGGGTCAGATTGTTGAGGTGTAGACTTCAAAGAGAGTTTGATGCCATTATGCTGATAATCCGTTTTTTTTTTACACTTAACAATCTTGGTCATTTTGCGGAGTAAACTTTAGATTAAGCATTTAAGTTGCGCAAAGAACTTATTTCCTATAAAGTAATAATTATCAAAAATCTTGTCATTTTAAGAGAGAGGAGTGTTCACCCATGAAGAAAAAATCACTTAATTTTTTAGCTGACGGATATGGATACTCCACTGCTGTTTTTTTCTAGAAATCTTTCCAAGGGTGAAGTGTGTCTAAATTTAACTTTCTAGGCAAAACTGCAGAAAAATCTTTTAAATGACGAGGTAAATAAATGGAAAACGAAAAAATCACAAGAAAAACTCCAGCAAGTATGCCTGCACCAGTTGGCAATTACACACATATTACAAAAATTCCAAGGAATGCAGAGTTATACGTGACATCAGGTCAAATCGGTGTAGATCGACATGGACAATTTCCACAAACTATGAATGAACAAGTAAGTAATACGTTTGTCAATATAAAAGCAGTGCTGGATTCTGAGGATCTAAGCGCTGAAAACATTATAAAAGTGAACATATGGGCTACTGAGCAAATTGATTGGGACTTTTTTGATTCAGAGTGGGATCAATTATTTAGCAAGGAGTATCCAGCAATGACGATTGGATATCTTGCTGAGTTGGGTTTACCTGAGATAAAAATCGAAATAGAAATTTGGGCAGCTAAAGTATAACGTTCAAACACACTTCATCAAAACCATGGAACTCCTAAATCTAGGTGGTTCCATGGTTTTTAATAGGAGCACATCTTCAGCCATCAGGCTCGATTGTGAAAGAGGGGAGAAAATGATCAACCTTTTTAAAAACGGCTTCTTTTTATTTGCCCTAAACTAAATGGCTGCTTTCAAGACATTTAGTTTATAGTTGATTCTCTTGATCATAAAAATCGAGGACAGCCCTTGCCATATCATATATATCCTGCTTTAAAGTGTCAGGTCTTACGATTTTTATCTGATTGCTGAAGCCTAGAATATATTCTTTTGCTTCTTGTTCCGTGTCAAAACGCAGCTTTATGGGGGTCCACCCACTTTCTGTGGGGGATTCAATTTTTAATATTTGTACAAATCGTCCAGTGAACTTTATTCTTGGAAGGATAGAAGGAGATACTTCAACATCCACCTCATATTTTGGGAGGTTTTGAATAAATTCTTGTGTAGAGCTATCCCAATATTGAGCTAAATTAAATTCCTCTGGCCGGATAAATGTTTCACTCATGAGTAGCGCAGATTTGACTCTGGATACTCGATAATTTCGAATTTGTTCGTTTGATCCGGCGATTAAATACCACGTGCTGCCTTTAGCAACCAATCCTAAGGGGTTAACAACCCGTTCAACACACTTCCCATCTGCCCGTTCATAGTTCAATTGTAGTTTCCGATCTTCCCGAAGGGCTTGTTGCAAAACTTTGAATGACTCCATTTTTTCAGTTGACTGCTTCCAAGCACTTGTATCAATATGGATTCGGTTCCATAGATCATCGGCGTTTTTCTGGAAGGAGCTTGGAATCGAAGCAAGGATTTTCTGGCGTGCTTCATGCCAATCTTTTGTTAATCCCAAGTCAGTAAGCAACTGGAATGAAGGAGAAATAAGCAAAGATTCAATTTCATTGGCTTTCAAGCCAGTTAGATTTGTTCGATATTGTTTAAGCAATCTCCACCCTCCTGCCTTACCGCGTTCAGCCACAACAGGAATACCTGCTGCACTCAATGCGTCCATATCACGATGAATGGTACGTTCAGTTACCTCTAACTCCTTAGCTAATTCTCTGGTTGTCAGTTTTCCCTTATGTTGCAGCAGAAGCAAAATGGAAATGAGCCTATCAGCGCGCATAACTACCCACCTAACATAATTATTTAAAAGATATTTAATTATGACAATAGATGTCATCATTAGGTATTATACTAGGTATCTGTGTAGGGATGGAACTGATATACGCAACAAGTGGCAGCGGATATAAACACCTGATTTTTATGCTCACCGGTTTATTGATAGTAATTAAGGGATCTGATTACGTTAGATGAATGAAGATAAAGTCAAAATGGCTCCCTTGTATGCAGGGGTCCCGGCCGTAGCCATCGATGTTCACTAGTGCTTTTTCTCGTTTTTAATGTTCGCTAATGAGTAACGTACTATTTGGTTGCATTACTACACACAGACCATAGCTATTTGATGAAAGGGGAGGAAGAAGTATGTCCGAAAACATAGGGCCAAGAAGAATAATTTTAGATTTAGCAGTAACTTTAGATGGATTTATTGAGGGGAAAAATGGGGAAGTTGATTGGTGTATCATGGACCCTGAGATGGGTTTTACTAAGTTCTTAAATCAAATTGATACTATTTTATATGGCAGAAAAAGTTACGACGAATGGGGACAATATATCCCGAAAGCCGAAGACCCTGATAGCGACAAGGAAGTATGGGATCTGGTTCATAGTAAAGAAAAATACGTGTTTTCCAAAACGCAAAAAGGGATAGATGAGAAAGCTGTATTCATAAATGATCATATTTTTGAAGAAGTAAATAAACTAAAGAATAAGCCGGGGAAAGACATCTGGCTATATGGTGGAGCAAGTCTTATAACAACTTTTATTAATTTAGGGCTTGTTGATGAATTTCGATTATCTGTTCATCCTGTTATTTTAGGAGAAGGAAAACCGATGTTTATTGATATCAATCAGAGAGTTCATTTAAAAATGGTTAACGCAAGAACGTTTTCCTCTGGCGTTGTGCAACTCATCTATCATTTGAATAAGAATGAATAATAAAACACATTTCTTCCACAATTGGGCGCTTTAGTGACATAAGGAGCACTGAAACAATCAAACTTTTTTATAAAAGCTTCATACTTAGCTAAAACGAAAAACATCCATTTTGATCAATCTTTTTTCAAAATGGATGTTTTCGTTTAGGTTAAAAAAGGGGCCGTCTAATCAGTCTCTGACATAACAACAGGCCGGCCCCTTGCTTCGTGCTGCAACCAGTTTTTATACCCGTTCATAATAACTTCTTTTCGACCTGTCGGATACAATAAAATTAATCATTAATCCCAATATTAAAAAAGCAAAGGAGCCTATGATATATATTGGACGAATGTCAAACAGTTCCGCCGATAACCCGATGATGACTGTACATACTATTATTAAACAAGCCTCCAAAATCCCTAAGATACTGGAGAATCTACCCATAATATCTACGGGTACATTGTTTTGATAGAAAGTTAAAAAGCCTGTATTAGCGAATGATAAGAAAAACGTTAAAGTGAAGAATCCAATAGATGCCCCGATGAAATCATTTGAAAAAGCAAAAATGATATAGCCAATAGGAGTGAAGAACGCGCCAAGTCCGATTAAAGTAGTTAGTTTTAATTGATTGGCGAATACAGCATTTACTAATGAACCGCCAATTATGCCAACGCCTGCAATACTAACAAGAAAGCCGTAGGTACTTTCAGATAAAGTTAGAACTTCTGTGGCAAATGCAGCCTCCAAAGAATCTAGGGCAGTCATAAACACTGTCATTACGCTAAATAAAAGATAAACTAAGGTCACATGCATATTTGTGCGACTAAATTTAAGGATACTTTTCCAGTCGTTATAAATGAGTGATAGCTTCATTTTTTCTGATAGGATCCTTCCTTTCTGGATCTCTGCATTTGGAAGGAGCAGAAGAACTATTGCTGATAAAAATAGCGCAATCGAATTCATCTGAATAGCCAGGTAAGGAGAACCAATAATAAAAAGGAAGCCTGCAATAGAAGGCCCTAATATAAACCCGCAGGAATGAATGAAGTTCCTCATTGCATTGAATCTTTGTCGATCCGTTTTGGAAATTAACTTCGTCATGTAGACCATTGAAGCCGGCTCAAATATAGAGCTAGCTATATTAATGATAAAGACCACGAAGTAAATCAGGAAAAGAGAATCTAGAAATGGCAATGTGAAGATGAATAACGCTCTAATGAAGTCCAGAAAAATCATTAGGTTTCTTGCATTTAATCGATCAATAAAAGTGCCGGACCAAACATTTGTAAATAAGGCTGCGAGAGGCAAAAGAATATATAGTATGGATACGGCCAAAGGTGAACCTGTCATATCTAATATAATTAAGTTTAAAGCAATCAAATAAACCCATGCCCCGACATTCGATATTCCGATTCCAACTAAAAGTAAAAGGGGGTTTTTCCATTTCATCTTATCCCTCCTAAATATAAGGTTTGCAAACGATAAAAAAGTCTCACCTCCAAGGATATGATCCTTGGGGACGAGACTCCTTATATTTAGAAGTTCGCGGTACCACCCCAGTTTATTTCTGTGTTGCCACAGAAACCTTTTCGAGTACGACAAAACCCAATTGCCATGTGTATACTCTATCTCTATAACGGGAGAAACCGTCACATCATCAATCTCTGGATCGAAATATCCTATGCGCTGCTCCAAGACTTGATTCGGTGTGCCTTTACATCCTCCATTTTCAGCGACAGGAGTTCTCTGTTATGCTTGAACACACTTACTCTTCTCTTCATTGCATTGATTAAAGGTGATTATACAATAATGAACAGAATAAAAGAAGTATGAGAAAAACTAAAAGTAAGGTTCTTTTCCATTAGGCTGATCAACGAATTATTCGAATGTTTGATTAGGCGGGAGCTGTACATTAGCACAGCGTTTTTTCAACTCGCTGATAAACTGCATTTTATCTTTTGGCAAAATTTTTATACTGCCATGAACATCTCGTTGATAAAACAATTCAAGTCCCTTATCAGCTGCTGAAATTCGATACCCAGTCAGCTTATCTGACGTTGGAGCCACCCTTCGTATACTTTCATAAGGTATTTTATTTTGGAAAGGTCCACCTTTAATTAATAGATCATCCTCGCAAAAAACATACTGAATAGAAACTGTGTACCACCATATAAAAATGGCTGAGATCACAAAAATGGCAAACATAATGATTCCGATAGCAAATGATGTGATGAAGGGAACCAAGGATACAACACCCATTATCCAGATCAATAAGAAGATAGATAGTATAGAAAAAACATCAGGCTTTGAATGATAAACCATAAAGTTCATCCTTCTCTTTAAAAATTTATACAATTATTCCAAAAAACTCTATTTAAATTATAAAGCATATTGTAGAGAATGATCAGTTATTCATTATTAATCGCAAGCAAAAAGCGAATGAAGTGAATGAAAATGACACACTCTATAGGAGTACGACATTACAATTGGAGGTTTTTAACATGTTACAAGGCAGAAATAACGAAGATAATGATCAGCTTACGAATACAGCCGGGGCTTTTCAATCGGATGGCCGGGATGTTGAATTCTCACCAGAGCTTGCTGATCGGGATGATCTAGTTGCTCAAGAACGTTCAAAAGCTGCAGATCAACGAGCGAAAGCAAGAAAAAACAATAAATAGGAAGATTTCTCTCACGAAAGCACAGCATGCTTAAATAATCGTATGCTGTGCTTTATCTATTCGAAATATTTTCTGAATTATTATATAATGATGATAAATTCAGAGGGTTAGGCTTATTTTACCTGTTAGGAATAGCCTGCATCGCCATGTACGGTTTATATAAATTGATCTAATAATTGTTAATCAGGAGGGATTAAGTGATTACATTAAAACCGATGAATAAAGAAGAATTTCAATTATACAGTTCTAATGCCATTGCGAACTATGCCAAAAACAAAGTTGTTTCAGGAAACTGGAGGGAAGAGGAAGCTATCCATCTGTCTAAGAAAGAATTTTCTAGACTGTTACCTCAGGATGAGAAAACAGAGCTTAATTACTTGTACTCTATTTTTCAAGATCAGCAATTAGTCGGAATGATTTGGATGGCCCAGACATCAGCTGAAAAACCAGACGAAGGCTTTATTTTTGATTTTAAAATCTATGAGCCGCACCAAGGACAAGGATACGGCAAGCAAGCAATGAAGGAAATTGAAATGATTGCTAAAGAATTGGGAATGAATAAAATTGGTCTTCATGTTTTTGGGCATAACAAAATTGCACGGGAGCTATATGAAAAATTAGGGTATGAAATTACCAATATAAATATGATGAAGACCCTTTAGCCGCTCAAAGTAACAGTACAGGCAATGGGCGGCTTGCGATGAATAAGGTGAATCTGAAACAACTACAGCGCGATATTTGAGAATATCGCGCTGTTTTGCCCCTTTGGATAAGAGTATCTAAAGGGGTCTTCTTATAGTGAAAGGCAAGTCACCGATTCACATTTGGGACGAGGTGTGTACTGGTCTTTGACGTCTGGAATGCTTCATTATCTCAGCCGCTCAATATCATTGGCGGTCATTTTATTTCCAGTTTCATTGGCCTGTCCCTCTATCACTTGTTTGGGAATAAACCTTGGACCATTGCCTTGGCAGTAAGCCTGGCGATTGGCCTGATGATGCTGACAAAAACTACGCATCCTCCGGCAGGGGCCGATCCGATTGTGGTTATTTTAGGGGCAAACAGCTGGAGCTACTTAATGACATCAGTGCTCATCGGGTCCGTTGTTATTGTCGTTATCGCTTTATTCATTCATAACCTATGAAGCAACCGAAATTATCCAGCTTTTTGGAGATGATTTTTTCTGATTTTGAGCGGTCGGTCATCGTTTAGGATATGGTATATTTTAGTAGATTCGTGTGAAGATAGTGATACGTGAACTTTAAAGGAGCTGATCGATTTGCTGCGTGGAAAAAAATCCTGTGACGAGATGTCTGTTCATGAATTGATGGCAGAACTGAGAAACCTAAATAAAAAAAGCGGCTTCAAGCCGCGAAAGCTGAAATCCGATGCAAACGGCACACTTTTGTTGGACCGCGAAAATAAAGAGGACCAGGATTGGTACGATAACGATGAGGATTATGGTGTCCTCAAGCCATAACGAGGGAATGAGCGGGGCGCCGCTTGTCTGGCATGCAGCGCGCGTCATGGAACAGAAGTAGAGGGATAAGTTTCACAGCAGCAGGAAGGCCGCCTATAATAAAAGATAAGCGGCTATTTCTATGAGCATAAGCATGTATCCTTTTTCTAGCACTTCTCCAAGCAATCCATGAATGAATTAACTCCAATAATACCAGCTGTGTTTACATAAGCCTATCAAGGCGTTCCAATAGTTGCTGGCACTCCTGCAGTACAGCTTACCCGGATAAAACACCCTAGTAAGCCAATTGCCCAAATCGTCATCCCTTTGCCAGCCAGGCATTTTTACGTGCAATTGGTCCATCCATAAGGCTGAATGTCCCCGCTGCTTTCATTAAATTAGGAAATATCCAAAACCCCATCCTCTTGTCCTTTACCGTTCATCCAATATTGAACGGAAGCCTTCTATGGGCAATCAAGAGCCGCTTCTTGCGTTCCTTTACAGGAAGGATGAAGAAACCAGCAAGTAACTAACGCCTCGGCGGCTGCTGTTTTCTGTTCTATTATGCGAGTTTTTGTTACCTTAAATCCAGATTCTTTCATTTGGATAGCGAATCAATTTTATTCTTAATAGGGGGCACATTCTCTAGCAGATGCTTAAGAAGTAAGCTCTCGTCAGCTCAAGAACCGCCATAAATAGGAGGGTTAAAATATGATATGGGATAAATTACTGCGCTTCCAGAAAAAGAATAGTGAAGCAGAAGCAATCGTAGAGGTATTTTTTCTTGATCCTTCGGAAGATAAATGGGAGCGTGAAAATATCAACGAAGATCAATTAGATTTTTCACTAGAAAGTTTAAAGCTAATTGATGAGTTTATCCAACACATCATATCTACAGAATACTATAAGCGCTTTGTTATGACCTATTCCTCTCGAATCGGCACCTATGTGGGCGAGGTCATTCGCAGAAAAACGGGTTCCTTATACGATTGGTATGAGTATGTTGATTTAATTCTTGTTCTCAGCGAGGAAGAATTAGAGTCCCATAGCCGTTTCTACGATGTATATACCTATCAGGAATTACTCTATAGTCGAAAAACGAAAGAAACGTTAATGCCCTTATATGTGGCTTTTCAAATGATCATTCAAGAACCCGCTAACTATCAGAGCATGTACCAATATGCGGATGAAGTGATTCAAAAACAAAAGCTTTGAACAAGCAATGTGTTGATTTATGAAGTGCCTGCTTGTCTTGTCAGCTGCTGAATAATCAGGTTGTCTTAAAAAGTAATTTTGATTGCCAGCCATGTCGCCAGAAGATGAATCGCCTATTCAATCTTATGGTTTGTTTTATACATTACTAATTGGGAGCTTCACTGTTTTAATGTGGTACGGGCTGGGAAGCCTTAGCAAATGGGATATTAGTTAGCTGTCGGGACCGATTTTCCATGGGAAGCGAAAATCGGTCTTTTTTAGGATGAAAAGTCCAAACCGGTTTATAGAACCTTGTTTTGATGTTCAGATAGGACAATGTTTGTAGACGGTGTTCCGTACGGCATGGATTGATCGATAAAGTGTTCCAGCGTTTCCACCGACTGCGTGGCCACCTTGGCGATATAGCTGATTTCGCCGGCTACCCGGTAGCATTCAAGAACATCAGGGTGGTTATAGCAAAATTGCGCCAGTTTTTTGCAGTCACTTGATTTAAAGAGAACAAGCGCGACAATCGGGCGGTCGAGTTTTTTTAAATCGAATGACGCTTGATAGCCTGTAATAATTTGCTGGTCTTCTAATTTTTTAATCCGCTCAGCTGCAGCCGGCGGAGATAAGTGTACCTGGGCAGCAATTTCTTTTGTGGTGCTTTTGGCATTATGCTCAAGCTGTTTTAAGATTTCATAATCAATGTGATCCATAGTTTCTCCTTATTAAATAAAGTGCTTATATGAATTATCCATAAAAACAAAAGTAAATTCAACGAAAGACGATCTATATGTTATTCAGCGGGCGATAAAAATTCATTACACTTAAGTCAAAAGGTGAGGAGGAATTTTCTATGAAAAAGATCTTATTGCTGCTGGCCGATGGTTTTGAGGCCTATGAGGCCAGTGTATTTACAGACGTGCTTGGCTGGAACCAATTAGAGGGGGATGGCTCGACGAGGGTTATTTCAGCGGGGCTTCGCCCGCAGCTGCAGGCGACATGGAACTTCAAAGTCACACCGGAAAAGCTATTGGAAGAGATTGATTTACATGAGTTCGATGCCTTAGCGATTCCGGGCGGATTTGAAGAAGCCAATTTTTATGAGGATGCTTTCAGCGAAGCATTCCAAGCTGTGATCCAGCATTTCGATAGCTATAAAAAGCCAATTGCCTCCATTTGTGTAGCTTCCTTGGCTCTCGCCCACAGCGGCATATTGCATAATCGCCGGGCAACCACCTATAGCCACCCGGAAAGCAAACGGCTGGGGCAGCTGGCGTCATACGGCGTTCAAATTTCACATGATCGGATTGTTGCAGACGGCCATGTGATTACTTCATCGAATCCCGGCACAGCCTTGGAGGTGGCCTTTATGCTTCTCGAAATGCTCACTTCCAAAGAAAATGCAGAGAAAATCAAAGAGTTAATGGGGTGTTCATGAGTACGTAGCCGCTGCTGCCATAGTCAAAAGAAAAGCTCACTATTTTAGCGGCACGCAAATTTCACAATCATGATTGGACAGCATCTGTTCCCTATATCTCTCAAACACGGGGCGACGGTCGATCTGATAACCGCGGTTGGACAGATCAGCAAAAATGGCGCCCCATGCTTGTTGAATGGCCTCCGCTGTGTGCTTCACTTGGTAAATCGCATACTTGCCGCCGGGAAGCTCGCTTTCGGCAACGAAACCGTCTGTTGGCTCATTGTCCGCAAGAACCAGGCCCGCATCGTAACGGCAGCTTTCAGGAGGAGTAGTTTCAGGATCATCATATGACACTCCCAGGACGATGGAGGCTGGGGAAAGCAGGTTTTTTGCCGCCGCCCATTCCTTTAGTTTTCGCATTGTCTGCTCGTTGGCGGAGCCGTATGGACCCACTTGACGGATGCAGGCCATGCGGTACCTTGGGAGAATCTCAATCTTCATGTTCATCTTTCCTCTACCTTTCTTTTTTTTCTATTCGCTACCTGCCAAATGCTACCACCATATAAAAATAGAATCACTGATTTTTTTAAAAATTAGGAATGTATCATTCTTCTTTACTGGCAAGGGAGGTCTAGCGCACGTTTTTGCATTTGATCAAAGCACCGGTCATTTTGTGGTTTAAATTGGAATATTTGGTTGGTTATTTCTTTTTTTGTTATAGTAAAAGAAAGGATATTTTGGCAAACGCTCATTGAGATGGATCCAAACAAAAGGAGAAACGACTATTGAAAAAGCTATTCTGTTTATTATTGTTCGCAGTGTCTGTTCTAACAGCTTGCTATTCATCCGCGTTAAGCTTCAGTGAAGTCGAAAGTGTGCCAAGTGACGTGCAGCAGTCTATCCATTCAGATTATAGACTTCAATTAATAAATGACGGTGAGAATAGGTCTTACCTTGTTTTTCATTCAAAAGGAAAAGCTACTGCGGATATGGAAGCGCAAGGCGACACAATAACTATCAAGCTAGAAGAGGCTAATCAGCCAGATGGCGCAATTGAACAGCACGTTTATAAATTAACGAAAGATCCGGAACATGAAGTGATCGATGTGCACATTAATGGAGAGTCTGCATCGATCGATAACGTGACTGGCTTATAAACAGAGGAGGATGTATGCCATTGCTTGTTGAAGGCAAGAAAGCCGCGTGAAAAAGGTATATTCATCCTGCTTGACCTTGGAGTTTACTCCAATGTTATGGTTAGTGCGGGGGGATGAAGATGCGGATTAAAGAGTTTGCGAATAAATATCAACTACAGGCGGATACCCTTCGCTATTATGAGAAACAGGGGCTGCTTCAGCCGAACAGGCGGGAGAATGGCTACCGCGAGTATGATGAAAAGTGTGAAAAGCAGTTGCAGCTTCTGATTGTGCTCAAGCAGCTAGGGTTTACTTTGAAAGAGGTTCAGCAGCTGATCACGTTGAACGACCAACCTGTATCAGCTGAATGCAATGAGGCAGCGGTTGAATTATTTGCACAAAAGTTAAGGGCGCTTGAAGAGAAAATTCAGTTTTATCAGCTGGCACTGAATACGCTGCAAACAGTGAAAGAACTAGTAAGCGGCGGAAAGTATCAAGAAAATGAGGCAGTTATAGAAGAAATGGTGCTGAACATGTTTAAAAATAGCCGCGGGAGAGGAAATAATGATGATTAAGCCGTTTATTCGTTTGGAAAATGGTCTCGGTTTTGCTGCTTGTCTTTATGTTTATGTACAGCTCGGTTTTCCGCTGTGGCTATTTTTTCTTTTGCTGCTGGCTCCGGATATCACGATGATCGGCTATCTATTGAATACACGAACAGGGGCCCTTCTATACAATTGGGGGCACAGCTTTGTTCTGCCTCTTCTTTTGGCAGCGGGATACATGTATGCTTCAAACGAGTATTTATTAATGATTTCAATTATTTGGGCCGCTCATATATGTGTGGACCGGCTGTTAGGCTATGGATTAAAATATCACGATTCTTTTAAAATCACCCATTTGCAAAGAGTATAATGGCGGTTCATCTGAATCATCTATCTATTACAAAAAAGCCGATGCTCTGCAGTTGAGCACCGGTTTTTGCTTTAGTATTTAACGCTGTCGAAATAAATCCAGGCAGCAGTTAGCAGCGGTTAGTTATCGTGCATTTCTGTGGTTCCAAATGTGTAGTCTACAATGGTTGTGTGCTTCAACGCGTTATTTTCTCTAGCCATGTAATAATGAAGCCGGGCATCGGCCATCACGGCCAGTTGACCGTCATCGTCATATCCGCCAATCGGACCGTGAGAAATAGCAAGCATTATGCAGCCTTCAGGAGAGGTAAAAGGTTCGTGAACATTACCCGCTGCCTCGCATGTATAATAGCCTGGGTGTCCTTTATCTTCACCTTCCTCGTAATAAAAACTGCCTTCAAGAATGAAAGCTTCTGTATTATGGAGGTGCCAATGAACAGAAGCTTTCGTGCCGGGATCGACTTTTAAAAGCAAGGTAAAGTTGCCGGAGACAAGATCACAAAATAATAGCTTAAACTGCGTTCCGGGCATTAACCAGTCTGTCCATGGCATCCAGTCAGGGTTGATGAAATCAAGTCGATCTCCCTTTGGCGTATTCCCTGGGCTTTTCATCCAAAAAGTAGGTGAGAAATGTTTGATTGGATTAGATTGTTTAGCCATGCATAATTGCCTCCTTAAAAGTGAATGGATATTTTTTCATGCAAATCACACCTTTACTGTAAGCCTCCTACCTTACTGCAACCTTACTGAAGTTGAGAGAAGAAATTTTTTGCTATATAATATCAGAAAATTCTAAACAGACAGGGGTGTAATAATTGACTATACGATCTATGAGAATGCCGCAAACTGAGAGTTTAATGGATAGAAAACAATTGTTTTCCCTTCTTTTATCACGTCCGCATAAAAAAATAGCAACAGTAGTAGCAGGAGCAGGGTATGGGAAGACGTCGTTACTGACCGCGTTTTTCCATAAATATCCTATGCTCGGAGGATGGGTGACACTCACGCAGCCCGTCTATACCTTTGATCAACTAGCTGGACTTCTCCCTTCTGTGACCGGAAAAGAACCGTTTTGGATCGTCGTGGATCAATCTGAAAACCTAAAGCTTGATGAACCGGAAACAAGCCGCTTGGTCGCATGGGTCGAACAACTCCCCTTCTCTGTGACACTCGTATTATCCGGCCGTAAAATTCCCAAAAAACTTCCGGTCAGCCGTTGGAAAGTGAGGGGATTAGCCGTTGCCATTGACCAAAAAAATTTAGCTTTCACACTGGAAGAAACAAGCCAACTGCTGGACACAGTGTATAAAATTAACTTAACTAGCCAGGAAGTTCGCCATTTGCTAACGGTTTTAGAAGGCTGGCCCGCTGGACTGATGTTATTTAATGAGGCAGTAACGGGGGCGAATTTAGATTCGGGGCTGAAACATTTTTTAAACAGATTTTACTTAAATGAAGATGTTCATCAGTATGTAGCAAGCGAAGTAATGGCTGATTTGCCTGCTGATGTACAGACATTTCTGCTGCATGCTTCCTTGTTTCGTGAGCTGGATGAAGGATTGTTAAGCTTATATAAGCCTGATTGGCCGATTCGCGATTATATAGAAAATATCCGCCATATTCAACCATTCTTATTAGTGGATGAGCCAGGTCGTTTTCGGATACATGAATTGTTTAGAAGACTTTTTTATCAATTGGCTGAACGGGAATGGGGAGGAGAAAAGGTTAAGCATCGTCATGGTGAACTAGCCATTTTATGCCGGGCGAATTATCGGTTTTTTGAGGCCATATTACAAGCTTTAGCAGCCGGTAACGACCGGCTGGTGGCAGGGATTATGAAAGATATAGCTGAACGCTATGAGCCGGAAGAATTTCTGCGATTAATTGATGGTTGGCTTGAGCAGCTTTCTCCTTCCCTTCATCTATCCAGAACGAGCTTATTATTGTTTCGCTGCATACCTGTGGAACTGGCAAAGCAGCTTATAGCACCTCTTGAATTAATTGCCCATCGATACAAAAATGAAGTTTCACCTGGTTATGCGGACTTGTACCATCGCCTAGCAACGATCTACTTTTACCAGGGAGAACTAACAAAAGCGGTTCAGCTTTATGAAGCAAGCCTGGAGTTATCTTATAAAAATGAAGATGAGCCGATGGCAGCGCTGAACACAAGCTTACTGGCACAAATGTATCGTTTCATGAATGACACTGAAAAAGCATTTGTTCTTTCCCGCCGGGCACTGGCTAAGGCGGAGGCGCACGGATTTAAGCAAGTGCAGATGCATGCGCTTTGGAATGCAGCAGAACTGCTGATAGAAAAGGGGCATTTGGAGAAAGCCCGCCGTTTGGCTGAACAGTCCATTCATGTAGCGAGGGAGTGTGATGAGTCCTCGATTATTTATCCGTTGTGTACCATCAGCAGCTATTTTCGTGCGAAGGGGGAACTGGAGGAGGCTCTCCAATGGGCACATAAGGCGCTGGAACAAGCTGATGGCCTCGGAATTCGACCGGATCGGGGGTGGGCAAGTGCAGCCGTGGCTCTGTGTTATCAAGAGCTTGGCAACTTAAGGGAAGCGAGGAGATTGATGGAGGAAGCTGCACGGCTCTTTAAGGGATTTCGTCATCACTCTTGTATTATTCAAAAGAAATTGACTTTGATTTTATCTAAACAGGGTCATATGGAAGAAGCCTATGCCCTCCAGAAAGAAGTAGATAGCATAGCAAGAGAATCCTCCTATACATGGCTTCAAAAGAAAGAAAAGATAGACAATAAGCCGTTGCTCAGTCTGCAAATGCTGGGTCCATTGTCCATCCGGCTGGGAGAGGAACCTATTCAAATCAAACGGAAATCCAGTCTGAGGCTTCTGCTCCTTCTTGCCTCGGGCAGCAAAAGAAGATGGTCAAGGGATGAATTAATCGGACGGCTGTTCCCTGAAGAAACGGAGGAGGCCGCCTCCAATCAATTTTATGTAGGGCTGTCTACCTTGCGCAAGCTACTGGAACCGGATCTGAAAAAAGGGAGGAATTCCAGGTTCATTGCTTATGACGGCTCTCATTATTATTTTCGCTTTGAAGAAGTAAAGATAGATGTTGAAGAACTAAAGCAGCTGCTCCTTTATCCATACAGTCCAGAAGTGTTTGCTCAGGCTAGCCGCCTTTATAAGGGCGATCTGTTACATGAATACCTGTATGAAGAATGGCTGGAGGAAAGCCGTGCCATGATTCGCAAGCAATACTTAAAAGCGCTGGAGAAGTGGGCTGCACAATGTCAAGAGGAGGGGAAAATAAAGGAGGCTGCTGAGATATTAGAAGTCATGGTCGCATTAGAGCCTTATGAGGAAAGCTTTCAAATGCATTATGTACGCCTCTTGCTTAAAAACGGTAAGCTTGGCAAAGCGCGCAAATCAGCTGATAACGCCATTATGCTGATGGAAAAGGAACTGGGCTTAAGCATGAAGGAGGAATTTAATCAATTATTTTATCTTCAAGAATATAAATCTGTAAGGCTGGAGTAAGCGTCTCCGGATAACATGAAAGCGTTACCATGTTAAGCGAAGGAGAGATAAATATGGCAAAGATGACTGGCCAAACGGCACTTGTAACTGGATCAGCCAACGGAATCGGCAAAGCAATAGCTAAAAAACTTGCAAGTGAAGGTGCTTATGTATGGATCACGGATATTGATGAAGAAGCAGGAAACCAGGCAGTCCAGGAAATCGTTGAATCTAGTGGAAAGGCAAGCTTTCTGCGGCTGGATGTCCGGTCTGCCCAAGAAGTGGCCGCTGCTATCCGGCAAATCTATACGGAAACCGGGCGGATGGACATTCTCGTCAATAATGCAGGTATTTCGGGGAATCTAGTTCCTGTTGATCAAATGAGCGATGATGAGTGGAAAGTTTTGCTGGATATTCATGTGAACGGCTCGTTTTATTGTCTCAGAGAAGCAGCCCGTTACATGAAGAAGCAAGGATACGGCCGAATTATTAATATGTCGTCACTGGCCTCAGAAACAGCTCTTCGAGGATTTGTTCATTATGCTACGGCTAAATACGCACTGGTTGGTTTAACCGAGAGCAGTGCTAAAGATTTGGCTCCCTATGGAATTACTGTGAATGTCTTGAAGCCGGGCATTATTCGCTCGGCATTAACAGGAGGGGTGTTGCAGGCGGCAGAAGAGCGGCTGGCTCGTTCTACGCCAGTTAGAAGCATCGGTTCAGCGGAGGATGTAGCCATGGCAGCCGCTTTTCTTGCTTCACCGGATAGCCGCTTTCTTACAGGTATTTCTATTGTTGTAGATGGAGGTTTCCGTTTAGTGAGTGAGATGGATAAGGTGACGGGAGAAATGATAGCAGCTATGCAAGCTTAATAGTTTTCTGGCTTTGCAGGAACATTGGCAGTGCGGTGTGAAGAAAATCAATATGGATCTATTACAAAAAAGCGGGTGCTCTGCAGTTGAGTACCCGCTTTTTTTTATGAGGCAGCCATTGCTTCATTTGAGGGATGAATGACTACCCAATCATTGGTAAAATCAAAAGAGGAGGTGCAATGGTCATGAGGCTTCATCGATTAGTTGTTCTCCACATGATTGCAGTCTGATAGAAACGGTGAATCATTGTATAATCATGATAGAAAAGGAAAAATATACTTTTTATTGGCAGGAGGCAGAGGGGAAATGAGTAAAAGATGTGCATGGGTGACGAAGGAGCCGCTTTACATCGACTACCATGACCGGGAGTGGGGTGTGCCGGTTTATGGTGACCGCAAGCTGTTTGAAATGCTCTGTTTAGAAGGGGCGCAGGCAGGACTTAGCTGGTGGACGATTTTGCAAAAAAGGGAAAATTATCGAAAGGCTTTTGATCACTTTGAAGCAGAGAAGATTGTGAAGTATACGGACGAGAAATTGCAGCTTCTTATAGAAGATAAGGGAATTGTCCGGAATAAACTGAAAATCAAAAGTGTGGTGACGAATGCCAAGGCCTTCTTGAACATTCGGGAACAATATGGCTCATTTGCTCAGTATATTTGGGGATTCGTGGATCATGAGCCGATCATTAACCAATGGACATCAGAAAAAGAAGTCCCTGCTTTCAATGCGCTTAGCGATCAGATGAGCAAGCAATTAAAAAAAGCCGGCTTTTCGTTCGTGGGCAGTACGATCTGTTATTCTTACATGCAGGCGGTAGGAATGATTAATGACCATACGATCGAATGCTTTTGTCATCCTTCTCATCAAAGGCAGGAATCATCGACCAGTCTTTAAAAAGGAGAGGGGAGGACAAGATCATGACTCAACTGCAGTTTATGCTGACAGATTATACGGTCAAACTCGGCAGTGAGCAGATTTCTTTATTAAGGAAGGAATACTATTTGCTGCAGTACTTATATGAACATGCCAACCAGGCTTTTTCCCGGGAACAGCTTTTAAACGCTGTCTGGCCTCTTGAAGCGCCCTCCGAACGAACGGTCGATGATCATATTTACCGGTTAAGAAAGAAGCTCAAACGGTGGGATGGGGAGCTGACGATTGAGACGATTAAAGGGTTCGGCTATCAACTGGTTTGTGAAAAGCCGCATCACAAGGTTTTGCCGGTAATGAAAGATCAGGAGTTTCGGCAATTGCTGGAAAGCGTCCTTAAAAAATATCATCTTTACGGCCAGGGAGACTCTATTGCTGCTTTTATCAGCGAAAAGAACATAGGGTTTGAGATTCCGGCTGCATATGAGATTATCCTGGCTTATATGAAGGGTGATTTTTGGTGGTTTATCCGCGAAAACAAGTACCCTATGACAGATAAACTTTTCTTTTTAATTCATATTTTTCAAACACTTTCCAAGGATTACACCCGGTCAATCGTGTATATCCAGCACGGCATTAAGCGGGATGTTTTCCCGAAGCACCATCGATATGAAGCGGAAACGATTGGCCTGCTGCTGGCGTACACAGCGAACCGTGAATTTGAGAAGGCCACTCAATATGTGGATGATTTTATCAACCAGCGCACTCCGGAAATTACAAAGCCTGACCATGGTTTCTATCCTTTTTTACAAAATATAAGGCTGCTGATCGCCATTGGTCGGGAGCGTTTCGATGAGTTTGCGGAGATTTGCGCGCAAATGGAGAGATTTTACCTGGAAAAGCCTTATCAGCGCGAGCTGGGGATTTTTACAATAATCAAAGGCGCCTGTCAGGTCCGCAATCACGAGGCGGAGCAGGGAATAGCGGAGATTGAGCGGGGCTTTGACATTGTGAAACGCACACACTTCAAGTCTCACCTATTTCCGGCGCTGGACATGGCAATGCTCTTATTGGCGCCTGATTTCTCGAATACTATAGTGTACGAAAAGTTAAAGGAGAGACGGGAACAGCTTGAACAGGAATATCATCCTGCTGAACTTCTTTCACAAGTGCGGGCAATTTTGGATCAATATTTAGCTTGAGAGTGAAATCGGCCAATGGCGGAAATGAAAATGAAGAAGGAGATTTGATGCTCCTCTGACATTGGTTCTTTATCATGTGGATAAAAGAGGAGGTGATTCAGCCTCCTTTGTTCATATGAGAAAGGATGAGAGCCATGTCTGGCCTAAAGGAAGCCAGCCCTTCTATCTGGAAAAATGGCATGTTTGTGAGGATGTTTGCGGCATACTCCGTGTCGATCATGGGCAATTATTTTGACATGATGGCGCTTATGATTTTATTTGGTTACGTCTGGAAGGCAGAGCCAATGCTGATCGCCTTGATTCCGGTGGCTATTGCCCTGCCGCAAGCTCTGCTCAGTCAATTTACCGGTGTTTTGGCAGATAAAGTGGATAAAGTGAAGCTTATGATGGTCTCTGATTTGCTGACAGCTCTGTTGACGCTTCTTCTGCTGGCGGCGCTTCACCCCAGATGGGCGCTCTTTATTATCGCTATGCGTTCTGTTGCCAATGTTGTTCATTTCCCGGCCCAGCAAGGCTTGATTAAGCAGGTGGTGGCAGAAGAACATTTATTAAAAGCTGTTTCTTTGAATGGAATGGTCATGCAGCTGTCAAAGATTATCGCCCCTTTGCTCGGCGGGCTGATCGTAAGCGCAGCCTCCCCGCAAGTATGTATTCTAATGAATGCGGCTGCTTTTTCGCTGTCTGCCTTGATTTTGCTGAATATGTTAAAGCAAAAGCGGCTTGAATCGTCCCGTTCCCTTCCGGAGGAGCCAGTGCCAGGCGAACAGAAACTGACATTTTGGCAATCTTGGAGACAGGGCTGGGCCGTTATTGCCCAAAGCCGTATTCTTTGGATCAGCTTTCTTACTTCCTCTGTAGGGATTCTTTTTATTCAAATGATTGATGTGCAATATACCACTTGGCTGCGGGAAACTGCTCCCGACCGGCCTGAAATCATGGGCTGGCTTTTCGCAGCTTCCGGCTTCGGTGCAGTTGTCATGATGATGTTTTTAAATCGATTTGAAAGGTTGCGGGGATACGGCTGGCTGTTGGGCGGAAGCCTCGTGTGCATCGGTGCAGGCTTTGGAGGGGTCGGGCTTTTGCGAAGCGGCTTCTCGGTCCCGCTGCTGCTCGTATACGGAACGATTCTTGGGATCGGTGTTGCCTTGTACTCGATTGGTTTTCCATACATTATCCAGAAGCATACATCCCCTGACACGGTGAGCCGCGTCTCCGGCATCAGCAATTCGATTGCAAGCCTATGTGTAGTCGTGGCTCCGCCTATCGGAGGCCTGCTCGTTCAGATGCTCGGGGCCGGCCCAGTATTTGTAAGCGTAGGCGCTTTGTGTACCGCTATCGGGATTCTGGCTATTGTTTTCCAAAAGCTATTGTGGAGGGAAGCGGCAGCTGATTTTCATACACGGCTTGATCAGCCTTCGTAATACCGGAAGAAAAAACGCATTTCGTGAAAAGATCAAGTTCATCATATAATCAATCGAAGGGAATACAGACGATGATTTCTTTAGAGGTGTCCCAGTATGCAAAGATGGAACCGATGCCCTGCTATGTACCGCTTTTTGTTCATGGTGTGCTCAATCAAACCATTCCCGGAACCGTATACACCGATGAGGATAGCCAGCAAGCTTTTCTCATCGGGACACAGTCGGGCTTATTTTTTGTCATGGGCAATCCGGCTCGCCGGGCTTTTAACCAAGCCCTGTTAAGCCTGTACCGCGACCGGATCAGACGGGGGGACAGATTTACTTTATTCTCCCCTTCTGTCCGATGGGATCAGGCAATAGCAGCCGTATTTAACAAGGAAGTAATCAAGGTCAGCAGGTATTCCTTTACGTTCAATCAGGACACATACTTGCAGATGAGCCGGATATTTCCCGAGAAATTTGTGAAGCAAAAGATAAATGAACCCCTTATCCGCCAGTCTGTGAATTTTAACGAGAACTATTACGATCAATATTGGGGGTCAGCTGCAAATTTTCTTGAGAAAGGCTTCGGTTATTGCCTGCTTCATAACGGCCGCATTGTGAGCGAGTGCACCTCGATCTTTAAGGCCAATCAATGGGCTGAAATCGATATTGCGACAGCCAGTGAATGGAGGGGAAAGGGCTTAGCCTTACCGGCCGCCCAGGCATTTATCGATCATTGTATCGACCATCAGATGATCCCGCGCTGGGAATGTAATATTCATCATTCAGCTTCCATTAAACTGGGGAATAAACTAGGGTTTGAAGATCCAAGGGAGTATTCCATCTTTGTGAAAGCCAGGTGATACAGGTTAAACGTGCCGCTGTTGCCGGCAGCAGTTCAGCTTATAAATATAGTATAGAATTTGAGATCCTCGCTAGTGCCTGAGGATCTTTTTTTCTTTTCAGCCACTCAGCTCCGGGGAACTAACCATAATAAATGCCATTATGTGAGGAAGTGACGGCAGCAGCCATTCTGCGTATGCCCATGCCGCCCTTTATGAAAGAGTATTTTCAACGTATATCTAACGCCAACTTCCTTGCTCTCCCTTTATCTTCGGGGGCAGCTGCTAAATAGCTATTCAGCTTCTAGGAGGGAAGTAGCTTATGCAAGCTGGACGAATGATCTAATAGATAAATCTATGAAGCAGTATCTGTAAGGAAAATGTATTATTTTACTTATTTTATCTTGAAAGGAAATAAATTCATGTGCTATCTTTATTTGGGTTTTGAGGCATGAACGTTTAGCGTGTATAGATCTATTTGCCGATGACCAAATTCAACGGACTGAATGGAGAGATTGATATAAAGAGGGCAATCGTTTTAGCAGCTTTTACGCTTACTTTGGCAGCAGCCTATTATTTCATCTCGAAAGATCGCACAGAGAGTGCCGGTTCCAAAGAATTGGTTGTGATTTCCGAGACAGATGCGGAAGATATCGATGTCTCTAAACGCGAGTACTCAAGTTGGGCTTATAGAGCGTTAATGGACGGTTTTACATTAAAAAAAGACATAGATTACAGTTTGAAAATTGCTATTTTAGATAGCGGGATTGACGGAGCGCATCCTGATTTAGCCGGCCGAGTTAAGAAGGAATACAATGCGCTGGATGACGGTGCCGGCGTAAGAGACGAATTTGGCCATGGAACAGCTGTCGCCGGAGTGATAGCGGCCAGCCACAATGATGCAGGGATTAAAGGAATGAATCCGTTAGCGGATATTTATTCAGTAAAAGTATCAAACGACAAGGGGGTGAGTGAAGTTGCTTCACTAGTAAAAGGGATTGAATGGTGCGTGAAAGAAAAGGTTGATCTTATGAATATTAGCCTGGGACTATCCCGCAATAGTGAAGAATTAGAAAGAGCCGTAAATCAAGCGATCGATGCGGGCATAGTCATCGTGGCCGCTGCGGGCAATAATTATATGACGGGGACTGACTATCCTGCTCAGTATCCGAAGGTCCTCTCTGTCAATGCGGTCACACATGATTACGCTGCGGATGAGGCTTATGCCGGGTATGGAAAAATAGATGCAGCAGCACCGGGGGAGTCCATTTTGACCACTGTTCCTGGAGGCGGCTATAAGGTGTTTTCGGGAACCTCTATGGCAGCAGCCTACACAACCGGAATGGTGTCCTTAATTATGTCGGAGAATAAATCCAGTTTAAGGTTGATGAACGGCGAGTCAAGGGTCGATGAAACGTTCTCTTTATTAAAGCGCAAGGCGATCCCGCTCGGAGATGAAAAGTCTTATGGGATGGGGTTTATAAAATATTGATTGGGGGAGGAAACAGTGAAAAAAGCAGGCAGTTTATTTTTAATTCTTGTCTTCACATTCTTTAGTGTATTTTGCTCTTCTGTAGACACGACTCATGCAGCAGCCAATGGGGACATGCAAGTTCAGAAATTGAAGCAGCGAGGTTTTAAAAGTCCTAAGTTTCATAAAGACGCAAAAAAGACTCAATTCAAAGCTCAAAAGCAGCACAAGAATGTAGAGTATGATGTGGTGGCTACGATGAATGAGGATACGAAGGATGTGGTTCTTGAAGTAGAAAGTACAGAGAAGAGCCAGCCGGAAGTTTATCAGGTAGATATCCATGAAGCGGATGGCGACTTATTAGTAGCTACGTTTACTGATAAAGCGACAGGGAAGAAATATGAGGTAGACAATACAAAAGCAAAATCAAATTTTGCTTTTGTCATTCCTATCGGGATCGTCATAGGAGAAGCCCTTGTTGCCCACCTGTTGGCGGCGTCATTGGCGATTGTTGTAGCGGGCGTCACTTATGTGGCTGCTACTGAAATTGCTTCTAAATTAAGAAAAGAGAAGCGGTATGAGCATTATGCAGCTACTCTGAATAAAGCAAAGACAGGGATGTATATCGGTCCTTCTTTAACTTATAAGCAAGCCAAGTCTAAATTAAAGAAGGGTGACGTGTGGTCAATCTCTAAGAGCTTAGCAAGAAAGGTTGCTCAAGGAGCAGGAGGAAACAGAATTCCGATCGGTCCGGAAATTCATAATAAAGATAAAAACGGAAAAGTGAAAAGCGGAAAATATTATTACCATTACCACACCTACAATAGAGCAGGCGGGCACTCCTTTTATTAAAGCATGATGGCAATCTTTATAGGGGGCAGCCATTAAAATGTTGTCATCACATTGTATTATAAATATAGTGTGGTGACTTTTTCTTATGAATGAGGCATTTATATTTTTAAAAGGGAGGTTCTTTCTATGAAGGATGATGATAACGCTTATGAAGATGTGCTTAATAAATACAAAAAATCAGAAACAAGGAAAGAGTATAGTTTATCGGAAATTGTCGGCATATTAAAAAACGAATTTGGCATGGCGGAGTTCAATAAAAAAGAAGTGTCAGATTTAAAAAGAGATGAATGCGTCAGCTTTAAGGATATTCAATATTGTTTGTATACAGAAGATAAGGAAGCTTTACAAAGGCTCCAAGTCGAACAAGATGCCGGCATAGAGGAGCCGGAAAAGGAGCTATATAGAAATGAGAAAGAGTTTGCGAGAGCTATAATGTATTACAAAATACAAAAGGGCGATCGAATAAATGTGATTTTGGAAGGAAAAAAAGACCGCCTGGCAAATTATACAGTACAGGGAGAATCGGAATATATATATAAACTCTTAGATTTGCTTAGAGGAGCGGAAGAAGAGTTTGGACTGTAAGGAGGAATTGGCAGTTTTAGCTTTTTGGCTCTGTTAGTCGTTAATGTTGATTGGATAAGTGTCCATGTGCTGGGACGAACGACGCGGCTTTGATCGAGCCTGATTGTTGATTAATAGCTAAGGAATGGGTGAAAAAAATGACGCAATTCTACTATCTATCTGCCAAACAGCCTTTAGATACAGGTACGTTCGGCGAGGTGAAGAAGCTGTCCAACAAAGGAAACTATACGTTTGAGACAGCTGTTGATGAAGCATCCATCACTATTGAAAAGCTCCAGGACGGCACCGTTCCGAATTTGTCTTACCCTTATCAATATGAGGTTATGGCGCATTTGGGCGATTTTGGAGTGAATAAGGACCACATCAATGAACTTGATAGAAAGTGTCTGCAAACGTTATTCCATTATTTAAAAGCGGCGCTGGACAAAAGCTTTATACTGGAGTTTTACACAGCGTGGGCAGGGGAAGAGGAACTAGAGGCGGCAGAGGTGAAGGAGCTAACGATGGATGAGTTAGCTGCTCCTGACCAATTAAAGCTGAAAAACAGGAGCAAGCTCGTTATCTACCGTCAGAGATACTAGTCATAAAGCTGCAAAGGAGGCATTGGAGATGAATGGATTACAAGGAAAGACAGCTATTATCACAGGAGCGAGCAGCGGAATCGGCCTGGCCATTGCTAAAGAACTGGCAGGTGAAGGGGTCAACGTCGTTTTGGCGGCCCGCCGTGCAGAACAGCTGGAAGAGTTGGCAAGTGAAATAAATCAAATGGGAACAGCCAAGGCCCTTGCTGTTCAAACAGACATGACAAATAAGGCGGACGTGGAGCAGCTGGTCCAAAAAGCAAAAGCTGCCTTTGAACATGTGGATATCTTTGTGAACAATGCCGGCCAAATGCTTTCAGCGACCGTTCGTTCAGGGAAAGTGGAGGAATGGGAGCAAATGATTGATGTGAATATTAAAGGGGTGCTGTATGGCATTCATGCGGTGCTGCCGTCCATGCTTGAGCGGTCGAGCGGCCATATCATTAACATTGCTTCCGTCTCGGGGCTCGAAGTAACAAAGATGAGCACCGTCTACAGTGCCACTAAATATGCTGTCCGCGCCATTTCCGCAGGGCTGGAAAAAGAGCTGGCCCGGACTGGCGTTCGTGTAACGAATATTTCTCCCGGCATGGTCGACACACCTTTAAGCAGTGCCAGCGGCCGGAGCAATGACCGCAAAAAGCTGGAAGCCGCTGATATTGCTAAAGCAGTCGCCTATGCAGCTGCCCAGCCGGATTACGTCAATGTCAACGAAATTACTGTCCGTCCGGTTTAAAACAGAATCACTGAAAGCATGAACAGAAAAACGGCTGACCATTCGCCAATGGGCCAGCCGTTTTTTCCTTGCTGCCGGGATGCGGGTATCAGTCCCTGTTAAGAACGATAAAAGAAGATAAAAAATAGTATTTCCGGCCATTCTTTTAGTGGTACAATATCATTCAAAACCATGTTTGGAGGTGCAGGATGGTTAATGAAGACAGCAACTTAAAGTTTGTCGTGGCAGGCCTTCTTCTCGGCATTTTGATGGCAGCGATGGATAATACAATTGTGGCGACTGCTATGGGCACGATTGTAGCTGATTTGGGCGGATTCGAAAAATTTGTCTGGGTAACATCAGCTTATATGGTTACTGTTATGGCCGGAATGCCTATTTTCGGGAAGCTGTCTGATATGTACGGCCGGAAGCGCTTTTTTATTTTTGGATTAGCGATCTTTTTGATCGGCTCCGCTCTATGCGGCATCGCCCAGAGTATGGAGCAGCTGATTATTTACCGTGCTATTCAGGGAGTTGGCGGGGGAGCGTTGATGCCGATTGCGTTCACGATTGTGTTCGA
This sequence comes from Pseudobacillus badius, assembly GCF_002189605.1. NCBI lineage: Bacteria > Bacillati > Bacillota > Bacilli > Caryophanales > Bacillaceae > Pseudobacillus > Pseudobacillus badius. Next base: position 34,674 of record NZ_MWMM01000005.1, read on the forward strand.
TATTTTCCCGCCCGAGAAACGCGGGAAAATGACCGGATTGCTCGGCGCCGTGTTTGGGACGTCCAGTGTGCTGGGACCGCTGTTAGGTGCATATATTACCGATTGGTTCAGCTGGCATTGGGTTTTCTACATTAATGTGCCGATTGGGCTGGTTTCCGTCTTTTTCATTATTAAATATTATCACGAGTCTACTCAGCACCAAAAGCAGCGCATTGACTGGGCTGGAGCGATTACGCTTGTAGCCGCTGTAGTCTGCCTCATGTTTGCTCTTGAGCTGGGAGGCAAGGAGTATTCATGGAGCTCCATGCAGATTCTCGGTTTATTTGCCGGGTTTTTAGTCTTTTTTATTAGCTTTTTATGGGCAGAAACAAAGGCGCAGGAGCCGATTATTTCATTTTGGATGTTTAAACGGCGGCTGTTTGCTACGTCGCAGATTCTTGCCTTCTTATATGGCGGCACATTCATTATTCTAGCTGTATTTATCCCGATTTTTGTGCAGGCGGTTTACGGAGGCTCGGCAAAGAATGCAGGCTTGATTTTAACGCCGATGATGCTTGGTTCTGTTGCCGGCAGTGCGATGGGCGGGATTTTTCAAACGAAAACGAGCTATCGGAATTTAATGGTCATTTCTGTTATTTCTTATTTCATCGGCATGTTCTTGCTTGGAAATATGACTCCCGACACGGCGCGCTGGACATTGACGATTTACATGATCATCGCCGGCTTCGGCATGGGCTTCTCTTTTTCCTTGCTGCCGACGGCATCCATTCACAATTTGGACCCGCGTTACCGGGGGTCAGCCAATTCAACCAATTCTTTTTTGCGTTCATTAGGCATGACGCTTGGAGTAACGATCTTTGGAATTATCCAGCAAAATGTGTTTACGGACAAATTGGCCGACGCATTTAAGGGAATGGGCGGAGGCGCCCAGGCTGGCGGTCCGGGCTTTGAAATGAAGGACCCGCAGCAGCTGTTTGAAGCCGGTCAGCGTGCCAATATTCCGGAATTTATTTTGGATAAAATTGTTTTGGCCATGTCGGATTCCATTGCGTTCATTTTCATGCTAGCTCTCATTCCTATTGCTTTGTCTGCCATAACCATTTTGTTCATGGGGAATGAGCGGGTGGAGATCAACAAGGAAATCAAAAAAGCGTAAAGAAAGCCAGGACTTATTGTCCGGCTTTTTTTTGCGGCTTCTCTTTTTTGAATTCGTCCGCTTTTTCGCTACAATGAAAGAAAATAGTGAAGAAATGAGGCGGCTGGATATGAGGAAAATCTTAGTGGTAGATGATGATAAACATATATTGGAGCTCGTAAGCATTCATTTAACTTATGCAGGTTATCACGTGATGAAGGCCAGCAACGGAATACAAGCGCTGGGTGTTTTGCAAACGGAATTTCCCGACTTAGCGATTGTCGATGTGATGATGCCTGGGATGGACGGCTTTGAGTTAACGAAGAAGATACGGGAAAATCAAGACATTCCTGTCTTGCTGCTGACGGCAAAGGGAGAGCTGGAGGATAAGGAGCAGGGCTTTCTGGCCGGTTCGGATGATTATATGGTGAAGCCCTTTGAGCCGAAAGAGCTGCTCTTTCGCATCGCCGCCATTTTAAGGCGCTATGATAAGCCGGCGGATTCCATTTTGCAGATAGGCTCCGTGACAATTAACCGCAAAAGCTTCGAGGTGACAGCAGGCTCGAATACATTAATTATGCCGTTAAAGGAATTTGAAGTGCTTGCTCTGCTTGCTTCCCGGCCTAATCAAGTGTTTCAGCGCGCCGCTATTATGGAGAGCGTCTGGGGGTATGATTATGAGGGGGATGAGCAAACATTAAACACCCATATTAAACGGATTCGCGAGCGGCTTGCGCAAATTGCCAAGGATGTTGAAATCGTCACTGTCCGCGGAATCGGTTATAAATTAGAGGTGCGTGCTTCATGAAGTCTCTGTACGGGAAATTTGTGCTGATGACAGCTTTAATCATGCTGTTCAGCACCTTGTTCGGCTTTTTGCTGACAAATACGTATTATCACCGCGTCATGAAAGAGCGCAATGATCAAAAGAATGTGGAAATTGCCAAGACGATCACGAATCATATTGAACAAACGCCGCCGCTGGATCTGCATGAATATTTAACAACAATTGGAGGGATCGGCTACCAATTATATATTGTCGATGAAAATGGCAAGTCCGCTTTTTATGGCGGCAAATACCGTGCGAAAAATCTGGAGAAATCAGCCATAGATAACGTGTTGCAGGGGGAAGTGTACCACGGCATGCGGGATTTTCCGCGTGAAACATTCGTAACGGGCTTCTTCGCCAATGAGATGTCGAATACAATTGGTGTTCCATTCAAGTATGGCAGCAAGCAATACGCTTTGTTTATGCGCCCCGATATTAAATTGTTATTCAGTGAGATTCATACCATGATGGGCGGCATGGTGATAGCAACAGCGCTTTTCAGCTTGCTCGCTATGCTTTTCGTGGCAAAGATGCTGATCGTGCCGATCACCCAGTTAACGGGAGCCACCAAGCGGATTGCCAGTGAAAATTACGATGTGGAACTGAATATTGACCGGAAGGATGAGATCGGCCAACTGGCGGCAAGCTTTACGACGATGATGGAACAGCTTCAGGAAAATGATAAGATCCGCAAGGAATTTATTAGCAACGTTTCACATGACTTTCAATCTCCCTTATTGAATATCCAAGGGTATGCCGGCCTGCTGAAAGCGGATCACCTTTCCGATGCCGATCGCCAAAACTATGCAGCCATCATTCAATCGGAAACAAGCCGGTTGTCGAGGCTGACGCGCCAGCTGCTGCTTCTGACCTCTCTCGACCAGTCTTCCCGTCCGGTGAAATTTAAGGAGTACCGGCTGGATGAACAGCTAAAAGCATGCATTAATAAATATCGATGGTGGCTTGAAGAGGAGCATATTCACTTGCACCTGACCATGGAGCCGACCATGTACCGGGGGGATGAAGCCCTATTTGAAAATGTGTGGGATAATTTGATAACCAATGCCATTAAATATAATCGTCCAAAAGGCGAGATTCGCATTGCTCTGGAGCGAAAGGAACACGGTATGGAGGTCATTGTGCAGGATACAGGGATCGGCATCTCGAAAGCGGAGCAGGCACAGCTGTTTAACCGTTTTTACCGGGCGGATGCTTCACGCACGAAAGAAGGAACCGGGCTCGGATTGTCGATCGTTAAGCAAATCATTGAGCTGCACAAGGGAGAAATCCAGGTGGAAAGTGCACCGGATGAAGGAACGATGTTTACAATTAAACTGCCGAATTTGTAATACGGAGTTCATATAGAGTTTATATTGACAGCATAAGATCTATTCCATAGAGATCAAACGACAGGATATGGAGGTTGTATAGATATGGAGAAAAAGTGGAGTCTACGATTGATTCGGCTCGCAGCCATCTTTGGCTTATTAGGGGCCGTATTAGGTTCGCATATGGCAGGTTCCGGCAGCTACCAGTTCCGCCCTATTCACGCCCACATTTTAGTAGTTGGCTGGTTATCAATATTCGCTTGGGGAATTTTTTACCGCATTTACACAGTGAAATCAGCTAAATTAGTATCTATCCATGGCTGGACGGCCGTGATCGGTTCCATTGGTTTAACAGCCGGCATGTGGCTCAATACATTAAAACCATTTAACGTCAATGAAACGTTCGCCTTAGTCTTTTACATTGTTGGCGGTACGATCTTATTAATAAGCTTCGGCATTTTCGTCATTACAACCTTTATGATTGCTGATAAAGAAGGCAAGTAAAACGTGAAAAAATCAGATGAAGACGGCAGCCTCGATATCAGGCTGCCGTCTTTTTTTATGCGCCTTCAGCAGGAAGAGCGGTTTTTTAAGCTGTTTAATGTCCTAGGCTTGCGAAGCAGATCGAACGCCTCGGTAATAAAAATGCCTCCTAAAATAAATACAATCCCGGTTACAGTATGAACCGTTAATGTCTCTCCCCACAAAAGCCACGACAGCAGGAACGCAAAGACCGATTCAAGCGACAGCAGCAGGCTCACGTGTGTAGGCGGAGAGTATTGCTGGGCTTTGATTTGCACGATGTAAGCAAGCAGTGTTCCAATCAATAAGTCGAATGTATAAGCGTACCAGCCGTAAGCAGAAAGCGGGGACGGGAACGGCTCCAGCCAGAAGGCAAACGGCAAGCTGAACAGGCCGACAATAAACAGCTGAACCGCGATAAAGCTGAGAGAGTCAATGGAGCGCTCGCGCTGATAAGCACGATCCACTAACAAAACGTGCACAGCGAAAAAGAAAGCGCAAAGGAAGACTAACACATCTCCGGTATTAATCCCTGTCCAGCCGCCGTCCCATGAAAGAATAGCAAGCCCGAAGAAGGTAAGAAGGCTTCCTAAGAAGGCGCCTCTTTGAATCCCTGTTTTTGACCAGAAAAAGTATAAGAATGGAACAATGACTACCATCGTTCCGGTCAGGACACCGGCCTTGCCCGGAGTGGTCAGCTCAATTCCTACAGTCTGCAGGACAAACCCTCCCCATAAAGCAGTTCCGGCAAAAATGCCATATTTCCATACTTGCTTCGGAAGGCGCTTAATAGATTTCCATTTAAATAACAACAGAAGGAGCGCAGCAAGGAAAAATCTAGTGCCAATAAAATATAAAGGGGTCATTTCGTTTAACAAGTCCTTTGTCAGGACAAAGCTGTACCCCCAGCCAATGGAGATGCCCACCAATGAAAAGTCGGCTATGAGAACTTTCTTTTTCGACGACAAACTATCCCTCCTAAAATACGGCTCCACGAAGAGCTGTATATGCTCCAATGCAAGAATCGCACCAAAGCGAAATGAAGAGAGGAAAGCGAGGGCAATGGCTAGATGTATGTTTGGCCGATGAAGAGTGCAGCTAAAGGTTTTTATAGGGAGATATTCAAGAAAACATAATTTATTCAGAAGAGAATAGGCGGAACGGCAACAAATAGAAGAGCAGGGGAGCGGCTCCTGCTCTCAGGCTGTTAGCGGCGGCTTTTTAGGCTATAGATCACCTTCCAGGCTTTCACACGTCACTGGCAAGGGCTGCTTTCTTTTTTCCGCCCATAGCGGCAAGCTGACACCAACCAGCGTCAGTATCCCTCCGAACAAGGAAAGCCAAGAGGGCACTTCTCCAAGGGCAGCCCATGAAATAATTAAAGCGGCCGCAGGGGTTAAATAAAGGGAGCTTGTCGCTTCAGCAGCTCCTGCCTTTGAAATAACGTAAGCAAGAGCGAAATAAGGAAGAATGGTTGGAAATAGCCCTAAGTAGATGACCGCATAGGTTGAAGCGGGAGAGGCCTGCTTCATTTCCGTCCATGTGCCCGGCAGGAAAAACAGCATGAACAAGGCTCCGGCTAAAATAGTATAAATGGTAAATGGAATAAATCCATACTTATTTAAATACTTTGCTTGAAAAACGAAGTAACAGCTTTCCCCCGCCGCTGCCACCAGGATCAAAAGGATGCCCGCCGCAACTGCAGATAGCGAATGGCTGCTTCCAAGCGAAATAAGAGCCACACCCGAGAAGGCAATGGCCGAACCGATCCAGCCTGCTTTAGACACCCGCTCCTTCAAGAAAATCGCTGCCAATACGGCGGAGAAAACAGGCGCCACGGATATTAGCAAGCTTGCCGCTCCGGCGCTGACGGTTTTTTCCCCTGCACTTAGAGCCCCGTGATAAACTGTAAACCCTAAAAAGCCGAGCAGTAAAATAACAGGCAGATCTTTTCTTTCGGGCATGTTTATTTTTTTAATCACGGCAAAAACGACTAGCACAACTGCGCCGATAAGCAGCCGAAGCAAGGCAAGATGTTCAGGGCTGTAAGACTGAAGCACGATTTTAATTCCCGGGAAAGCGGACCCCCAGACGATAATGGTCGTACTATAGGCGATAGCGGTCTTCCAATTCATCGTACTCCCCATTTCTCTTATTTATTAAAAGTCTTTGTGAACTTATAATAAAAGGAACGATAATGGAAATCGCCAACCAATTGATTAGAAAAAAAACCAACAAAAGCACGAACACATACAGGGAGGAGACGGTCATTTGGGAAAGACGCCCCGCTACTTGCAAATTGTTCATTTGATCCGGGAGAAAATAGAGAAGGGAGAATGGGTAGTCGGCAGCAAGATACCTACTCAGCGGGCGATTGCCGAGCAATTTCACGTGAACCGGAGTACAGTCGTTACAGCGATTGAAATATTAAAAGCGGAAGGCCTGCTTGAAGGGCGGGCAGGCAGCGGTGTGTATATCGTCAATAATCAATGGTCGCTTTCAGCTGCTATCTCCCCGCCAAATTGGGATGATTTGGCCCAGTGGTCGCTGCAGCCTCCAAGCAACCATACTGTGCAATTGATTAATGAGCTCGAAAACAGAAAGGACTTGATTCAGTTAAGCAAAGGCGAACTTGGGCCTGATTTGTTTCCTCAGTCTGAAATTTCCGAAGCTCTGGCGAAGGTTTCCGGGCAGCTGCACGGCTTCGGCTACGGGAACGGGCTTGGGGACAGCGGATTAAGGGCTGAGATTAGCAAGCATATGGAAAAGTACGGCTTGTCCATCGCCCCGGAAAGTATTCTGATTGTGTCAGGAGCTTTGCAAGCGTTGACGCTGATTACTATCGGCATATTGAAAAAAGGATCTGCCGTCTTTTTAGAAACCCCTTCCTATTTGCATTCCGTTAATTTATTCCGTACGGCCGACATCACGATAAAGCCCATTGCAGTCACTAAGAATGGCTTGGATATGAAAGAACTTTTTCAGCAAAAAATAACTAAAGGGGCATCAGCTCTCTATGTTAATCCGACCTATCAAAATCCTACAGGCACAACGATGTCCACAGAGCAGAGACAGCAACTAATGGAGAAATGCCGCTATTTTCAATTGCCTGTAATCGAAGATGATATATTCAGAGATTTATGGATAGATGAACCGGCCCCGGCTCCGCTGAAAACATTCGACCAGGCAGGACAAGTTTTATATGTCGGCAGCTTTTCAAAAACCATTGCCCCCGGCTTGCGCATCGGCTGGCTCGCCGGCCCGGAAGATGTCATTCACCGTCTCAGTGATGTGAGGATGCAGACAGATTACGGCTCCAGTTATTTGTCTCAAGTTCTCATTAGGGAACTGCTTCGGTCGGGGTTGTACGAACAGCATCTGCAGAAAGTGAGGAGCCGTTTGAAGGAAAGAAGGGCGTTCCTTCTTCAGGCATTAACGCTTCATTTAAGCGAATATGCTACATGGCACGCTGCTTCGGGGGGATTCTTCATATGGGTGACATTAAAAAAGAAAATCAATATGTATCAATTGTTTAAAGCATGCTTGAGCAGCGGGGTACTGATTAATCCCGGCTTTATTTACAATGAAAGCGGCCCGTCCATCCGCCTATCCTATGCCTATGAGGAGATAGAAAAAATGGAAGCCGGCATTATAAAACTGAAGGATGTTTTAAAGGACCACCTGAATCGCTAGCAACGGCTGCTGCCGGTTTATGCTGTCCAGCGAAGAAAGCAGGAGGCAGCACCTCCTGCTTTCCGGTTTACGACTCTCTTGTTCTTTCGCTGGATGCCTTCATTCGTTCCTGCGGGTGTGTGTTCGTTGTTCCGTTTGCCCGCTTGGATGCATACCGCGCTTTTGCTCTGGCTTTTTCGCCTTCTCCAGTCATATTATCATCGGGAAAGTCTTTGGCTTTGTTTCTCATTTTTCTCCTCCAAATACAGAGTTAACATGCATGTGTCCACGCTTTATTAGTATGGGTCAGAAGGAGAGGAATATCATAAAGAGCCCGATGCAATTTATGGGAGTGGGGTTCAGGGCTGCTCCTCCAGGTTTATGACGCCTTCACAAGTGAAGCGCACAGTTGTCGCAATAAAGTTTTTTTCACCCGTTTCTACGTAAATGACACCGCCCGGCTGGTGAACTGTCAATGGGCGTTTTTCCCCCAAGTAAACGCCGAGAGCCAATGTGCCGGAGCCGCAAGCCCGCTCGAAAAATTGGCTGCCGGTTTCTTTTACATAGACGAATGGGCGGATTTCATAAGCTTCATCGGTTAATTTCCGGTATGGAATAATGCCGATCGCCTTGTCGTTAATGTTTCCGATCAGCTGTTTGAGAACTGGCTCAAATTCCTCCTCGTTCAGCCAGCAGCTGGTCAGAAAGTGGGTGATTCCATCGAGGCGCACGAGATGGCCGGCAACTGCCCGGCTGTCTGCGTGAACCGTCAAAGCTTCAACCGAAAGCGGAGCCGGCATTTCAGCTTTCGCTTCAAAGAAAGAAGACGACTTTTTCGTTACTTCACAAGCCAGCGGCTGGTTTGCGCCGGAAGATTCCAATAAAAAGCAGCCATTCACTGTTATTCCTTTATAAAGACAGTAAGCAGCGGCCGTTAACACCGCATTGCCGCAAAACTCTCCTCCTGACATTTCCAAGCGAAGCACAGCATCGGCTGTCTGGGGAGAAACAAGGAATCCAACCTGTTCCGCGTGGGCATACTCATAGCTCATCACCGTATTCGCAATAGCTGCATACCGGGCTGCGGGCGGATGGTTGGTGATTAACACTGTCATATTTTGCGCAGGGCTAGCCTTGACAAAATCAAGCTTCATGATGAAAACTCCTATTCTACACTCATTTTTACAGACGGACGGTTTCGTTTCTGTCTTGAACCTGCTCTTGATCAGCGGGACGAACCTGTCCTTTTTCGAGAAAGAGAATCGTATCTCCAAGCTTTTCCGCTTCGTCCCGATCATGGGTGACGATCACAAATGGAATTCGCCATAGATCATGAAGACGCAGCAGCTCATTTTGGCACTCGATCCGTGTTTCCTGGTCTAAAGCAGAAAGCGGCTCATCCAGCAGCAACATAGAAGGCTCGGTAGCCAATGCACGGGCAAGCGCGACTCTTTGTTTTTCTCCCCCTGAAATTTGATGGGGGTACTTGTTGAGCAGGTGGCCAATTCCAAGAACATCCAGCAGCTGCTCAATGAGCAGGGCTGAGCGGCCTTGTGCTTTTTTAGGGACGCCATAATGGATATTCTTTTCCACAGTCATATGCGGGAACAGAGCATAGTCCTGAAAAAGATAGCCGATCTTCCTTTGCTGGGGAGGAAGGCTGCCCTGCTGTTCATCAAAAAAGACGCGGCCATTTAAGTGGATGGAGCCCGAATCAGGCGAGTCCAGCCCGGCAAGGATGTTTAATATCGTTGTTTTTCCTGACCCGGACGGACCGAACAGCACAAAAACCTCCTCCTCCATCTGCCATTGGATATTCAAAGAAAAATGGGCCAGCTTTTTCTTGATTTGCACTTCAAGCATGTCCTTCTCCTCCTATGTTTCTTTCGCGAAGCGCCGGACATTCCGTTTTGTCCACCAATTCAGCCACATAATCGTGCTGAAACCGAGCGCAACAATAATAATGACCCAAAAGGTTGCTTTTTCCATATGACCAGCTTCCACAGCGAAATAGATAGCCATCGGAATCGTATCGGTTTTTCCCGGAATATAGCCTGCCAGCATTAAAGTAGCGCCGAATTCTCCTAGTCCTCTGGCGAAAGAAAGCACTAAGCCAGCGAGCAGCCCAGGCCAGGCCAGCGGAAAAGAAACAGTCCAAAATACCTTCCATTCTGATGCGCCCATTGTTCGGGCTGCATTTTCCAACCTTGGATCGAGGCTTTCAAAAGAGGCGGCGGCGCTTTGGTACATCAGCGGGAAGGAAACAACAACAGAAGCGATCACCGCGCCGATCCAGGAAAAAACAACCTGGACGTCAAACCAAGATAAAAGCCAGCTGCCGATCGGCCCGTTTTTGCCAAAAAGAACAAGCAAACCGAAGCCGACAACAGTTGGCGGCAGAACGAGGGGAAGGAGAAAGAGCGATTCAACAAAACTCTTTCCAAAGAAATTCCGCCGGGCAAGAAGATAAGCGAACAACACTCCGGCTAGAAAGACAATGGAAGTAGAGATGGCTGCCACTTTTAATGATAAAAACAAGGGTGTATAGCTCAAGGTACTCATGGCGCGCTCCTTTCCTGCCCCAATTTAGTTAAATCCATAGGTTTTTAATATTTTCTTCCCCTGCTCGCTGGTGAGATAGTCTAAAAAGGCTTGTGCTGCCTGTGGATGTTCAGAGCTGGCGACGACAGCTCCAGGATACACGATTGGTTCATGCCATTCTGGCTTGGCTTCGGCGATCACTTTTACTTTATCTGACATTTGGGCATCACTCGAATAGACGATCCCCAGATCGGCATTGTTTGACTCCACATAGGTCAGCACCTGGCGCACATCGGAGCCCAGCACTAGCTTGCTTTGGAGCGGCGCCCATAACTGGAGATGTTCAAGTGTCTCTTTTGTATATCTTCCAGCAGGTACACTTTCCGGCTCTCCGACAGCCAGGTGTGTAATTTGCTTGGGATCGATTTTCTCAAAGGAAGAAACATCAGGGGAATGATCTTTGTTCGCAATCAGAACGAGCGTGTTTTTGGCAAACTCCTGCCGGGAATCTGTTTGGATGAGCTTTTTCTCCTGCAGAGTATGCATGTCCTGCTGGCTGGCCGATAAAAAAACATCCGCTGGAGCCCCTTGCTTAATTTGCTGGGCTAGTTTGCCGGAACCGCCGAAATTAAAAGTTAACGTCACCTCCGGATGTTGACTTTCATACGAGGTTTTCAGCTGCTCCAGCGCATCTGTTAAGCTGGCGGCAGCAGAAATGAATAGTTCTGTTCGTTCCTTCGGAGCAGCAGCCGAGTCATCAGCTGTTTGCTTGCTGCCGGAGCATCCAGGAGCCGCGAGGAGCAGCAAGCAGGCGGCGATCAGCAGCCATATTTTTTGAAACATTGTAAACCCTCCATTCTTTTTTGATGAAACGATCTTCTCATTTCCCCCATTATATAAAACTTGCTGGTGGTAACCAAGCTGTCCCTGTAAACCTTGCTGCAAGGAATAAAAGACCAATAAACTGATTATAAAGAAAAATGCAAAGAATTTGAACGGAATAAAAGAAAGAACACTGGCTTCGCAGACAAGTTGTGATTTTTCCGTTATATAATATTTTTAGGGATAAAGCCGATTATTTTGCTTTTTAACGGACACTAGTTCCAGAACACGGAGGAAAAACGTTAAAAATGGAGAGGAACGGATCATGAATATTCATTTAGTAGCAAAGGATGAACTAGAAGCACAAGGCATCCGCTGGACCATTGAGTCTCACCTGACTGGGGTCCGGCTGCTTGTATGGAAGACAGTTCAAGAGTTTGAAGAGGCTTTAGAGAGAGAGTCTGCTGCTCTGGCTATTTTAAATATGGATAGCTGGACCGATAAACAGTCGCAGCTTGGAGAAACGTTAAGAAAAAAAGGCGTTCGCTGGCTTGGCATTTCCTCAGAGAGAATCTTCCAGACCGCTTATCGGGCGCTGCGTTACCGTGCAGAAGATGTGTTGTTTCGCCCTTTCTCTCCGCTGGAAATGATTAAATGCATCCAGCAGCTGCGGTATGAGCAGCGCAACCAGCTGGTCTCTCTGACGGGCGTCCCAAAGGAAGACTGCAGCCTGGTTGATTATCCCGCCCTTTTTTTATTGGACCGGCCAGTTCCCCAACCGATCATGATGTCCGCTTTTCTAACACCGCAGCAAGCGAAGCTGCCGCTCGTGTATGAGCAGCTTCGGAATCATCCCTTCAGCGGCGGGCATCAGGTATTCGCCTTGTCCGGCTTTATTTTGTGTGTACAGGAGGTGGGGGAGGAAGCGGTTTGTAAAGAGGAGTATCAAGCTTTCTTTGCTGAATGGAAAGAGAGCACGGAAGAACCGCTTGCTATTGTTATTCAAGCCGCGTCCTCCGGGGAAACGTTCAAGGCGGTCTATCAGAAAACACGCGAGCTGACGAGACAGATTTTCTTTGAAGGCTACGATGTTATTTTAGAGGGAGAGGGAACAACTAATTCCCGGGAAATAGATCCGTTCTTAACCCCGCTCGAACAGCGGCAGTGGGTTGAAATGCTGGAAAAGGGAGAATCAAAAGTGATTCGCGACTGGATGGAGAGCGCTTTTCTGACAGTTGCTCCGCCTTATCCTGATCCGGAAATGATCCGCATTCGTTTGACGAGTATTTTGGCGCAGGTGCGCAGGCATATGAAGTCCCATGAGCTCCAAAGCCCTTCTATGGAATCCGGCTATCATACTGTCTTTCAAGAGATTATCCATGAGCCGGTCATGTACAAAATTATCGAAGCCTTCCTGTCTTTTATTGACCGCTTGCTTCTTCAGGAGCACGGGAAATTAAAAGGAGGGGGGCGCTCGCTTGCAGAGAAGACGAGAGAGCTAATGGAAGCCAACTATTGGGAGGCAGGCTGGAGCCTAGCTGCATGTGCAGAAGCATTAGGCATCAATAAAAGCACACTTAGCCGCCGCTTTGCTGCCGAGTCGGGCCAGACGTTCCGCGATACTTTGCACCAAGTGCGTTTAAGAGAAGCTAAACGGCTCTTAAAAGAAACGGATTTAACACTGGCGGAAGTGGCCCAGTTAACAGGATATAGCCATCAGACGTACTTCAATGCTAAATTTAAGCTCTATGAATCCATTACGCCATCAGCTTATCGGTCAGGTTATGGGCCTTATGAAAAATAGAAAAGTGGAACTCTGTCTTAATGGACAAGTGTAGCGATTCAGTGCCTGCTGAATCGCTTTTATTTTTCAAAAAAAAAAGAAAAGTTCTGAAACAAAATGTAAAAAACGAGAGAAATATAAATTTCTTTTCAACCAATCATAAAATGATCATCAAATTATAAATAAATAACAGAATTTTCTATATAAAATAAATATAACGAATAAAGGGGGCTGAGAAAATGAATGTAATGTCGAATGAGAAAGTCAAGCGCTATCGGGGAACGGATTTGCATACGAAGGGCTGGCAGCAAGAAGCGATGCTGCGCATGTTAATGAATAATCTCGACCCTGATGTAGCCGAGCACCCGGAACAGCTTGTTGTTTACGGAGGGATCGGAAAGGCAGCACGCAACTGGGAAGCCTTTGATGCGATTGTGAAAACATTAAAGCATTTAGAGTCGGATGAAACGATGCTCATTCAATCGGGAAAGCCGGTGGCCGTTTTTAAAACACATCCGGATGCGCCGCGCGCCTTGATTGCCAATTCGAATATTGTGCCCGCTTATGCCAATTGGGAGACCTTTCATGAGCTTGATCGGAAAGGGCTGATGATGTACGGACAAATGACGGCAGGCAGCTGGATTTATATTGGCTCCCAAGGAATTGTCCAAGGCACATACGAAACATTTGCCGAGCTGGCGAAGCAGCATTTCAGCGGCACACTCAAAGGAACATTGACAGTCACCGCCGGCCTTGGCGGCATGGGAGGGGCGCAGCCGCTGGCGGTAACAATGAATGGCGGAGTGTGCATTGCCATGGATGTCGATGAAACGCGAATCGACCGCCGGATTGAAACCCGCTACACAGACGTGAAAACAAACTCTCTTGAAGAAGCTATTCAATTGGCAGAAGAGGCAAAAAGGATGGGGAAACCATTATCCATTGGATTGCTGGGAAATGCCGCCTCTCTTCTGCCGGAGATGCTGGAAAGGGGATTTATTCCGGATATCTTAACGGACCAAACGTCTGCTCATGACCCGCTGAACGGCTACATTCCTTCGAACATGTCGATAGAGAAAGCTGCTGAACTTCGGCAGGCCGACCCGGAAGAATATGTGAAGCTTTCTAAAGCTTCGATGGCCGTCCATGTGAAAGCCATGCTTGCTATGATGGAACAGGGGGCTGTTACGTTTGACTACGGCAACAATATCCGTCAAGTGGCAAAGGATGAAGGAGTAGAAAAGGCGTTTGCCTTTCCCGGCTTTGTGCCTGCTTATATCCGTCCTCAGTTCTGTGAAGGAAAAGGACCTTTCCGCTGGGTAGCCTTATCAGGTGACCCGGAAGATATTTATAAAACAGATGAGGCTATTCTGCGTGAATTTGCCGGCAACGAGCATTTATGCAACTGGATTCGCATGGCCCAGAAGAAAATCGAGTTTCAGGGGCTGCCTGCGCGGATATGCTGGCTCGGCTATGGGGAACGAGCCCGTTTCGGAAAAATTTTAAATGACATGGTAGCGAATGGAGAACTAAAAGCACCGATTGTTATTGGGCGTGACCACTTGGACTCGGGCTCAGTGGCTTCTCCCAATCGCGAAACGGAAGCGATGAAGGATGGCTCGGATACTGTATCTGACTGGCCGCTTTTGAATGCGATGGTCAACGCCGTTGGAGGAGCCACCTGGGTTTCGCTTCATCATGGCGGCGGTGTAGGCATGGGATATTCTCAGCATTCCGGAGTCGTCATTGTGGCGGATGGAACCAAAGCAGCAGAAGCACGGCTAGCACGCGTATTGACCACTGATCCGGGGATGGGTGTCGTCCGCCATGCGGATGCCGGCTATGAGCTTGCCAAGAAGACGGCCCGTGAGAAAGGAATTAAGATGCCGATGCTTGAGGAGGGAGACCAATAATGACGAAACCGCTTTGGATTAAACATGCTGCGCAACTGGCAACGCTCGCTTCTGATATCAAGGGGGCACGTTCGAAAGAAGCGATGTCAGAGCTCGGTGTAATTGAAGATGGCAGTTTATGGATAGAGGACGGGAAAATCAAAGCGGCCGGGACAACGGCAGAAGTAGAGAAACGCTATAAAGACCGATTAAGCGAAGCGGAGGTTGTTGATGCTTCCGGCCGTTTAGTGACACCAGGGCTAGTTGATCCGCATACCCACGTGGTATACGGGGGAAGCCGGGCACGCGAATTTGAAATGCGTCTTGAAGGTGCGTCTTACATGGACATTATGAACGCGGGGGGAGGCATTCACGCGACTGCCCGCATGACGCGGGAAGCACCAGAAGCAGAATTGATTGAGCAAACCGCCCGCCGTCTAGATTCTTTTTTAGCCCATGGAGTGACGGCAGTAGAAGGAAAAAGCGGTTATGGCATGAATATAGAAACGGAAATAAAGCAGCTGCGGGTCATGAAGCAATTGCAGCAGCGGCACCCTATCGATCTGGTGCCGACATTTATGGGCGCTCATGCTGTCCCGCCGGAATTCAAAGGGCGGGAAGATGAGTTCGTGGAGCATCTAATTGCCGATATGCTGCCTGTGATTGCGAAGGAAGGGCTGGCGGAATTCAACGATGTCTTTTGCGAAAAAGGAGTATTTACCCCTGAGCAGTCAGAGCGGATTTTACAAGCGGGAAAGACATATGGATTAATCCCGAAAATACATGCCGATGAAATTGAACCGTACGGCGGTGCCGAGCTCGCGGCTAAGGTAGGCGCTATCTCGGCGGAGCACTTGCTTAAAGCGTCGGACGAAGGCATCGAAGCGATGGCCAAGGCCGGAACGATTGCCTGTCTTTTGCCAGCTACCGCTCTATATTTAAGAGAAGAGGCGGCAAAAGGAAGAAAAATGATTGATGCTGGAGTTCCGGTAGCTATATCGACTGACTGCAATCCCGGTTCCTCGCCAACTACTTCGATGCCGCTTGTAATGAATTTAGCCTGTATCTCCATGAGAATGACTCCGGCAGAAGCGCTAACAGCCGCCACCTATAATGCTGCTTGCGCGATAAACCGCGAAATGCAAATTGGTTCATTAGAGGCTGGCAAGCAGGCAGATATCGTCTTATGGAATGTACGAAGCTATCAGGAGCTGCAATATTTATTTGGTGTTAATCACGTTCACTCGGTCTGGAAAAAGGGAAAGGAAGTCGTCAATCATGCCAAACAGCTGTCTCCTGCCAATACGCAAGCGCTGACAAAGTAAGACAAATGTTTTCACGTGAAACATTTTGAAGAGGAGAGCCTTTCAAAAAGCTTAGCTTTAATGAGAGGCTTTTTTTGATGGGCAAATGTGCAGTTGAACAATAGGACAGCAAGACCGGCTGTTGAAATTGTCAGCTGTAAAAATTTCTCTTGTGTTATAATCTTTCTGTAATATTTTAACTAGAGTAATAGAGGAGAATCATTATGCGAAAAATTGTAGGGAGTTTGGCGGCTTTGCTCTTTATATTGGCCTTTGCTTTCCCTGCTTCTGCCCAGCCCCTGAAGGATATAGAGAATCATTGGGCAAAGAAGGAAATTGAATGGCTCACTAGCAAAGAAATTGTTAGCGGTTTCGAGGATGGAACGTTCCGGCCGTATACCCAGGTGACCCGGGGCCAATTTGTTGCTTATCTGGCCCGTTCGCTGGAGTTGCCGGCCGGTGACTCAGCATTTCCGGATGTTCCGGCCAGCAGCCGTTTGTATAAAGAAATAGCGGCGGCTAAAAAGGCTGGATTGATTACTGGAAATGATAAAGGATTGGCTCTTGCCGATGCGCCTGTCACGCGGTCAGACGTGGCTGCTATGCTTGACCGGGCTATGCAGTTAAAGGGAGACTACACAAAGAGGCAGCCGCTCACCTATGCGGATGCATCAAAAATTGGGAAATACGCCTACCTGTCTGTAGAAAGAATGAGTTATTACGGCTTGATCAAAGGAACGGCCGATAATAAATTCGAACCGCAAAAAATAGCTACACGGGGAGAAGCGGCTGTATTCATCTATCGAATGCTGGAAAAGCTCGGAATGGTCGATAGCGGGAATGAGCCCGGGCAAACAGGCAGCCAGGAGGCAGAAATTCCGATTGCCGATCAGCAGTCTGTAAAGGTGCGCATGAATACGAAAGGCGTGCCGCTGACGTATAACAAAAAGAAAACGGACGCCCATATTCTTTCGACCGATGTGCATTATTATTATCATGTAGGGAAGGCATCCGATCCGCTCGGCTCCCTGCAAGTCACCCTGCGCAAGCTCGACAATGGCGATACATTTGTTTTTACAAAGTTTGTACATAACGGTACGGACACTTACTCCGCTTCTGTCATTCTGCCGTTTGAACAGGCGGATAGCTACTCATTAGCCAAATATTCCTCCTTCGGGACGGTGAACCAACAGCACCATGGTGTGTTTGGGGTAGATAAAACCTCTCATCCGATCGGAATTTTATCTGTAAAAAAGGATTCAGCTATTCAAAATGAAGTGATGCTGGGCAAAAACTATCTTTCTGTTCAACGGCAAACGAATTACCCGAATGGGCAGCGGTCCGTTATTCGTGAACTGCTGGAAGAAAAAGAGAGCTATGAAGTCGGAAAAGATCCAGACAGGCAAACAATGACCGCCCGGATAGATATGGAGGTACGAGGAAAAGCGGTTTCCGAATCTTGGATGCTGATCTCCGGAAAGCCGCTCTTTGCTCATGCTACGCACAGAGATGATTGGTTTAAACGCACGATTACTGATTATATTTCTATCAATAATTGGCTGACAGCGGACGGAGCTTACACTAAATTGCCATGGTCGATTGAGCCCTCCCATCAAATGGGGTATGGACGCAATGTAGGCCGCCTGCAAGGGGGCGTTTACTTAACGGCCTACAAGGAAAACAAGGAACGCTATCTTCGTGATCTTGTTGTGAATGCGCTGGCCGATTTAGATACACTTTCGGAGGGAGGCCTGACAGCCGGCCGAAATCCTATGTTTGAAACAGAGTATACAAGCTCCGGATTGAAATCCCAATATGGTCTGACAGCACCCTATATTGATACACGCCATAATGAAAATGCCGCTCTGTTCTTAAAGAATACAGCTGAGATATTAAATATTCCAAGTTTGAAAGCCGCTAATCTGCGCTACGCTGATTTTCTGGTATCACAAAAAGGGCTCGGCAATATTATTCCAGTCACCGCATCCAGTTATTTAATTGCTGATTATTATAAAGCAGACGGACCAAAAGTAAGAACTCACGCTTCCTTGAACCATACCCTTGGTGAAATGAGGTTTTTGCTGGAGACTTATAAGCAAACGCAAAATGCTGTTTATTTGACAACCGCCCGTCAGCTAAAAGCTGGTGTGGAGAACTTAAACTGGGTACGACCGAATGGGGATTTATGGTACCAATATAACGGCAATCAAGTATTTAAAGGCAACGATTATGAGAATTTAACCTTGATGGATCTGTTATTAAGTCAAAACATCTTTGCGGAAACAGGCATTCCGCGCAGTAAAGCCTTTGACGCCATGATCAAGCAAAAAACCCAATACCTTGTTGACAATGAGAGACCGATAATTCCGGCAGTCATCCAGCTTCTTCGCGAGCAGGGCTTTGGTGATATGATTAATCAAGCTTATCCTGCAAGCACGAGAAAAGCGGACGTAGAAGAACGTCCGAAAGATGCGCTTGATTTGCTTGCTGAATAAAAAAAGCTGTCCCAGCCAAATTTGATTGGCCGCGGGACAGCTTTTTTTATTTTTTAATGGGCCATCTTTCTCGACTGGCTAGTGTAGAAGCGATATAACATAAAAGCGATAATAGACAAGAGAATGCCAGAAATATATGGCAGACCGATCGCGAGCGAGAACAGCCAGCCGCCTAACGGAGGGCCGGCGATCCGGCCAAGTGAATCAAAGGATGACAGCAGGCCTGTCGCACTGCCATGTCCGCTCTTTGCTGTTTTTGTCAGCAGGGCAGAGACTCCCGGACGAATCATGCCGTTGCCAATTCCGAAGATCGTAAGGAAAATAGCGGCAGTGGCAAAATTGTTAGTGAGCAGGATCAGGCCGAAGCCAATTGCTGAAATCGCGATGCCCAGCTGAATGACGAATCCTTCACTGAACTTCTTCGTCAGTCTGCCAACGAGCCCTCCCTGCACAATTGCGCTGGCAAAGCCCATAATCATAAAGATATAGCCTAAATTGACGCTTTCAAGCCCGGCTTTTTTGGCGCCATAGTAAGCAAACGTCGCCTCTAGGCCAGATAATGACAACGAAATGAATAACTGCAGCACCAACAGGATAGAGACAGGACCGCGCATGGCCCGGCGAAGCGGTTCCCTTTCGCTGTGTGTCCCGTGCCGGTTTTCAGGTGCCAATGATTCTTTCAGCACGAAGAGAACGAGAAAGAAAGTGAACAATGAAGACGCTCCAGCAATATAAAAAGGCATGCTCAAGCTTTCTTTTGAGAACACTCCGCCGATAGCCGGGCCGAAAATGAAGCCGAGCCCGGTAGCTGCGCCGATCACTCCCATCCCTTTGCCGCGTTCCTCCGGCGTAGTGATGTCAGCCGCATAGGCCATTACTGTAGGCATATTGGCAGCAGATAAGATACCGCCAATAATCCTTGCTGCAAACAGCATCCATAGCGAAGAAGAAATCCCCATCAGGAAAAAAGAAAGGGCAAGGCCGAAAATTCCAATCATGATAACCGGTTTTCTGCCAATACGGTCAGATACCCGGCCCCACATCGGCGCGAACAGCAGCTGCATTAATGAATAGACAGCCATAAGGAGGCCGAGCTGTGTAGGCGAAGCGCCGATGTTTTCGGCGTAAAACGGCAGCACAGGAATAATGATCCCGAAGCCGACCATAACAAGAAACATGACAATAAATAAAATAGGCAAGGCTTTTTTCGTTTCCGGCATGACCATTCCTCCAATTTTGTTAAATAATCAAACATGCTGTTTAGAAGTGATGCTGGGAAGTAAGTATGAATACAATAAATGAGCCAGCTTAATTAGTTTAACAACAAAATATAGAAAAGAAAACTAGGGGAGCCTTTATTTGGGGAATGAGCAATCTCTAATACCGGCTATTGAGCGTTCCGGCTTCTTTTATAAGCGGAATTGGTCATTTTATGCGCGGATAAGCTGGATTTATGCGCGATCCAGGCCAATTTATGCACGAAAATGATAAAAAGATGCGCGCTGCTCTCTTTCTCTCAGGGAAGTCTGATGTTTTTGCGGCTGTCTGCAGATGGAGTATAATGAAATGGAATTCTATTAGCAAAGGTGGGTTTTGCCGATGACGAACGAGAAGGACAATACTAATTTGCCTCCGAAAACATGCACGATTGAACGTTTAGTGACGCTTCCGGCAGATGTTGAAAAGGTGCTTAACGGACACAAAACGGCTACGCGCCGCAATGGAAGATACGCTGATATTGGCGAGATTATGACGCTGCAAGGGAAAGACTTTGTCGTAGAGCGTGTATATTCCCAGTCGCTTGGCGAGCTGACCGATGAGCAAGCGAAGCAAGAGGGATATGAAAGCTTGGAAAAATATAAGGAATCGATTCTATCCATACATCCGGGCATGCCTTGGCTGCCCAGCATGAAAGTATGGGTGCATGAATTTCAGCCTGTAAAGAAATAACGTAACAGTAAGGACGGACTATGTATTATCAACTTCTTGTGTATACACATATTGTTAGCGCCGTTGCGTCAATCGGCCCGTTTTTCGTGCTGCTCGCAGTGATGAAAAAAATGCGGGCAGCCGGAGCCGAGGCGCAACGGGCTTATATTCATGTATTCACTGTCTCTGTCAGAGTGGTGAAGCACGCGGGCCATGTGTTGGTGGCCTCCGGTATTTTGCTTCTTATAGATGGGCCGTGGCCGTGGATGACATCCTGGGTGGTCATGACAGTGATCATAATGTTCAGCTCGGTATTTTTTCTCGCCCGGGCGTTTTCACCGACATTGCGAAGATTTGAGGCGCCCGGTGTAAATAAACAAGTGCTTATGGACAAGCTTCACCGTTCTGTGTGGATATATATTTTTTTATTGTTGCTCATGCTCTGGTTTATGACCGTGAAGCCGAATGTATGGTAATGGCATCGGCTCAATCTGTGAGAAGAGAAAGACGAAGGGAAGGCGTGCCTATTGAGGCTGCCTTCCCTTAACTGTTTTTTGATCTTAGGCAAAGCTCTTTACTCTGATAACATGGTAATATACTAAAATTTTCCAAATAATAATTGACGAGTATTTTCAGCTGCGATTATAATAAGTATAAGTAATGAAAGTTTTTTATTTTCAGACTTTGGTGGTGGTTATATGTCACAGACAATAAAAATCGGCAAAATTGCCACCTTGCTGGCCATGTTAAGCGATGAGGAGTGCCGCTTGTTTGACGAGCTGCTTGATCAAGTATCCTTCTGTCAGGGCAAAGTAGGCTCCATGAACACACAGAAGGTGATTTCAGCTGTAGAGACAGCGGTGAAAAGGCATCAGCTCATTGAAGAGAATAGATACAGGGAGACGCATGCCTTGTATCATGCTATTCTTGAAGCGCTTGAAGGAGTGACGAGAGGGCAGCTGGCCATAGGCGAGATGATGAGAACCGTAGGGCTCCGCTTTGCTGTGGTGCGGGGAAAGCCGTACAAAGAAGCAGGCGAGGGAGAATGGCTGGCGGTTGCTTTTTATGGGACGATCGGCGCACCAGTAAAAGGATTGGAGCATGAGGCGCTTGGTCTCGGCGTTAATCATATTTAAAGAGCTTATAACAGAGGCCGCCTATAGAGGCAGCGATGCGGGCAACTAGTTGCATCGACCTTGAATGCCGGCCGTATCAAGCAACGAGTCAACTGAATAGAATAAATCATGACCTATAGTAACGAGATGTTAGGAGGTGATGATGGCTTATTTAAATAGGCCATTATCGCCTCCTTTTCTATTGTCAGAAACAAAGCGGCAAGACCGGCGTTTCAGGCAACAGATTTACACAGAAAAAAGGGGGAGCAGGAAATGGTTGAGTTAACGGGAGGATCTTTAACGGTTGAACAGGTAAAACGAATTTGCTTTGAGCAAGAGAAAGTTGTTATTTCCAAGGAGAGTATGGAACGGGTACTCAAAAGCCGGCGGGCAGTGGAACAAATTGTTAAAGAGAAAAAGACCATCTATGGCATTACAACAGGCTTTGGAAAATTCAGTGATGTAGTCATCAACGAAGAAGATGTCCAGGAGCTGCAGCTCAATTTAATCCGCTCGCATGCCTGCGGAATCGGACATCCCTTTCCTGAAGTTGTTTCTCGCGCCATGATGGTGCTGCGCTTAAATGCTTTGTTGAAAGGTTTTTCCGGCGTTCGCCCGGCAGTAGTGGAAACGTTGGCAGCGCTGATCAATGAAGCTGTGCATCCGTACATTCCCCAGCAAGGCTCGCTCGGAGCATCGGGGGATTTGGCCCCGCTTTCGCACCTTGCCCTTGTGTTGATCGGTGAAGGCAAGGTGCATGGGGAGAACGGCGAACCGATAGAGTGTGCATCTGTGCTTCAGGAAAAAGGAATTGAGCCGATTGTTTTGCAGGCAAAAGAAGGGCTGGCTCTTATTAACGGCACACAAGCGATGACCGCGATGGGAGTTGTCAACTATTTGGAAGCAGAGCAGCTGGCCTATGACAGTGAATGGATTGCTGCTTTGACGATGGAAGGGCTCGAAGGAATTATTGATGCGTTTCATCCGGCTATCCATGAAGCCAGAGGTTATCCGCAGCAGCTTGCTGTCGCTCAGCGCATCAGCGAATGGCTGGAGGGCAGCGGACTTATCACACGCCAGGGAGAAAAGCGGGTGCAGGATGCCTATTCTATCCGCTGTATTCCCCAAGTGCATGGCGCTTCCTGGCAGGCGCTGGATTATGTGAAGGAGAAGCTGGAAATTGAAATCAATGCGGCCACCGATAACCCGCTTATTTTTGAAGGAGGCGCCCTTGTGATTTCAGGCGGCAATTTCCATGGCCAGCCGATTGCCCTGGCAATGGATTTTATGAAAATAGCCGTAGCCGAACTGGCTAATATTTCTGAGCGGCGGATTGAGAGGCTTGTGAATCCGCAGTTAAATGATCTGCCCCCATTCTTAAGCCCGGCCCCCGGTCTGCAGTCCGGTGCGATGATTATGCAGTATGCCGCTGCTTCTCTTGTATCGGAAAATAAAACTTTAGCTCATCCGGCAAGCGTTGATTCGATCCCTTCCTCGGCTAACCAGGAAGACCATGTAAGCATGGGAACGATCGCTGCCCGCCACGCCGGTTTGATTATCCAAAACGCCCGACGCGTACTGGCGATTGAGTGTATTTGTGCCATGCAGGCATTAGAATACAGAGGAATAGAAAAATCCTCCCCGAAGCTTCGCGCTAAATGGGAACAGCTGCGCAGCATCGTGCCAAGTATAAAGAAGGATCGAGTATTCTCGGAGGATATGGAAAGGATGAATCGCGCCCTTCACCCAATTACTGCTGAACGTCTCAAAAAAAGGGTGTCTGACCTCGCTTGAAACCGAAAAAGCTGCCAGTTCTTTCGCAGAACCGGCAGCTTTTTCGGTTAGATCCTGCCTCTTTCAAAAAGTGTGAATGTGATATGATGAGAGAGAATCTGAACAAAGCTAATTTGCTGAAATTCTGCAGGGTCAAAGAAGGAGACGATCAAGTTGAACCAGTTCCTGACACTTTTAGTCTGCTTAATTGGAATGCCGATAGCCGGTTTTTTGGTTTATCGATTGCTTGAGCGCTTAATGAAGCATATAGACGTTAAAGAAGAAGAAAAAAAGAAATTGGCGGAGCTGAATCAACTCGGTGAATGCAGTCATTGCGGGCGGTTAAGCCGAATATATCAACGCGAGCTGGCTCGCTGCAGCTTGCTCCTAAGCGAACGTCCAGCAGGAAGCCCTTCACTCCCTTGTCCTCATTGCAAGCAGGAAGCGGACTATTTCCCTGTTCCGGCAGCTCTTCCTTTCCATGATACCCATCCGGATTGTTTGCCCCTCCAGAAAAGTGAGTATGCCGAGTATTACAAGGAAAAGGAGCAATGGGCACAGCTTTTATATTTATCAAAACCCGCTCGTCCCTTGATGAAGGAGGAAGGGGAAGCATAAGGCCTTTTTAAAGGGCGGCTGCATCCCCTGAATCCGCCGAGCTAGCGCTCCAATTTTTTCGCTCCTTTGATCAATGCCCATTGCAAGGGCAAACGTCCCCACAACAGCGGCTTCGGCAATTGCTTGCCATTGAGCGGCACATTTTTCGCTGCCATATAAAGGTTGGCCGGAAATACAGCCGTTAAGAAGGACGGCAGCAGCCTTGCAACAAAGTTGACGCCCTTGTTGATAAGAAGCAAACCGCCGAACAAGATTTCCATGACACCAGTGATCCACACAATTTCTTTTTTAAAGGGAATTTGACGGGGAATGATCGTTTGGAATCCTGCTGTGCGCGTAAAATGAAGGATACCCGCAGCAAGAAATCCTGCTCCATATAAAAGCCGCAATATTTGTTTCACTAAAACCACTCCTTCTTCAGACTAGTGGACAGATACTCTATTTCTTGCGGTCGACTTGCCAAGAAAAGAGATATTGTCTGCAGCCACCTTTTTTCCTTTACCCTATTATGAACAAGGCGGGCATCAAAAAATAAAAATAGCTCCAAGGTTGGAGATCAAATGATTTCTTGGGAAATAAGCCGTTGATCTGGCGAAGAAAGTTTCCTCGGAAGGAGTTGTTTGTTCATTAAAAGAAATAGATGTATGGGGGTGTCTTTTTGGGAAAGAATGAGCAATTAACACCGTTTACCGCGGAAGTAATTCGTATCTTAAAGGAAATTCCTTCCGGATGTGTTGTCACCTACGGCCAGGTGGCGCGCATGGCGGGCAGCCCGCGTGCTGCTCGGCAAGTGGTGCGCATTCTGCATTCTATGAGCCGGAAATATCAGCTGCCGTGGCATCGGGTCGTGAATGCAAAAGGGGAAATCGCTGTGCCGGATGCTGATTCCCGCCAATGGCAGCGAAGCTTGCTGGAAACAGAAGGTATTGCGTTTACGAAAGACGGGCGCGTAGACTGGAAGCAATTTGACTGTTTGGCGAAGGGAGAGGGCGCAGGAGAAGAACACGGCACAAAAGAGTCATGAAGCCATTCATCATTCAATATATAGTATAAGTGACCTTCTCTTTTTTGCTCTATTCAACCAGCCAAAAATGAACAAGGCCAGACAATAGATCGATAAATGAAGAAAGGAGCTGATCGGAGCAGATAGGCGGTCTCCCTTTCCAAAACTGTTTTTTTTGGCTAGAATGGAAAAGGGAAGAATAGTTCTTCCACCAGATTTTTTAATAATACGATAAACGTAATGAGGTATGAACATATGCGGAATGAAGAGATTTATAAAGAACTGGTTGCTATTTGCGGCGAGAAGAACGTCCTGCGTGACGAGCCCCTGAAAGATCATACGCTAGTAAAAATCGGCGGCAAGGCAGACTTTCTGGTCATGCCTGAAACATATGAAGCGGTCGCCCAAGTCATTCGCTTAAAAGAAGCGCATCAGCTGCCCTTTACCCTGCTGGGAAATGGATCAAATGTGATCGTTTTGGACGGCGGCATTCGCGGGATTGTGATGCAATTTAAACATTTGGCAGGGCTGCGGGTTGAGGGGAATCAACTCATTGCTCAAGGAGGGGCCAACATTAAGGACGCTTCCCGTTTAGCATGCGAGAATAGTTTAACGGGCTTGGAATTTGCTTGCGGCATTCCGGGATCAATCGGCGGAGCGATGGTTATGAATGCCGGTGCTTACGGCGGCGAGGTCAAGGATGTTATCGACCATGTAAAAGTAGTGACCCAACAGGGTGAGCTGCGCACCTTAAAGAAAGAGGAGCTGGAGCTTGGCTACCGCACAAGTATTATCAGCAAAAATAAAGACATTGTTCTCGAAGCGGCTTTTGCGCTTGAAGCAGGCGACCAGGCTGCAATTAAAGAAAAAATGGCTGATTTGACATTCCAAAGAGAATCAAAGCAGCCGCTTGAGTATCCGTCTGTGGGAAGTGTCTTTAAGCGGCCGCCGGGCTATTTCGCCGGGAAGCTGATCCAGGACAGCGGCCTGCAAGGAAAAGGAGTCGGCGGTGCGGAAGTGTCAACGAAGCATGCGGGGTTTATTATTAATAAAAACAATGCAACAGCGGCTGATTATATTGCCACGATTGAAATGGTCCGCAAGAAAGTCAAGGAAACATTTGGAGTAGAGTTAGAGCTAGAGGCGAAAATCGTCGGAGAAGAAGTAAAATAGGTGAAGCAAACAGCCTTGGCATGCACAGGGCTGTGCAGCTGATCGACCAAGGGGTTCGGAATGACTTTATTCCGAGCTCTTTTTGATTTTTCATTTAAAGCCCTGGAGCGACGTGCCAAGGGACATGGTGAAGAGGGACAGCGTCCGCCGGAATGGAGGTCGGCTGTTTCCGAAAAGAAAAAGGACCGGCCCGAAAAGTCATTGTTCATGACCCTTTAGGACAGCCCTGAAATATCAGCAACTGTATTTTTTATTGATTTTCCTTCATGACCGGCGGCTCTTTGAGCAGACTGCCGACGGCTGCAAGCACTAATAAGATGCCTGTAAATAGAAAGCCTTGGTTCACTGTAAAGGCAAGAAGGCCGGTCACGCCCGACCCGGCTACAACGCCGAATGAAAAGAATGCATAAAAATATCCATAAGCTTTGCCGCGGTGGGAAGGGGCAACCGCACCGACGAGCAAGGAATTGAGAGAAGGGAATAAGAAGGCAAAGCCGATGCCGTACAAGGCCATACATAGATAGAGCAGTGAAACCTCTTCCATTTGGCTGGCTAAAGCAAGGCTGAGTCCCATCATCGTCATTCCAAAAGCTAAAGTGGAGGTGGCTTTGACCCGGTCAAAGATTCTGTTTGTCGGCAACAAAAAGATCATGACCGCAACGATGCCAAAGACACTCAACAGCATGCCGCTCGTCTGGGCATCATTGCCGAGAAGAATCACTTTTAATGGAAGCATGTATGCGAGCACGCCTTGGGAAAACATAAGCAAAAAGGCGCCGATAAATGCTTTGACTACTTCTGTGCTTTTGAAAAAATCCCGAACTGTCATTTGTTCGCTCGGTTCCTCGCTTTGGTTGGCTGCCAAGCTCGTACGCAGCAAGAACAAAGTGAGCACGCCTAATAGAAGCAGAGCGGCGCCTGTAATTGTTAAGACCGTTGTTTCGCTTGTTCTGCTGGCGACAATGCCGCTGAAGGCCGGTCCGATAATGGCTGCCAACCCGACGAACGCTCCGGAGATGGCAGCGCCTTTTCCTTTTTTTTCTTCCTCTGCCTCATTAGCTAAATAAGTGAACGCGGCAGGCACAATAAAGCCCGCAAGCAGTCCGTGTAAAAAGCGGATAGCAAGCAGCGACCAGGCATCCGCCGCCAGATGATAGAGAAACAAAGCCCCGCTTGTTAACAGCAGTCCGGCTAATAGAACCTGGAACGCTCCTTTTTTGTCGGTAAGAAACCCGGAGAGAATATTGCCGATGGTATTAGAAAACGAATACATGCCAACAGCAAGCCCTGTCAAAAACGGCGTAGCGCCGAGAGACGCCGCTAAGGGGCTGATGATTGGCAGCTGGGTAAATAAATCAAAAAATGAAAAGAAAATAATTAGATAAACAAACACACGCATATGTTCAGCCGCTCCTATCTCGATGTCCTTTCTACTATTCTTCTTTTCGTCTAAAGTTTTGTCAAGGCAGCCTGTATCTTTTTAAATATTTCCATACTTAACTATTGAGTCTTACCGGTAAATAATTCAAAATAAGCAAGAGGAGTTTTATCCCTGGCAGCATAAAAAGAGGAGTTTTGTCATGAATAAAGTGTGGTTTTGGATTGTGTGGGGGCTGGCGTTTCTTGTTACGAATCTGTCTGCTCTCCCGATTGCGGCATTTATATTGTACGGCGCAGAGGCCGATGCCGGTATCTTTTCTGTTTCCTTTATGAAGCTGATTGGCCTGTTTCTTCTCATGAACCTGATTACTCTGCAAATGTTTGTAGCCGGCCGCAAAAAGGACAAGACGGGATTTATGGTCGGACTGACGGTTGCATTCCTGCAAGCGGCTAGTTTGATCGTATTTATGTCTACTATTTCAACGGCGGCTGTAATAGTTGCGATGATTGTGTTTGTAGCGGCAGCTGTTTTGCTTGTGATGGAAATACGCCGAAGAGCCTATTAATTAGATGCGGAAACTTTGTCTTCAATGGCAAAGTTTTTTGTTTTTTCGCTATAGTAATAATCAGTCGGCTGTTCAATCTTTACGTTTGGATCGGTTCCCCTGATTGTGTTATTCTTTAGGAAATCAGTTATTTTCTGTAAAAACTGAAATTTATTGTGGAGGGAGCAGGTTTCTCACCGATGAATGATTCTGAAAACAATGGCGGTTTGGCTCTATTTACAAAGGAATTCGCGAAAAATCCCTACCCTGCCTATGAAAAACTAAGAGAAACAGATCCCGTATACCCGATAACTTTGCCTGACGGGCAGCGCGGATGGATGATTACCACGTATGAAGCAGCAGTAGAGGCTTTAAAAGACCAGCGGATGATCAAGGACTTTTCCAAGCTGTTTGGCGACCAAATGGGCCATCGCAGCGTGTTTACTGAAAATATGCTTTTTTCTGATCCGCCTGATCATAAACGGCTGCGCGGGCTTGTTCAAAAGGCGTTTACACCGAAGATGATTGCAGGCATGAGAGGGCGCATTCAAGAGATTACTGATGAGCTTTTGGAGAAGGCAGCTGAAAGGCCGCACATGAACTTAATTGATGACGTTGCTTTTCCGCTGCCAATTATCGTTATTTGTGAAATGCTTGGCGTTCCATCGGCAGACCGCGATAAGTTCCGGATTTGGTCCAACTCCTTAATCGAAGGGTCAAACGGTGAAAATGCGGAGCGGATTTATGAACATATGAATGAATTTACCGGGTACCTCGGCGACTGGTTTGCCAAAACCCAGGAGAATCCAGGGGATGATTTAATCAGTCAGCTTATTCAAGCAGAGGAGAAGGGCGATCAACTGACGGAAAGAGAATTGTATGGCGTGGTCTCGCTGCTTATTATCGCCGGCCATGAAACGACGGTGAACTTAATTGGGAATGGCATGCTTTCTCTTTTGCAGCATCCTGATCAATTCAAGAAGCTGCAGAGCCATCCAGAGCTGATTCAGTCGGCTATTGAAGAACTGCTGCGCTTTGAGGGTCCGGTTGAATTCAGCACCTCCCGCTGGGCAGGAGAAGATTTTGAATTCAAGGGGAAGGCGATGAAAAGAGGCGACATCGTCATTGTTGCCCTTAATTCTGCTAACCATGATCCTTTGCAGTTTGAGAACCCTGACCTGCTCGATATTACGAGGGAGAAGAGTCCGCATTTGGCGTTTGGTACAGGAATTCATCACTGTCTTGGCGCCCCGCTGGCCCGAATGGAAGGAGAGATTGCCATTAGCAGCTTGATGCGGCGTTTTCCGGCAATGAAGTTAAGTATCGATCCAGCTGAATTAGAGTGGAGGCCGGGAATGATTGTCCGCGGGGTAAAAGAAATTCCCGTTTCTTTATATTCATCATGAAGCATTGAATAAGAGCAGTAAAGGTTTACTTCTGAAAGTGAGCGGCTAATCAGGCTCTATCATTTTTATAGATGTTATTTCGGAAAAACATTTTACAAAGAATATAGAATTGTAAGCAGAAAAGTGAGTATTCACAAAAGACCCCTTCAAAAAATGGAAGGGGTCTTTCTGGATTTATTGCTGCTTCTGGAGCTGTTTGGCTCTTTCCTGCCACTCTTCTTCAGAAATTCCATGTTCAGCCACGTATCTATTTCGCGGATGCACGCGGCATTCATGGGAACAGCTGCGCAAATAGTTATGTTCATTTTCTTCTGAGGTCAAAATCTTTTTGTTGCATTCCGGGTTGGCACAGTTTACATAGCGTTCGCACGGCTCGCCGGAAAAGTAATCCCGGCCGACAATGACATGCTCTTTCTGATTGACAGGAACACTGATGCGCTCATCAAATACATAGCATTGCCCGTCCCATAATTCACCTTGAACATCAGGGTCTTTGCCGTACGTGACAATGCCGCCGTGCAGCTGGGACACGTCTTCAAACCCTTCCTTTAGCAGCCAGCCGGAAAACTTCTCACAGCGGACGCCCCCGGTGCAATACGTTAAAATTTTCTTGCCCTCCAGCTTTTCTTTATTTTCGCGCACCCAGTCCGGCAGCTCCCTGAAGCTTTTAATGTCCGGCTTGATAGCTCCGCGAAAATGCCCGAGGTCATATTCATAGTCATTGCGGGCATCCAGAATCACCGTGTCCTCCTGCTGCATCCGCTCAAAAAACTCTTTAGGTTCCAGGTATTTGCCGGTAAGCTCTAACGGATTAACATCGTCTTCGAGCCGTAAAGTGACAAGCTCCTTTTTCGGACGCACGTGCATTTTTTTAAATGCATGGCCTTCCGCTTCGTCAATTTTGTATACCATGTCAGCGAAGCGGGGATCTTTCTTCATCTCGATCATGTACTTTTCCGTTTGTTCCACTGTGCCGGATACGGTGCCGTTAATCCCTTCATCAGAAACTAAGATGCGCCCCTTCAGCCCAAGCTCTTGGCAAAGTTGCAAGTGCTGAGCTGCATATTCTTCCGGATGATCTATCGAAACATAATGGTAATATAATAAAACTCGATATGGTTTTGTGGTAATCAATGTTTTTACCGCCTTTTATAAAATAGTTTCACCCTAAAACATACAATTATTATTTAAACAATTTTTCAGCGCGATAGCAAATGTTCCTTCTTTTATAAAAACTATTCGTTTTCATCATCTGGAATATTCTGTACAATTATAGCAGAAATGACAAATTGAAAGGTGGAGAAGCGAAATGGGAACCATTGATTTGCAAAAAAAGAGTTTGAAAGTTGTTCTTGAAAAAAAGCAATTAACAGCGGTAAAAGCCCGTGTCGGTTTAGTACTCGATATTACCGGCTCCATGAGAACGCTTTATAAAAGTGGAACCGTCCAGAAAGTAGTGGAACGGATTTTAGCTGTAGCGACGGAATTCGATGACGACGGGATGCTTGATATTTGGGTATATGACAACGAATTTTCCCGGCTTGACCCGGTGACAGAGAAGGATTTCGAAGGATATGTAGACCGGAAGATTTTGCAAAACGAGGCTGTTCATAAATTTGGAAGAAATGATGAATTGCCGGTTATGAAAGATGTATTAACAAAGTATTTACAGGAAGATCCAGCGGAAGAGCCGGCTTTTATCGTCTTCATTAATGACGGCGGCTGCCGGAAAAATATTAAGTCACTGATTGAAAGTTCAGCAGACAAGCCTTTATTTTGGCAATTTGTCGGTGTTGGGAATGGCAACTTCGATTTCCTGAAAAAGCTGGATGAGCTGGAAGGGCGAGTGACAGATAACGCTCATTTCATTCACATTGAGGAAATTGATAAAATCTCAGATGACGAACTGTACGATGCGCTCTTGAATGAATTTCCAAGCTGGATAAAGGAGGCGGGACAGAAAGGCCTATTAGCACAAATGGCAGGGTCAGGAGAAGCTGCCGCTGCCATTGCCGAGGAGCCTTCCCCTGAGCCGGAAGCCAGAGAACGAAAAGGATTTTTCGGCCGGTTGTTCAATCGCTAAAGGGAGAGTATCCATAAAAGCAGCGCAGCACCGGTCTGGATGCTGCGCTCTTCGCATATAGCCTATTTCTTATGAGCGTCTGTGTAAATGCTCATTGCCTCGCACATAAACTGCGCAAGTCCTTCACCGAACTGGTCAATATTCTTTGTGAAGCGTTCGTCGCTGATATACAGCTGTCCCAATCCTTTAAAGGCATCGAGAGAATAGTTCCCCATTCGATTTAAAAGCACATACCATTCTTTAATAGCCGCTTGTGCTTCATCGGAGTGAGGAGAAGTGTGGCGCAAAGCCGCAAGCCTCGCATAGAGCGCATTCATTTCCTCAGCGAAGCCGTCTTTTTCGTCTTTGGACAGGCTCGCCAGCTTAGCGTTTGATGCCTCTACCGCTTCATTTCCCCAGCGTTCCCGCGCCTCCTGTTCAAAAGGATTTTGGCTAAAGTCAAAGCCTGCAAATTTTTCTTTGTTCGTCATGTGAATGTCTCCTTTCATATGTTGAATGGTTTTCGCTACTGTAGCGATCATTTGGTCGAGCCGCCGCCGTTTTTCAAGCAGCATTTTTTGATGGAGCTCCAGTGCTTCCTGGCGGTTAAATGAGGGACTTTCAATAATTTCTTTGATTTTCTTCAGCGGGAAGCCAAGCTCTTTGAAAAATAAAATTTGCTGCAGGGCTTCGAGATCTTCATCCGTATACAATCGATAGCCTGCTTCGGTGGTGCTAGTCGGGCGCAGCAAGCCAATCTGATCATAATAGTGCAGTGTGCGCACGCTGATGCCTGCAATATCAGCGACTTCTTTAATTTTCATCGTCATTCCTGATTGCCTCCCCTATAGATGTAATATAAAGTATGACGTAACGGCAGAGTCAACCGCCAGTCAGAAAAAAAATAATGTTTTAAAAATAGGACAGGGAGTGAAGAGCTTGATTTCAGTTGATCCAGCAGCCAATAGCGTAAAAGAGAATTACAAGTTGTTAATTGGGAGCATTATCCCCAGGCCGATTGCATTTGTGACAACAAAAACGGAGAGCGGAGAAATTAATGGCGCGCCATTCAGTTATTTTAATATTGTGTCGGCCAATCCGCCGCTTCTCTCTCTTGCTGTTCAAAGAACGGGAACAAAGCAAAAGGATACAGCCCGCAATGCGGTTCAATTTAAGGAGTTTGTCGTTCATATTGTGGATGAAAGCAATGTCGAGAAAGTCAATGAGACAGCCGCGGCACTTCCGCCTGATGAAAGCGAAATTGAACGGGCCCGTTTAACGTTAGAAAAGAGCGAAAAAATCTCTGTCCCTGGTGTGAAGGAAGCCCGTATCCGTATGGAATGCGTGCTGGAGCACGCGTTGGAGCTGGGAGGAGGGGAGTCTCCTTCGACCGATCTTTTGATCGGAAAAATTGTGTTCTTTCATTTTGACGAGCGCGTTTATAAGGATGGCAAAATTGATTACAGTGAATTACAGGCTGTCAGCCGGTTAGCAGGAGCTGACTATGCAAAGATTGGAGATATATTTTCATTGGAGAGACCGAGATAGTCTGAAGAGTTTGAGCCCGTACATACCGATGTGCTGCCGGAAATGATCCAATGATCCTTATTTGACTAAATCTCCGGAAAGCTGTGCAGTGAACAGCTTTCTGGACGCCTCTTAAAAAATAGAAATGGTTATGGTCTTAGTTCTTATCATTCCTTTCATTAGGGAGCCTCGTGTCCTTTAAAGAGAACAGCATCTGAATAAAATAGCCGTTGGCCGTCATCTATGCAGTGACGGCCAACGGCTATTTTTTGGATGAAGGAGCCAAAAATAAAAGCGGAAAAAAGTCGAATTATAAGTTCAGCGCAAAGATTTTTTGCGAAAAAACGAAAAGGAAATCTGCACAAAGGGTTGTCTGGCTGAAGAAAACAACGAGTTATTTCCCGGTTTTTTTTCAAAAGGAAGGGCTGAAAAGCGAACAAATCGGCTGGAAGTCAGTTCAGGATATGTATGATTTATTCATTTTTTATGCACTGTCATTCATAATATATGCATAAAAAATGAATAAGGATTGCTGGAAGGTATAGTGATTAATATTTTAAAATAGAAATCAACGTAATAGACTTGTCGAATCGTGTTAAACAAACGCTAAGAGCTGCCTGGCTAGTTTGGTTCGCCAGCTTGATAACGGGGAGGAGAGAAAAGAATAAAGGAATTCGGTACACGCGAAAAGCCTTGTTATGACTGTGTTTGGAACCGGTTCTGTAAAAATGGATAAAAAATCGATTTTTGTTCCAAAATTAAGGAACCGGTTCCGAAAAGAAGGATAAAAATATGCCCCGGCTGGCTGAAAGGGGAGGGAAACTCTTTGCTAATCAACTAGTTGTCCTCTCTTCTGCTATACATGAGATGAATATAGCAATCAGCCAGGGGCAAAGCGCTTGTCGACACTTTCTCTTGCGATAATTTCAAAGCCTGAATAAATGAGCTTGGGGATGTCTTCCCCATTGGCCAATTTGATTATGTGACGGGCAGCTTTTTCACCGGCTTCGATGAAATGGAGCTTCACTGTTGTTAAAGCGGGATTCATCATCTCGGTAATGCTGTAGCCGCCAAATCCGGTGACTGAGATGTTAGCCGGGACATGCATCCCCTTTTGGTAGGCAGCTTTGACCGCACCGATGGCGATGTCGTCTGTTGCACAAATTAGAGCAGAAGGAAAGTAGCCTTCAAAAACCGCAAGTGCGCCTTCGGCTGCTTCTTTCATCGTAAAGCCGGTTTCGAAAAAATGCACTTCACAGCCGTTCGCTTCTCTTACTGCCCGCTTAAAACCTTCTTTTCTATTGATGCCGATGGCGATATTTTGTTCGCTGACTCCCAGAAACGCCAGACGCCTATGGCCCTGTTCAATAATGTATTTTCCGATGGCGTAGCCGGCTTCTTCATCATTGTGAACGAGACTGTGCACTTCTTCGTGCTGCTGGCCGACAAGGAGGACAGGGATAGCGATTTCCTCAAAGGCCTGCAAGTGCGCCTCTGTAATTTCCGTAGCCAGTAAAATAATGCCGGCAACCTTTTGCTTTGCCAGCCTATAAATAAGTTCAAGCTCGCGGGCCAGATTTTGATTGGTGTTTGACACCAGCATGTGGCTATTCCACTTGCGTAATTCATTGTCAATGCCAGCCAGAATTTGTGACGTTTCGTATGAGTCGAGGCCGGGGACGATCGTGCCGATCATATTGGTTTTCTTTGCCTTTAAGCTTTGGGCAAAGGTGTTAGGTGTGTAGCCTGTTTCCTCAATAATCGCTTCGAGCCTTTTTTTCATTTGTTCGCTGACAGAACCGCCGTTTAAGTACCGGGATACAGTGCTTTTTGCTACGCCGGCAAGCTTCGCAATATCCGCGATGGTTTTCATTTTCTCATCCCCTATGTCTCTTTCTATCGGTTCCTATTATACACTATTCTAAATTTAGGCAGAAAGGATGAATCCTTGTTGGGACGGCTAGTGTATAGAAACGACATGGTGTATGATGGAAAAAAATAGATGGCGCAACCGTTATCATAGGGACAAGGAGGGGAAAGGGTGAAACAATCTGCATTAAAGCCATTGCCGCAGAAAGAGGCTATGAGACGGCCCAATCGGTTATGGATGATTGTATTGCTTGGTTCGCTGTCGGCATTTGGACCGTTATCGGTGGATATGTACTTGCCGGCTTTGCCGATTTTGGCGAATGATTTACATGCATCGGCATCTGTTGCTCAGCTTAGCTTGACCGCCTTTTTAATTGGCCTGGCGGCAGGGCAGGTAGTCGCGGGGCCTTTAAGTGATGCGAATGGGAGAAGGAAGCCGCTGATGGCGGGGCTTGTTATTTTTACGGCCGCTTCTGTTTTGTGTGTGATCATGCCTTCCATTTGGGGACTTATTGCGATGCGGTTTGTCCAAGGAACTGCGGCCGCAGCGGGAATCGTCATTTCGCGGGCGGTGATTCGGGATCTTTATTCTGGATCGGAACTGACCAAGTTCTTCGCTTTGACGATGCTGGTGAACGGGGTGGCTCCGATCGCGGCACCGGTGATCGGAGGGCAGCTGCTTTCCTTCGTGTCCTGGCCTGGTGTATTTGGTGTGCTTGCGATAGTAGGAGCGATTACTTTGTTTGCGGTATTTGCCGGCATGCCTGAAACACTTGCGGCGGAGCGGCAGTCTGCCGGGGGGATCAAACAAACCCTCTCTACTTTTAAATTATTAATGACAGACAAAGTATTTATGGGCTATTGTCTGGTGCAAGGATTTGTTATGGCGGCCATGTTCGCTTATATAGCGGGATCGCCGTTTGTGTTGCAGGACTTCTTCGGATTATCACCTCAAGCTTTTAGTTTATGCTTTGCGGTCAATGGCCTGGGCATTGTTGTTGCTACGCAAATAACCGGTCAGCTTGCCGGGAAAATCGGCGAATCCGCTTTACTGAAGGCCGGACTTGTGATGGCGCTTGGGGGCAGCGCCCTTATGCTGCTGATGCTCGCTATAGAAGCCCATTTAATAGCTGTTCTGATTCCGCTCGTGTTCGCTGTGTCAAGCGTAGGGGTCGTATCGACCACATGCTTTTCGCTAGCAATGAATAATAAGGAACAAACAGCTGGCAGCGCATCGGCATTTCTTGGCCTTATGCCTTATATTTTTGGCGCTCTGGCAGCGCCGCTTGCCGGTATTGGCGCCGGAAGCACTACTTTGCCGATGGGAATCATTATGGTCGGCTGTCACTTGGCGGCCGTGTTCTCTTACATGCTTTTATGCCGGAAAGCTCATTAAGGAAGACCCGAAAGCAAAGGCTTTCGGGTCTTCCTCTTTTAATCGGCACCGGTTTACTGTCAATCCTCCCTCCTTTATAGACTGAAATAGAACAGGTGATTTGTTCAACGTGAAGAAAAGCTGGCAATCAAGCGTGTCAGGCTCTCGTCTGAATCGTTGGAGTCGAGGCTGTTTAGCTGTTAGTCAGAGGGGGAACTTTGAGAATAGATATTGAAAAACAGGTGAAGAATGAATGTGTAATACGTGATAGAAAGGAGATGCAAAATGGAAAGTGTAAAAGCAGCCATTGTTTATTACAGCTCGACAGGCACCAATTATCAGTTGGCCAGATGGGCAGAAGAAGGAGCTAAAGCTGCAGGTGCTGAAGTAAAAGTGCTAAAGGTGCCGGAGATTGCGCCGCCGGAGGCCATTGAATCAAATGCAGCCTGGAAAGCTCACCATGAAGCAACGAAAGAGGTGCCTGAAGTAACCGTTGATGATCTTGTCTGGGCGGATGCCATTGTGTTCAGTGTGCCCACCCGTTTTGGAAATGTCCCTGGACAAGTGAAGCAGTTTATTGATACAACCGGAGGGGCGTGGGCGAAAGGGAAGCTGGCAAACAAGGCGGTGAGCGCGATGACGTCAGCGCAAAATCCGCATGGCGGACAGGAACAGACGATTTTGCAATTGTATACGACGATGTATCATTGGGGAGCGATCATCGCAGCACCCGGCTATACGGGAGAAGCGGTGTTTGCTGCTGGCGGCAACCCTTATGGCACCTCTGTTACAGTCGATCAGGACGGCAAAATGAAGGAAAATGTGGAAGAGGCTGTGAAGCACCAGGCGAAACGAACAGTGGCCGTTGCCAAAGCTATTAAAAGTGGCATGCAGTGAACAAAATAAGTGGTGAAAAGGGTGTCCGGAACATTGTCTGGACACCCTTTTCGTCGCTGGCGGGCTTGCAGAAGTTACAAGCCGCTGCCAGTGTGTTTCTTTAATCGTTATCGCTGAACATATTGAACAGCCCGCCGATTCCGCTTTCGTCTTTTCCTTTGCCTGTCGCTGGCATAGAGGCAAAGACACGGCTGGCCAGACGGCTGAATGGGAGTGATTGCACCCACACGGTTCCCGGGCCGCGCAATGTCGCCAAGAAAAGTCCTTCGCCGCCGAATAAGGCTGTTTTTACACCTTTTACCATTTCGATATTATAATGAACGTCTCTTGTCATTGCCACCAGGCAGCCGGTATCAATCCGCAGCACTTCGCCAGGCGCCAATGTTTTTTCATGGATCGTTCCGCCGGCATGCACAAATGCCATGCCATCGCCTTCAAGCTTTTGCATAATGAATCCTTCGCCGCCGAAGAAGCCGACACCCAGTTTGCGCTGCAGCTCAATGCCGACAGATACGCCTTTTGCGGCTGCCAGGAAGGCATCCTTTTGACAGATCACTTTTCCATTTAGCGCACTCAAGTCCATCGGAATGATTTTGCCCGGGTATGGAGAGGCGAAAGAAACATGCTTCTTTCCTTGTCCTTCATTCGTAAACGTAGTCATGAACAAGCTTTCCCCGGTTAGCACCCGTTTGCCTGCGCCAAGCAGTTTCCCCATCAATCCGCTGCCCTGGTTAGATGATCCGTCACCGAAGACAGTCTCCATTTCAATCCCATCCTCCATCATCATTAAGCTGCCTGCCTCAGCGATCACGGTTTCTTTTGGGTCCAGCTCTACTTCGACAAATTGCATATCGTCTCCATAAATCTTGTAATCAATTTCATGGTTATTCATCAAAACTCCTCCTTCTTATACAGGATAGTACGGTAATTTTTTCAAAAAGGTTTCATTCTTTTTAAAATGTTTTGTAAAAGCAGGAGCAGCGCTCAGCCATTCTTTATTCAGCGTCCGTCCATTCTATTTTGTACAACAAGGCTACTTCCATCTCCTTCAATCCTTCCGGAAGCTCCCCGTGTTCGCTGTTGAGGCTCCGCATTGTACTCTTCGATGTGCCGGCCCAGCCTGACAAGTACAGGGGCTTGTTTTTCTTTAATGTGACCTTTTCATGAATCAGGGAGCTGAATGTCCAGCCCGTTGCTTTATGACTGAATTCTGTGGAGGACAGGCCGTCTGGCGACCCCTCCAGCAGTGTGGTGGCCTGTTGATCCCCGCCCGCATCGCGCATGCCGAAAGAAATCAGTTTGTCTTTAAATTTGTTTTCCGTCTCACCATAGGAGAAGAGCATGTTTTGCTTGAACTTTCCTTTTTCATACAAAACGATGGTGTACTGAATGTCCTCCCCTTTCTTCAATGTACCGTCTAATGTGAAAAACTCGATATGGCTGACCCCTGTTTTGCTGATCAATTCTTCCTCTTTCTCGCTGAGGGGGTAAGGCGCCACTGTTAATTCCGTACTGGCTGGCGCTTGCTTTTTCTCACCAGCTGCACATCCAGCCGCCAATAATCCGACGGCAATGATAAGTCCCCGCTTTAATAGTTGTTTCATTCCGTTCTCCTTTCGCTGCTCGGTCTTTTCATATAGTATAATCCAAATGAAAAACATATGAGGAAAAATTTACTACAAATGAATGAGAGAGAGCCGGTTCCCAGCCTTTTTGTCATGGAAATGATAAAAAACTATTTGCGCCTATTAACTATTATGTATGGACAGCCGATGAATTTAGAGAACATCTTAGAAAAAAACAGGTGAAAGAGTGACGGCTGTTTTTGGGGTTGTCAGAAAAAATAGAAATCTCGCTTTTTCACTCACAGTGAACAGCTGATGACAGCACGCTTATGAATGAAGAAATGAAAAACGGGACGCGGCGTGATTAAGCCCGAAGAAGAGGAGTGAAGCAGATGGGAAAGACGAAAAGTATTGCCTGGAAATTGTCCGGACTGATTGTTGGCCTATTTTTATTGCTTTTTGTCGTGTATTCTTTTGTCACAAATACGATTCTATACAATAAAAGTGTAGAAGATTCAGAGGCATACGCGAGTGAACATGCGAAGTTATATGCAGCTGAATTAAGCCAGCGCTTTGAACAAACGAGTAACATGCTGTTCACCTCAAAGCGCGTGTTTGAAGCTTTGCATAATGATAAGAAGCTGACAGCGCAGTCTGCTTTGCGAATGATTGAGAAGAATCTTTCCGAGAACCCGAACATTTTCGGTATGGGTCTCGTTTTTGAAGAAAATGCGGTTCCGATTGAGAAAACTGTCAACAAAGAGTTAACCGATCAAACCCGCCGTTTCATCCCCTATTTATATAAAGAAGAAAGCCGCATTCAAACAGAGGCTATTCACGGCTATGAAAAGGAAGGAGAGGGCGACTGGTATTTAATTCCTAAGAAAACAGGAAGACCGGTTTTAACAGAGCCTTATGAGTATGAGGCTGGAGGTCAAACTGTCTCCATGACTACTATTTCTGTTCCGTTATTTTCCAAAGACAAGCAGTTTATTGGAGTGATGACAGCGGATTTCTCGATTGAGTTCTTAAATGATCTAGTAAGAAACATGAAGCCAGATGGCGGCTATGCCAGCATTGTGACCGATCAAGGCTTGGTGGTAGCTAACAGCATTAATGAGAAGCTAACCGGGACGAATATAGAAGAGGCGTTGGATTGGAAGACCATCCGCTCCCACTTAGGCGAGCGCAAAGCCGATACGTTATATGTGGATTCCAAGCAGCTCAAGGAAAAGGCGTTTAATACATTTGCTCCGGTATCTGTTGAAGGAATAAATCAAATCTGGTCTGTACAGACAGTTGTTCCAAATTCGAGTATTTTGCAGACATTTAAAACGGTGTTATGGCTGACAATTGCCGCAGCTGTTTTGATGATTCTTTTAATGGCTGTCGTTTCAACCTGGTTCATTCATCGGCAGCTAAAGCCTTTAACGTACTTAAGGGAAGCCATTGAAAAAGCCGCGACGGGTGATTTAACAACTAAGATTGATCCCTCGCATATTCGTCCGGATGAAATCGGCTTAGTCGCAGAGGCCTTTAATGATATGCTCGGTAAAACGAACGAAGCGATCAATGTGGTGAAAGACTCATCTGTTCAATTAAAGGACTCTGCCGGTCAGGTGCATCACACATTTGAAGAGGTCTCTGCTGCGAGTGAACAAGTGGCGGCGGCTATTGATGAAATTGCCCAAGGCGCTTCTCAGCAGTCGATAGACACAGAGGACGCCAATCAGCTAATGGCCGGCCTTGCCGAACAAATAGATGCATTGGCTGCTCTCTCTGCTAGCATGAATCAGTTATCTGTAAAAGCTGGCCAATCAAATGAGCAAGGGCTGGCGCAGGTGCAGCTGCTGCGGGAGCACAATCAAGATACCGACCGGATGAATGAAAAGGTTCAAGAGCAGATTCAGACACTATCCGGCAAAATTGCTAATATTGACATGGTGATCGCTTCCATCCACGGCATTACAGCACAGACCAATTTGCTTGCTTTAAATGCCAGCATCGAAGCGGCGCGGGCGGGAGAACATGGAAAAGGATTCGCTGTTGTGGCTGAGGAAGTAAGAAAGCTTGCCG
Organism: Pseudobacillus badius; assembly: GCF_002189605.1. Taxonomy (NCBI): domain Bacteria; kingdom Bacillati; phylum Bacillota; class Bacilli; order Caryophanales; family Bacillaceae; genus Pseudobacillus; species Pseudobacillus badius. Next base: position 75,310 of record NZ_MWMM01000005.1, read on the forward strand.
AGCAATCTCGCCAAGAAACGGATGTCATTCAACAAACCGTCCAGGAAATATTGGAGGAGTCCAAGCAAACAGTTGCTGTGATTACGAAAAATATTGAATTGGTAGAAGTTAAAAACCAATCGGTGCTTCATACAGAATCTTCATTTAAGGAAAACGCCGAACTTGCTAACCAGCTGGGTGAATTAGTCACGCGGCTAGCTGCAAAGCTAGATGAAATGGTGGAGTATAAAGAGAAGGCGGTCGAATCTATTCAAAGCATATCGGCTATCTCAGAGGAGACCGCCGCCTCTGCTGAACAAGTCAGCGCTTCAGCTGCCGAGCAGCAGAGAGAAACGGCGCGGGTGGCCTCATCCACAGAACAGATGAACAGTATTGCCCATGAATTGAAGGACGTGGTCAGCCGCTTTACCGTGTAAGAATTCCGCTTTTTTATTAGATCGGCGGAAGAATAGAAAACCCGGAGATTAACATAATAATGTTAATCTCCGGGTTTTCTTATATTGGTTTTCTATCTGCTGAAATGGATCGTCTGTATGGATAACTGCGGTTAAACCTGGGTAAGGCAACAAAAAAACGGGGAGGCGAATCATGGGCTTTATTCAATTATTGAAAAAAGGAAACACATCGTCAGGCATTGCAGCTATTGGCAATACAGTACTTGCTATTTTGAAAGGAATTGCCGCTGCATTCAGCGGTAGCGGGACGATGTTTGCCTCAGCTATGCATTCGCTGGCCGATGCAGTGAACCAGGGGTTTGTGTACTTCGGCAGCGCCTTGGCTGAAATGAAGCCATCTAAGCGGTTTCCGGTCGGCTTTGGACGGCTGATCAATATTTTTTGTATGGTAGCAGTGATCGTCGTAACGATTATGGCTTATGAAACAATCATGAAAGGCTGGAAGCTGTTAAAGCATCCGTCTGAGCCAAGTGACTTTCTATTGAATTTATTTGTGCTGGCAGCGGCGATTGCCGTAGATGGATTTATTTTAGTTAAAGCAATGAAGGAGATTGCAGAAGAAGCGCGTGCAGAGAAACAAGGAAACATTATCGTCACTGCTTTTAAAAATGCAGGAAAGGCTTCTCCTGCTACACGGTTAGTATTTTATGAAGATTTAGTGGCCACCTCGGGAGCAGTTCTTGCTTTGCTTGGCATTATTGTTACCCAGTTTTTTGGGTTTCTGGCAGCGGATGGCGCCATTACCATATTGATCGGTTTATTGATGATCATCGTCGCTTTTCGTGTTGGTTATGACAATATGGTCGGACTGATTGGTGTCGCTGCGCCCACGGAGGTAGAAAATAAGATGGCTGGCATTCTGCTGGCTGACCCGGATGTTGTCGATATTTATAAGATGAGAATGATTCAGGAGGGACGGATTTATCACATTGATGGGATTGTCGAGTTGAGAAAAGGCCTCTCGCTCGCTCAGGCGGATGATATTAAATTCCGGGTGATGGACCGGCTGCTCCGCGAACCTGAAGTGGCCGATGTCACTCTCGGCATCATTGAAGATGACGAGAAAAGACATTGGAAAGAGGTGTCTGAGCCGACCTGATTCTTTTCAAAAAGATCATTGACCGTCCAATTATTTGTTGCTAAAGTTAAAAACATAACGACTTGAATAGTTTATGCTTTCTAGGGTTCCGCGGATGCTTCCGGCCTGGTCCGAGAGAAGGCGCACAGAGCTGTTCTGTGACACGGAGGGATAAAAGCCCGGGAGATTACCACAATGAGATTGTGTAATCTTTCGGGCTTTTTTGTTTTCAAAAGGAGGAAAAATGGATGACGAAAGAATGGGTTAAAGTATTTTTTGCGGCTTTCTTCGAAGTCTTCTGGGTAATTGGCTTAAAGCATGCCGACGGTCCATGGGAATGGGCAGGAACGGCCATCGCTATTGCTATCAGCTTTTATGCATTAATCGCGGCCGGCAATAAGCTGCCGGTCGGCACTGTATACGCTGTGTTTGTCGGACTAGGAACAGCTGGCACGGTTTTATCAGAAATTCTCTTTTTTGGCGAACCCGTCAAGGCGGCCAAGCTTGTGCTGATCCTTGTGCTGCTTATCGGAGTGATCGGTTTAAAGCTTGTGACAGATGAAACGGAAGGAGAGAGGTCTTCATGAGCTGGTTTTATCTTATTCTTGCGGGAATTTTTGAAATGATGGGAGTGGCGATGATTAACAGTCTTCATAAAAATAAAAACTGGCAATCATTCGTTCTTATGGCCGCTGGCTTTGGCGCAAGCTTTCTTTTTCTTGCTTTAGCGATGGAGACACTGCCCATGGGAACAGCCTACGCTATTTGGACAGGCATCGGTGCTTCAGGCGGCGCAATTTTAGGAATGCTGCTATATGGGGAGTCCAAAGACTGGAAGCGAATAGCTTGCATTGCCATCGTGCTCGGAGCCGCCGTCGGTTTGAAGCTTGTGTCCTAAAAGAGAGAGGTCCCATATGCTCCTAAAATAGATTGCTTCTTCTGGGCTGATTGGAATGAAGGCGGCAACTCCTGCAGAAGGCGTCCGCTGGAATGAAGATCAGCCTGTTTGAAAGAAGGTTCTTTCTTAAATTAATGATTGTATCTTTCTGTAAAGGCATGGTACTATCGTAATATAAAAAATATTTTGAAAATAAAAACAGTTTTAGGGTCTAGGAGGAGAACGAATGAAAAAGTGGCTACTGGGAGTTATGCTCGGCTTGCTGCTCGTGTTAGCAGCGTGCAGCTCGGACGGCAACGAAAGCGGAGGCGGTGCTGAGGGGGAAGGCACCTCCAAAAAGAAAGATGTGAAGGTAGGAATCACCCAACTGGTAGAGCACCCATCCTTAGATGGAGCGAGAGAAGGATTTATTGAAGCATTGAAGGATGCGGGGTATGAAGAAGGAAAGAACTTAACGCTTGATTATCAAAATGCGCAAGCGGATGTAAATAATAATATGACCATTGCACAAAAGCTTGTGAATGATGGGAATGATTTAATTTTAGCGATTTCTACGCCAAGCGCTCAGGCGGCTTTGCAAGCAACGAAGGATATTCCGGTTTTATTTACGGCGATTACTGACCCTGTCAGCGCTAAGCTCGTCAAAAGCATGGAAGAGCCGGGCGGAAATGTCACAGGCACATCGGACACTCATCCGGAAGCTATTAAAAACACAATTGCTTCTATTAAAGAGTTTTTCCCTGATGCTAAAAAAGTAGGGATTATTTATAATTCAGGCGAGCCAAATTCTGTAGTCAACGTGGATAAAGCGAAAAAAGCGCTGAAGGAAAATGGTATGGAGGCCGTGGAAGTGACAGTTTCCGCTAGCTCGGAGGTCAAGCAGGCAGCCGAAACGCTGGTTGGACGGGCTGATGTTTTGTATATTCCGAAAGACAATACAGTTGTTTCTGCTCTTGAATCAGTCCTGACGGTGGCCAATGCGAAGAAGATCCCGGCATTTGTCGGAGAAAGCGATTCAGTCAAGCGCGGCGGATTTGCCTCCTACGGGTTTGAATACCATGACCTTGGCTATTCAACGGGAAAAATGGCTGTTGACATTCTTGAAGGGAAAAAACCGAGCGACATTCCGGTAGGCGTTCCTGAAAATCTGGAGCTGGTCGTCAACAAGAAAACGGCCGATCTTCTTGGAGTCAAATTAACAGAGGAACAGCAAAAGAAAGCAAAAATAGTAGAATAAAAATCTTGCATCCAGACCGCCGCAGCACTCCATGATATTTGAGTGCTGCGGCGGTCTTTGGCTTTCATGCCCCTTCACAGAATAATTAAATATGCTGCCAGTTCATTTAATTTTTTAAAACCTTTTTCGTTATGATCCGTATGATTAAATAATCCGGAAAGAGGCAACGATGAATAAAAGTCGCAAGATCGAGGGTAAGAGAAAACAGTTGCTGCATATACTTAGCAAGAACGGGGAAAAGTTGATAGCGGCGAGCTAGCAATCTTAGGAAAGGGTAGAGGGGCAATCTTGTGAAAGAATTCCACTGGGAAGAAGCTATACCATTAATTGAAGAAATTGAGGTGCAGGCGGGAGAAGGAAATGTGCCGGTAACGATAAGGAACATGCCTGACCAATTGCATTGTGCAGGCATAGGAACGGATGCTGCTGTATTTGTTCATGCGTCTAGTCCAAGCTATGCATTTAAAGTGTATGCGGAGGGCAAGGAGCAAACGAAAGTCAATGAAGTCGCTGCGTATAAGAAGCTGGCCGGCTCTTCCTGCTATCCCGTTTTTTATGGGGAAGGAAGCCGATTCATTGTGATTAGCTTCGAGCCGGGCATGAATTTATACGACTGCCTCGCGACAGGCACCTATATTCCTCCCGAAGCCATCGAACAAGTGGATCAGGCAATAGAAGAGGCCGAGCAGACTGGCTTAAACCCGCGGGATATTCATTTAAAGAATATTATTCTGCAAGATGGCGGAATTAAGCTGATTGACGTCTCGGAATATGTAAAGCCAGGAAGTGACCGGAGATGGGAGCACTTAAAAGAAGCCTATAAGCTCTATTATCCGCTTATCGCTTCCAAACCCATTTCTCCAAAGTTTATGGAATTTGTTAAGATGCACTATGAACGGCAGAAGCATAACAATTTCTCTCCAGGGCGATTCGGAAGGATGTTCGCTGCTTGGCTGGAAAAAGAGAAAAGATAAAGGCAAAAAGAGCCTGCCCCAAGGGGAACAGGCTCTTTCAAAGCATATTGCAAGAACTTAGGAGTTTGAAGCTGTTTTTTCTTGGAACGCGTTTAATTTTTCTATCGTCTTCGTAAGTAAGGGTTTGATTTTTTCAGCATCGGGCTGATCCTTTTTTGTTTCATCAATGAGAGGATACAGGCTTTCTTCAATATTCTTATAGTCCTCTGGATGTGCTTCTTCTACTTGTTCTTCAATGGCATCCCATTTTTCCTCTGCTTTTTTTCCGGAAGCTTGTAATTGAGCAGCATTCTGGGGGGCGGTATCTATAGCGCTTTGCAGTTCTTCCAGAGCAATAGATACTTCTTCCAAGCCGCCGGACAGATCAACCGGTTTCTCTTTCTCCTCTTGTTCTCCTGCTTCCTCTGTTATCACCGGTTCTTTAGCTGTGTCTGTACTTGTTGAAGCAGGCTCGGCTGCTTCGTCTTTTTTAGAGCCGCAGCCGGCAGCTGTCAGCAGCATAACAGTCATAACTGCAAGTAAATAAATAGGCGTTTTCATGTCATTCCTCCTTTTTCTCCTATCATTCCCAGCTGATTTGTCTTTAAACGGAGAAGGATGAATTCATAAGTCCTATTGAAATATTGAATAAGTTGTTTCTCTTTTTATCGATAAAAACTAGATTGGCAGGAAAGGGAAGATGAATCCCCCAGCAGCACCGGTCAGCACAACAACCCAAGGCGGGAGCTTCCAATAGGCAAGCATGCTGAACAGGATAGCCGCAAAAGCAAAATCGGCTGGTTTCAATACGGAGCTTGTCCAGATCGGATCATAAAAAGCAGCGATCAAAATGCCAACTACAGCCGCATTTACCCCCATTAGAGCCCCTTGCACATGCGGGTTGCGGCGGAGTGTATTCCAAAAAGGCAAGGTTCCCAGGATAAGTAAAAAAGCGGGCAAGAAAATCGCAAATGTCGCAATCAATCCGCCTTTCCAGCCGCTAATAACAGCGCCGATATAGGCTGAAAAAGTAAAGAGTGGTCCAGGAACAGCTTGGGCCGCTCCGTAGCCTGCCAGAAATTGCTCAGCGCTCAGCCAGCCTCCGGGAACAAATTCTCTTTCTAATAAAGGCAAAACAACGTGCCCGCCGCCAAACACTAATGAACCTGCCCGATAGAAGCTGTCTGTCATCGCCAGCCAGTTCCATGAAACCATTTCCCTTAAGAGCGGAAGAGCAAAGAGCAAGCCGAAGAACAGACCAAGGCAGATGGCCCCGAACTTCCGGGATAAAGGGAAGGACAATGTGGAGCGTTCTGTGCTGTTTGTCTGCTTATATACAAGGTAGCCGGCTATTCCGCTAATCACAATAACGAGTACCTGTGAGAGGGAACTTTGCCAAAGCAGCGTACCAGTTAAAGCTGCTAATACAATCGCCTTTCGGGTTAGATCAGGCGCCAGCTTTCCAGCCATTCCGGCAATTGCATGAGCAACGACTGCTACGGCGACAAGCTTTAACCCATGGATCCAGCCGGCACTCTCCATATCCATTCCTTGCAAAGCAAGCGCAAAGATCATTAAAGCAAGGACAGAGGGAAGGGTAAAGCCAATGAAAGCAAGAATCCCTCCAATGACTCCCGCACGCATCACCCCGATGCCAATGCCAACCTGACTGCTCGCTGGCCCAGGAAGAAATTGGCACAGAGCGACTAAATCAGCGTAATCTTTCTCGTTCAGCCACTTTCTGCGGCGGACGTATTCTTCATGGAAATAGCCCAAGTGCGCAACCGGCCCGCCGAAGGAAGTGAAGCCCAGCCGGGTGGAAATAAGCAGAATTTCCATGAGCTGGCTTATGCTAGTTTTTTTCTTCATGTTATTCACTCGATCAAACTCCTTTCCAGTTTCAATCCCGAATTTCTTTAAACAGCTCAAAGGCTTTTTGTCGTGCTTCTGCAAGGATGGTTTCGCCCCTGGCAGTCGTTGTATAATATTTGCGGATTTTCCCCTCGACTAGTTTGTCTTCACGATGTAAAAGACCGTCACGTTCCATCGAGTGCAAGATTGGATAAAGAGTGCCGGGGCTGATCGTATACCCATGCCCCCTCAGCTCCTCTACCATCCAAGCCCCGAAAACCGGATGCTCCTTTGCGTGATGCAAAATGTGGATATGAATAAACCCTAAAAATAACTTGCGCAGCACTTTTTCTTCCAAAGGAAGGTCCCTCCTTAATTTTAAATTATCAATTACGGAAATCGATATCGAAAATCATAATCAATTATAATCAACAACGAAAAGTAAATCTATGAGGTGCGGGAGATTTTACAAAACCTTTACAAACCTAGAAAAGAGATAGAGAAGGCACCCAAAGAAGAAAGAGTTTTAATTATAAAATTGGTAATGTATGACAAAAATAGTGTTTGATCAGGAAAATATCATCAAGAATTTTTGCATATTTTACAGAATATAGTTAAATAGACCTTATAAGTGTGAGGAACCTTTGTCAAAACAGGAAGAAATCCCCGCGGATTCCATCTTGTTCTATTGAAATTGATTAACTATTATGGAAAGAGGAGAAAAAATACCAAGAAAAAGCAACTTGTGTAGAGGGGAGAATACAATGAATAAAAAGATTGGTATATTCGCATTCATGCTTTCTATTATGCTTGTACTGGCTGCATGCGGCGGGTCAGGCACTAAGGAGGCCAGCGGGGAAACAGGAAAAAGCAAGGTAGCGGAGGTTTCTATTGATAAAGCAGAATTTATCCTGGCAGGAGATGACGGAGAAGCCGAAGAAGAGACAGCGGGGATGCTGCTTGTCGATTTAAAGGTAAAAAATGATTCTAAATCTTCTATTAATGTATCTTCATATGATGGTGTGTATTTATATGACGGTGATGAACAGCTGAGCCCGGAGACATCGGTCTATGCGCGGGGAATTGATTTAGAGACTGAAGGAAGCAGCGATATCGGTGCGGGAAAAGTAAAGACGATTCCTTTGTATTTCAATGCTGAAAAAGATAAAAAATACAAAATCGGCGTCACGCCGCGTTTATCTAAACCAGGCGAAGAAGCAGAAGAGATTATGCTTGAACTTGATACGAAAAAATATGCAAAAAGCTTTAATGAACTTCAAGATCCAGCAAAAGCATTAACAGCTTACATTGACGTTATTTATCTTGGGAAAGACAATGAAGATTATGAAAAGCTTGTAACTGCCGATAAAGAAGCTGTTCAAGAAGAAGCAAAAACTGGATTTAAGAAGCAGCTTGATCTTTCGTTGCCGGATGCGACAACTGATGCGGATATCGACAAGTATTATAACAGCTATAAGTCAGCTCTTGGAGAAAAAGCTACAGTAGAAGCGAAGACTACGGCTAAAGCAGGCGATAAAGCTGTGGTGAAACTTGACTATTCGACCGTTTCAACGAATAAGCTTTATGACAAACTATACGATTATCAAAAAGAATACCGAACAAACACAGGCGGCTTTGATACAGAAAAAGAAAAACAATACGCTCTTTCTAAATTCGATGCAGCAGTTCAATCGTTAGAAGTAGCTAAAAGCCAGCACGGAGCAGAGATCAAGATGGTGAAAAAGGATGGAAAGTGGACAGTAGACACTTCTGATCATTATGCTGATTATCTGGTTCAGGCGTTTGGTGAAGGAAAAGCTTACTAAATAGGAGAGAGCTATGAATAAAAAAAGCTTGATTATTATTCCGGCTGTGATTCTTCTTCTTGTAATTGGCGGTGTATTTTTTGCCTTGAAGCAGTCTGCATCACCGGAAAAGACGGTAGATGTATTAAAAAAAGCGGTGGCAGACGATGATCCTGCTCTCTTGCAAGACGTCATTGTAACTGACAATAAGCAGGCGGCTGTTAATAAGACAGCTGTCCAGGCGCTGATTGCTTATTTAAAAGAAAACAGCAGCAGTTATGATGCGATTAAGGAAGGGCTTGAGGAACAAATCAACGAAGGTGACTATACATCAACGTCCCAGCAAATTTCCTTAACAGAAGACGGAAAAAAGTGGGGTCTGTTTCCTCAATATAAATTGAAAGTAAAAACAGCCGTCATTAAGGTAACAGGCCAGAATGAGGATGACCGGGTGAGCTTGACGGCCGGCAAGTCGGACCAAGCGATTAAAAAGCAGAAGGACAATAAATATGGTCCTGTTATTCCGGGCATCTATCAGTTAAAGGTGAAAGTGATCAATGATTTAGGCACATTTGAGAAAAAAGAGAAAAAGGAAGTATGGGGCAGCTCAGAAGTGAGTGTAGTCATTGACAGCAACGCACTGGCGAGTTCCGATAAAGGCGTGCAGAAAGCTGTCATGAAAGCCATGGATATGTTTAATAATGATATCGTGGTCTATCAAACATCAGGCTTTGATAAAACCAAGCTGACCAATGTGACAGATGAAGTGCTGGAAGGATCTTTATCGCTTCAGGAAAGCTTTGAAGCGGTGAAGGATTATATCGATGAGATTCATGCCCAGTACGAAGGAGCTGTCGTCAATCTGGATGACCTGTCTGTTCACCACTTTGATGGACGGTGGTCTGCTGATGTCACGGCCCTTACTGCTTATAATAATAAAGTGAAATATCGCAACGTCCAAGAATTTGAGGATACTTCTTTTAAGTCGGTGAACACGTATTCTTTATTCTATGATCAATCAAAGAAGAAGTGGCTCATCAATGATGTGAAAAGCCGTGAACCAGGCAACCAGGAAGCAGACTATTGGAAGAACAAACAAGAAATGAAAATGAGCAGCCCGCCTGTTCTGAAGTGGAAGAGGGAAGGCAGTCCGGGAACCGAGGTTCCATTATAAAAAAAGCAGCTTTGGAAACCAGGTTTTCAAAGCTGCTTTTTTTCTTTTGAGAAGAAAGTAAGTGAAAGGTTTTCCGGAGTAACGACTTTCTTTACTTCTTTAAAGCCTTGCTGCTTATATAGTTCGACAGCTGGAAGATTATCAGTGCCGGTTGCAACGATGATTTCTTTTTGGCCGGCAGCCAGCTGTTCCACGTACCCGATAAGAGCCCGGGCTACACCTTGCCTGAAGAAATGCCGGGCGACCATCAAACGGTGAATATCAAGCGCGTCATCCGTTATTTTAAAGGAAATGGCTCCAGCAAGCTGGCCGTCGATAAACCCGCCGTAAAACGTTTCGCCGCATTGTTGGAGGCAGGCAGCTGTTTCTTTTAAGGGAGGCAAGTCCCAGCACTTAATTAGTTCTGCTTCAGCTTCATAAGCTGGAATCTGGATCTGCCACACCTGCTGCGCTGTCTCTGCCTCAGTAATATCAAGTTCTTGAATCAATAGCTTACGATTTTTCTTCCTCATCTTTGCACCCCCCTGACGTTTGATCATCCTGTTCTTTCAAAATCAAATCAATTTGGCTAGAAAGCACATCTATAAGCCGTTCCCTGTCAACCCGATCCGGGTCCAGCAGGGCGTGGAGAGCCAGTCCGTCTACAAGGGCATACAGCCTTTCCGCCTCCAGGCTGGGATTTAAGCCGTCCTTTAAGAGATTAGCTTGATAAAGGGAATAAACCATCCGGCTGATCCCATCCCAAACCCCGTCATCTTGGGCACTGAATGGGGCATCTTTATGACGGGCGTAAGCAATAAAAGCAAACCACACCTCTGTTTCTGCCATCGTTTCTGGAGTGGCTGGAACAAGTTCCATCAAAATTTTTAAAAGAGCAGCCTTTGGCGGCAAGTTTTCTAGAACAATTTGATTAATTCGTGCCTCTGCCTGCTCCTTTACGAGTTCCATCGCATAAACAAGCAGCTCATTCTGGGTAGAAAAGTAATGGCGCAGCGCACCAAGGGAGAGGTCTGCTTCTTTAGCGATATTCCGCACTGTCGCTCCTTCCATTCCTTGCTCCAGAATAACTCGCCATGTGGCTTCAGCAATATCTTTTTTTCGTTTATCGTGATCAACTATTTTAGGCATATCCTTATCTTAGCAGGAAAAAAAGCTGGAAGCAATTTTATAATACGGTTGTATTGTAAAAAGATACATGTTAAACTGTTTTTAAATAATACAAATGTATTAAAAAGGAGAGGTTCCATGAACCTGATTGTTTGGCTAATTGTAGCGTGTGAAATTGCATTTTGGGTGGTCATTATTCTGGGGCTGGCAACAAGATATGTGTTCAAGCGCAAAAAATTAGGCCTTTTGTTTTTAGCCTTAACGCCAGTAATTGATTTAGTGCTGGTCCTTGCTACGGGGGCAGATCTATTGAATGGAGCGACTGCAACGCAGGCTCACGCGCTGGCAGCTGTATATATTGGTGTTTCTATTGGGTTTGGAAAAAGCATGATTCAATGGGCGGATGAAAGGTTTGTATATTATGTGATGAAACAAGGGCCAAAGCCGGTCAAAAAATATGGAATGGCATATGCCAAACAGTACTTTTCCGGCTGGGTCCGGCATGTGCTCGCTTATTTCATTGGGGCTGTTCTGCTGGCGGGATTAATTTTCTTGGTTGGCGACCCTTCCCGGACGGAAGCGCTAAGCGGCATATTGCGTTTTTGGTCACTCGTTTTAGGCATTGACTTTTTAATTGCCATCAGCCACTTTGTCTGGCCCAAAAAAGCATAGAAGCGAACGTGTATCGCCGGCTGCCGATGGCAGGCCGGCTAGTTTTTATCTATGTGATACAATATTGTAAAGATTCTAACAAGGAGACGCTAGACGATGATGCCCTTTTCGCTTCGATTAGCCGCAAGTTTTATTTGTGTCATTTTAATAGCCGGCATTCTGCCGTCCGCGGCTTCGGCAAACCTGATTGATCGCCCTTCCAGGCAGATCAATAAATTGCCGGCCAAAAAAGTATATCGAATTGCCGGGGAAAAGCATTTGCCGCCTTTTTCTTATATTAATAAGGAAGGAAAGTTTACGGGTTTCAGTGTGGAGTTGTTTCGCCGGATTGCTGATGAGGAAGGTGTGGAATTTCAATTTTACCCCATGAACTTCTATGAGGCGTCACAGGCGCTGAAAGCAGGAAAAGTGGATGCCATCATGGGAATGAAATATTCCGCTGAGCAAAGCGAACGGTTTCAGTTTTCCGAGCCCTATTTTACGATGGCGGATGTTCTTATTGTGCCGAAGGAGGCAACGGCGGACATCAAAAATTTAACGGACTTGCGTGAAAAAACAATCGTCATGCAGGAGGAGCCTGCTTCATTTGATCTGCTATTGAACGTAAGACGGGTGGAGTTTCAGCTGGCCCTTAATCCGCGAGATGCTTTTGATTTCTTGCTGATGGAGAGAGCGGATGCTTTCTTAACGAATAAATGGACAGCGGAATTTTATTTAAAGAGATCTGGTGAACAGGATCATTACCGCATTCTTGAGAATATCGGCGTGCCATCTGATTTCTCTGCTGTTGTCCGTCCGAGGGAAACCGAGCTATTGTCAATGATCAACGGTTCCTTGGCGCGCATGAAGGAAAATGGAGATTACCAAACGCTGTATTTACAGTGGTTCGGTTTATATCCCGATGGCCAGCTGAAAGAAATGCGCAATTGGATTATTGTTTTAGTGATCCTCATTAGCTGCGCCGTGGCAGTGCTTATCTTCGCTTATTTATGGAATAAACGGCTGCAGAGAGAAGTAGCGAGACGAACAGCCGCTCTGGCCGAGGCAAACGCCCAATTAGAAGTCCAACAGCAGGCGATTTCAGAAGCACACGCGTTTAAAACACAAATCATCCACCATATGTATTATGGAATCTTGACATTTGATGATACCTTGCAGCTTACGAGCTTGAATGAACGGGCAAAGACGATGCTGGGCATTGATAGCCAGGCTAAGGTAGTGACGGAGGATATACTTCGGCAGCCGCACATGGCCAGTATTCTCCAGCATTATAAATATTTTAAGGGACGCAAGGAAGAGCAGCTGTTTTCCGAGGAAATCACCTTTGAGGAAAAGGGGGAGAAGCGTTTTATTTTATGCCGTCTGATTCCCCTATACGAGGAAAGCGGCAAAAAGAATGGCTGTCTTCTGACATTAGCTGACCGGTCAGAAGCGAAGATGCTGGAGGAGAAGCTGGCCACACAAGAGAAGATGCGGGCACTTGGACAGCTGGTTGCCGGAGTTGCCCATGAAATCCGCAATCCGCTTACTTCGATGAAAACATTCGTGGATCTTCTGCCAAGGAAGTACGAGGACCCGGCATTTCGCCAGGAGCTGGTTAAATATGTGCCGGAAGCATTAAAACGGATGAATACGATTGTTGAATCCTTGCTTGATTATGCCCGCCCCAAGCATCCGCAAACACAAAAGCTGAAAGCAGCGGCATTTATTCAGTCAGCAGCCGATATTATTGAGCCGACGCTGAAGAAGCATCGTGTCCGCCTAGAGATTCAGGCCGATCCGCAGCTAGAGGTGATTTGTGACCCTGATCAGTTAAAGCAAGTCATGCTCAATTTGCTGTTGAATGCATTAGATGCTATGGAACAAACAGAGAAAAAACAATTAACAATTAAAGCGGCAAAGAGGAAAGGATCAGGGGTGATCCAAGTAGCGGATACAGGCATGGGCATAGATTCGCATAGCGCCCTGCAGATTTTTGAGCCATTTTATACAACAAAGCCGCATGGGGTCGGTCTTGGGTTGGCTCTTTGTTATCAGTGGATAAAGGAAAACCATGGCGATTTGCAGGTAGAGACAGAGCCAGGGAAAGGAACAGTCTTTACTATCATTTTGCCAACCGCAGAAGAAGAGGGGGAGAAAAAGTGAAACCTGTTGTCTTAATTTTAGATGATGAGCCGGCGATCGGGGCATCACTGCGGTTCGCTCTGGAAAATGAGTATAACGTGCGGGCCGTTACAGCAGTAGAGGACGCCCGAGCCATTCTGGAGAAAGACCAGGTACACGTCATGCTGCTGGATTGGCGGCTTGGGGAAGCGGACGGGCTGCAGGTCTTGGCTGAAGTGAAAGCGGATTATCCGCAGCTGTCTGTCATTATGATGACGGCTCACGGAACGATTGAATCGTCTGTTGAAGCGATAAAGCGGGGCGCTTATCACTATATTACTAAACCTTTGGATATTGATGAATTGCACTTGCTGATTGAAAAAGCGCTGGAGCATCAATCGCTGTACAGCAAGATCCGCGAGTTAAACGAAACGATTGAGAAGATTCAAGGTTATGACCAAATGATCGGCGACAGCCCGGCAATGAGAAATGTATTTTCCATCATTGAGCGAGTGAAAGATATTGATTCGAGCGTCCTTATTTTTGGAGAAAGCGGGACGGGGAAAGAGCTTGTAGCCCGCGCTTTGCACAGGCAGGGCCGGCGACGGAGCGGACCGTTCGTATCCGTGAATTGCGCCGCTATTCCCGAAGCCTTGCTGGAAAGTGAGCTGTTTGGCTATGCCAAGGGCGCATTTACCGGAGCGGCGGGCAGCCAGGAAGGAAAAGTGGCAGCCGCTGATGGCGGGACCTTGTTTCTTGATGAAATCGGCGATATGCCGGCTTCTTTGCAGGCAAAAATGCTGCGCGTATTGCAGGAGAAGGAATTGACGCCGCTTGGTTCTACAGAAGTCAAGAAGGTCAATGTGCGAATTATCAGCGCCACTAATAAAAACCTGCCAAAAATGGTGGCAGAAGGCTCTTTTCGGGAGGACTTGTTTTTCCGCCTGAATGTCATACCGATTGAACTGCCGCTGCTAAGCGAGAGAAAAGAAGATTTGCCCGTGTTAATTCCTTATTTCCTGAAAAAATATGCAGAGGAGATGCAGCGTCCGCTGCCGGTGCTTTCAGATACAGCGTGGAACCGTTTGCTCGCCTATGATTATCCGGGGAACATCCGGCAATTGAGCAATATTCTTGAGTATGCAGTTGCCATGGCCAAAGAAAAGGTGATTACTGAAGAAGATTTGCCAATTACCGTCCGTACTGAAAGCAGCTCACCTAAGCAGGCGCCTGATCCTTCTTCGGGGATTATCGCCGTGCCGGTCGGCGCCACGATGAAGGAAGCGGAAAAAATAATGATTGAGTCTATATTAAAACATTGCGGGGGAAGCCGGAAAGAAACGGCCAGAATACTCGGTATCAGCGAGCGGAGCCTGCGCAATAAGCTGCAGCTTTACAGGGAGGAGCCTATCTAACAGCTGCAGTCCTATTTGAGGCTGAGAGGATCAAGGAAGGCATCCGCCTGCAGCGGAATTGATGAAAAAACCCATCATGCTCTTTGTGAGAATGAAAAGAAAAACATGCCGGTCAGGAATAATTTGCCGCCCCTGACCGGCATTTTTTGCCGCTTTTTTGAATAAACAGTTGATTTGACTGAATTTTATTAATGGTACAAATATTGCATTATAAAGATGGAAATAGATAAAGAGGTGAGGACATGAAGCTACGTAAAGGATTTATTTTATTTTTAATGTTCGTTCTTATGAGCTTGTCTGCGTGCAGCAATTCCGCTTCGTTAGAGGACGAGAAGCAGGAGGGAAAGGCCGCAGGACCGCTGGCGGGAGAGCCGGTAACGATTTTGACAGGGGGAACATCAGGAATTTACTTTCAGCTTGGCAATGCGCTTGCCAAAATTTACGGGGAGGAGCTGGGTGCGCAGACAAGTGCACAGACCACCGGAGCCTCCGCAGAGAATACGGCTAAGCTGTCCAGAAAGAAAGCGGAGCTCGGCTTTGCAATGGCTGATACAGTAACCGATGCTTATATGGGAAAAGGCAATTTTGCGAAGGCAGGGGCGCTTTCAAACGTCCGCGCTGTTGCTTCGCTTTACCCGAACTATATGCAAATCGTTGCTCCTAAAAAGCTCGGCATTAAGACGCTTAAAGATTTAAAAGGAAAAGATCTTGCGGTTGGCGCTCTTGGAAGCGGTACCGAAATTATGGCTAAGCGGATTTTAGAAGAAGCCGGCATTACTTATGATGAGGTAAATGCAGATTTCTTATCGTTCTCGGAAGGCATTGAAGGAATTAAAAATGGCACAACTGATGTGGCTTTCCTGTCTTCCGGCTATCCAAACTCCGGAATTATGGAGCTGGCGGCCACAGATGAAGTAGAAATTATTCCGGTTCCGAAGAGCATTACGGAAAGCCTGCAAAAGAAATATCCTGCTTTTGAAGTAGGCAGCATCCCGGCCAATACGTACAAAGGAGTCAAAAAAGACAGGGAAACGGTGAAAGTCAACAATTTGCTGATTACCCATAAAGATCTTCCGGATGAAGAGGTATATTTGCTGACGAAAACATTATTTGAAAATCTTGACCAGCTTCAAAATGCTCATAGCTCAGCCAAGAACATTAAGCTGGAAAAAGCTGCAGATAAGCTGCCGCTGCCTTTGCATCCGGGTGCAGAAAAATATTTTAAAGAACAAGGCGCTTTGCAGTAAAGGAATAAAGGAGGGATATCAATGACAAATGCAATAAAAGAAGTACCAGAGACGATAGAAGGCCAGGAAGAAATTTTGCAAAAATATGATAGTGAATCGCGGTTTCGAAAAATTGATCACGGCTTTTGGCGCTGGGCGATCTTTGCGCTAAGTGTAGGCCTTGCCGGTTACCATTTGTATACCGCTTACTTTGGACCGCTGGATGCGCTCCGCCACCGGTCGCTGCATACTGCTATCATTGCTGCACTTGTATTTATTTTGTATCCGGCTTTCTATAAAAAAGGATCGAAGAAAGTTACCCCGATTGATATGATTTGGATGGCCGCTGCTCTTGCTACAGGCGGCTACATGATCATTGACTATCAAGGCATTGCAGAAAGAATGTCCATTTATATGCCGAGCGGTGTGGATATCGCCTTTGGACTGCTGACGATCGCTGTTGTGATTGAAGGCGGCCGCCGTGTAGCCGGCAATGCCTTAACCATTTTAACTGTGCTCTTTCTCCTATATGCCTTTTTCGGCCAGTATTTTCCTGACTTATTCAAGCACTCCGGAAAAGACCTGGAAGATATCGTGACATATATGTACTTATCAACAGAAGGGATTTACGGTATTGCGATTTCCGTTTCCGCTTCTTACATTATTCTTTTTATTTTATTCGGTGCTTTTTTAAACCGGTCGGGAATGGGCCAGTTTTTCACCGATATTTCACTCAGTATCGCCGGGCACACGTCCGGCGGCCCGGCGAAAGTGGCTGTTGTATCAAGCGGACTCCTTGGCTCTATTAACGGCAGTGCGCTTGCCAATGTTGTAACGACAGGAGCTTTTACGATTCCGCTGATGAAACGCGTCGGCTACAAACCGGAGTTTGCCGGTGCCGTGGAAGCAACAGCTTCCGTTGGCGGCCAGATTATCCCGCCGGTCATGGGAGCGACCGCTTTTATTATGGCAGAAACACTTGGCATGCCGTACAATCAGATTGCTCTTGCTGCTATCCTGCCGGCTTTTCTATACTATCTCGGCATTATTTGCATCGTTCATTTCCGGGCGAAAAAGTTAGGTCTTCGCGGCATGTCCAAAGAAGAGCTGCCTAACTTATGGCAAGTGTTTAAAAAAGGCGGCCATTTGCTCATCCCGATTGTTGTGCTGATCGGCATGCTGATTGCTGGGAAGACCCCGCTATATGCTGCTTTTTATGCGATTGTTCTTTCAATCGTTGTCAGCTGGTTCAACAAGGAAACAAGAATGGGGCCGAAAGAGATCTTGGGAGCCATGGAAGATGGTGTCCGTTCAGCGCTCGGGGTTGCTATGTCGTGTGCGATGGTCGGCTTGATTGTGGGCGTCAGCACGCTGACAGGTCTTGGGCCAAAGCTGACGCAATCTATTCTCGTGCTTGGTCAAGGAGACATGTTCCTGACGCTGGTCTTTACGATGATTGCGTGTATTATTATGGGAATGGGGCTGCCATCCATTCCGACCTACATTATTACGGCAACGATGGCTGCTCCAGCCCTGCTTGAGCTCGGCGTCGCGCCATTTGTTACTCATATGTTTGTCTTTTATTTCGGGATTCTAGCCAATGTGACGCCGCCGGTTGCCCTAGCTGCATTCGCGGGAGCCGGAATCGCCGGCGCCAGTCCAAACAAAACGGGGTTCGAAGCATTGCGGCTTGCTTTGTCCGGGTTCATCATTCCGTACATCTTCGTCTTTTCGCCGGTGATCCTGATGCAGGACGTTACGAGCCCGCTTGAGGTGGCTTGGGTTGCTGCTACGGCAATTATCGGCATTCTCGGGCTGAGCGCAGCGCTGGAACGATATTTAATCGCAGACCTGCCGCTGCCGCTAGCTGCTTTGTGCTTAGCCGGCTCCGTGACATTAATCATTCCCGGCATGTGGACAGATATTATCGGCTTGGGCATTCTTGCTCTTGTGTTCATCCAGCAGCTTCTTGCCCGCTCGAAAGCACGGCCGGATATCCCGACATCCAAAATTGTATAAAGTTTTTGAGCCGCAAGCATCGCTTGCGGCTCAAAGTCATTTTGCAAGAAAAGCACCCGTAGTTAACAGATAGCAGCGAGCGGGTATAGATTCAATAGAAAGGGCGGAGGATAAAGGCTGTACAGGCTGAAGAAGCAGCGATCAGTCCAATATGGCTGAGGCTGCTTTCCGGCTGCCGGGCTAATACCTTGCGCCCAACAGTGGGAAAGGAGATATAGCGGATGAGAATACCAGAATGGCTGGCGGAACTCGGAAGAAAACGGATTAGCCCTTATCCCGTCGAAGGGTTTGTTTATGGAGCCGGCCCTGAAAAGCCGAAGCTCCTGCTTGTCGGCGAGGCGCCGGGAGAAACAGAAATCCATAACGGCATTCCCTTCAGCGGCAGGGCGGGCAATGAATTGATGAAATTTTTGGAAAGAGCCGGCGTGTCCAGAGAAGACGCATACATAACCAGCGCGGTGAGAAGCCGCCCTTACAAATGGCGGGAAAAGCGGACAAGAGCCGGGGAGACGGTTCGAAGAAAGTACAACCGTGCCCCTTCCTCCGCGGAGATTTTGGCTCATGCGCCCTTGCTTGACTATGAAATAGAGCATGTCCAATCCCCGCTCATTGTCACGCTCGGCAATATCGGCTTAAAACGCTTATGCGGCCCGGATCTAAAAGTGTCAGAAGCACATGGCCGTCTGATGAAGCAGCCGGTGAAGCGGCTGAAGAGCCTGGAAAGCAGCGAGTATGAATGGACAGATAAAGAGTACGTGATTTTTCCGACCTTTCATCCGGCTTCCATCTTCTACAATCGCCAGCTGCTGGAGCTGATTCATGAGGATATGGACAAGCTGGAAAGATTGGTGCAGCATCCGGACTTATATGCGAATGCGGCGGTGAACGATGAGACCGGCGAGCACAAGAATCATTAAAGATCCTAAGGCTGTGCGGCTTGCGATATTGCCGTAATCAGCGAGAAGCAATGTAATGGTGCCGTACAGGAAGGGGCCGACCATGGCGGATACCTTGCCGGAAAACGCAAACAGACCAAAAAATTGCCCTCTTTTCTCCTCGGGTGTATGCTCGATGATAAATGTTCGTGAAGTCACCCAGACGGCGCCAAGGGACACGCCGAACAAACTGCCCGCCGCCCAAAACATCGCTTCATTGACAGCGAACGTGCCAGCCAGCAGAGCGGCAAGCAGGACGAGGCCAACAAGGGTGACGGCTTTTTTGGCACCGATGGCTTTGGTAATATAACCAAATAGAAAAGAGCCGATAATGCTGGCAATGGTGGAGACAAGGTAAAGAAGAATAAATTGACCTGAAGAAAAGCCAACAATTGCTTTAGCATAAACGGCCATCATGGCGATGGCTGTAGCGATCGCATCATTTAAGAAAAAATAGACTATCATAAAAAGGAAGATCACACGGTGCGCCTTGACTTCCTTAAACGTAGAAAAAATTTCCCTATATCCGCTCAAAAAAGATTGTCTTTCAGCAGAAGGCCGCAATCTTGTTTCCCGCCCTGTCAGCATGAGCGGAAGGGAGAAAATAAGAAATAAAAAGGCGGTCGGAATAAACGCCCGGTGAAAGCTTTCATCCCCAATGAAAGGATAAATAGAAAGACCGGCGAGCGTACCGATATAGCCGACTGCTACGCCAAAGCCGGACAATAACGGAACCTCCTCCTTCGTTCCTAAATCAGCCAGCATCGTGTCATAAAAAATTAAGCTGGAGTGATAGAAAAACTTGGCAGCTACAAACAGCAGAATCACGAACACAAGCGAAACGGGCAGGCCGGCGAAACGCTGCGGAGTATCGGCGGAAGCCGCAAGCCCCATTAAAATCGTACAGGCAACACAAACGATCGTGAACGGAATAATGTAGCGCTTCTTCTTGCCGGTCCGGTCAATCAAGACGCCGAAAAGAGGCGAAAACAGCACAAGAAGCAGGCTGGCCGCCGCATTGGCATAGGAAATAAAGGTGCTTGCTATTTGGTTAAGCTGTTCATTTCCCCCGATGGTTTCCTGCAGATAAAATGGAAAAAAGATCGTAATAATATTGGAGGAGAAAATTGTATTTGCAAAGTCATATAACGCCCATGATAAAACGGGCAGAGAAAAGTACAATCCCCAAAACGGCCGTTTTGCCCTCGGTTCACTTTGTTCTAATTGTGCCATCGTCCCATCCTCTCCTGATCTGTATTTTCTTTATTGTAGCCGAAGTGCAGCCAGAAGGGACAAGAACCCTGTCGAATAGAAAAAGAGTTTTAATGAAGCGGGCGAGGGAAAAGAATGGATACCAAGCAAGAGGAGGGGAAGGAATGGCTCATAGCAATCAGAATCATCTCAGCGACGAAGAAAGAAGAAAGCAGGAAATGCAGCAGGAAAATGAATTTAAAAATTAAGCCCGCCGTCTGGACGAGCAAAATCGTTTGAAAGACCAGGAAAATATGAGAAAGTGAAGAAGTGAAAAGGCTGTTCCGTACAGGCTTTTTTCTTTTGCTTGCGGGTGGAGACGGTTCATTTCCCTGTCAGGCGCTTCGCTGTCCGAAAAATGAATATTAATCTTATTAATTAGATAAGATTAATTGAAATTAGAAAGTTAACGAGAAATTTTAGCGGATTTGCGTTAAAATAGGAGCATGAAGTGAAAGCGGGGCCATCTGGCGCTGCTGCCTATTATTTATACAAGTGAGGAGTTCAATAATGAGTAAAGTACTTATTTTCGGTCACAAAAACCCAGACACAGATTCTATTTGTTCTGCTATTGCCTACGCTGCGTTGAAAAAAGAACTCGGGATGGACGTTGAAGCTGTCCGCCTGGGCGAGCTGAACGGCGAAACAGAATATGCGCTGAAGCAATTTAACGCGGAGCCTCCACGGCTGATCGACAAGGCGGCACCGGAAGCTGCACAAGTCATTTTAGTGGACCATAATGAGCGCCAGCAAAGTGTGGATGACATTAACGATGTGCGTGTGCTTGAAGTCATCGACCATCACCGCATTGCCAATTTTGAAACGAGCGATCCATTATACTATCGTGCAGAACCAGTAGGCTGCACAGCAACAATTTTAAATAAAATGTACAAAGAACATGGCGTTTCCGTCCAAAAGGAGATCGCTGGCCTGATGCTATCAGCGATTATCTCTGATTCGCTTTTATTTAAATCTCCGACTTGCACGGAAGAAGATGTAAAAGCAGCACAGGAGCTGGCAAGCATTGCGGGCGTTCATGCAGAAGAGTACGGCCTCGACATGCTAAAGGCTGGAGCTGACTTAAGAAGCAAGTCAACGGAGGAGCTCGTATCGCTTGATTCCAAAGTATTCTCCATGGGCGATTATCAAGTGGAAGTGGCTCAAGTGAACGCGATTGATGTAAAAGATGTCCTGGTACGTAAAGAAGAGATTGAAAAAGCATTAGAGAGCACGATTGCAGACAAGAATCTGGACCTATTCTTATTCGTTATCACAGACATCTTAAACAGTGATTCTGTGGCGATTGTGGCAGGCACAGAAGCGGCAGCTGTGGAAAAAGCATTTAACGCGCCGATTTCCGATGATAGAACGATTGTCCTTGATGGGGTAGTATCAAGAAAAAAACAAATTATCCCGGTTTTAACGGATACTTTTCAGGGAATGACAAAATAATAGAGGCAAAAGCATGGCCAGGCTAACGCTTGTGCCGTGCTTTTTTATTGGCGTTTTAAATGAATGAAGGTGACTTCTTATTAGGAATTCAAATAAAAAGAACATTTTAATTATTTTGAAATAGTTTTATTTGATTGACAATTAAGTAAAATCAATTTATGATAAGATGGTTTAATTTTTCTTAAATAACTTATACCTATTGAATTTTTTGATAATACAGGAAATAAAGAGATAGGTAGAGAGGAGAGTTTTCATTGGACAGTCACCAGAAAGAACAAATTGTCCAAAGTGTACCGCAGAAGGGATTTTTCGGTCAGCCTAAAGGGCTGTTTACGCTGTTTTTCACAGAATTTTGGGAGCGTTTTTCGTATTACGGCATGAGAGCAATCTTGCTCTACTATATGTATTATGAAGTGACTAAAGGCGGTTTGGGTCTTGATAAAGAGACAGCTGCTTCGATTATGGCTATTTATGGCTCGCTTGTTTATATGTCTGGTATTATTGGCGGCTGGCTTGCTGACAGGCTGCTGGGCACCTCGAGGACTGTATTTTACGGCGGCGTGCTGATTATGATTGGCCACATTGTTCTTGCCTTTCCTTTTGGTGTAAGCGCATTATTTGTATCGATGGGTCTTATCGTTATCGGTACCGGCCTGTTAAAACCGAATGTATCAAGCATTGTCGGTGATCTATACGCAGATGAAGATCCGCGCCGGGATTCAGGGTTCAGTATTTTCTACATGGGAATTAATGCCGGAGCGCTGATTGCTCCGTTAATTGTCGGTACTGTCGGCCAGCAATATAATTTCCATCTTGGCTTCAGTTTGGCAGCGTTTGGCATGCTGCTCGGCTTAATTGTCTTTGTGATCACCAAGAAAAAAAATCTTGGATTAGCAGGAACTTATGTGCCTAACCCATTAACTGGCGACGAAAAGAAGAAAGTATTCATTCGTCTCGGCGGAAGCGCACTGCTCATTGCTGTCTTAGGTGCGATTGGCATCCAAACAGGCTTATTGACAATCAAGCGTTTTATTTTCATGGTTAGTATTCTTGGGATTATTATTCCGGCTGTTTATTTCTTTGTGATGTATCGCAGCCCCAAAACATCAGCAGTGGAGCGTTCCCGCCTGCTTGCTTATATCCCGCTCTTTATTGCGGCGATGATGTTCTGGGCCATTCAGGAACAAGGCTCGATTATTCTTGCCAGATATGCTGATGAACGGACACAATTGAGCTTTGCGGGAATGGAACTGCAATCTTCTTGGTTCCAATCCTTGAATCCGCTGTTTATCGTGGCATTTGCTCCAGTGTTTGCCTGGTTATGGGTGAAGCTTGGAAACCGCCAGCCGACAACTCCGCGAAAGTTCTCGTTTGGCTTATTATTTGCCGGGTTGTCCTTTATCGTGATGATTATTCCGGCGTATGTGAATGGAACCGAATCACTTGTCCACCCGATGTGGCTGGTGCTTAGCTTCTTCCTCGTCGTTATCGGTGAATTGTGCTTGTCTCCTGTCGGTCTTTCTGCAACAACTAAATTAGCGCCGTCTGCCTTTACAGCACAGACGATGAGCTTATGGTTCTTGACGAATGCTTCCGCGCAGGCGATCAATGCGCAGATCGTCCGCTTTTATCATCCCGATACAGAAATCATTTATTTCGGTGTGATCGGTGGAATTTCGGTTCTGCTCGGGTTAATCCTTTTCTTGGTATCGCCAAAAATTCATAAAATGATGAAAGGGGTTAACTAAGAGGAGACAACCGTTGCCGTTTCGTTCAGATTTTTGATAAAGCCTTTTGCTGATTGATTCAGCGAAGGGCTTTTTTGTTATAGTAAAGGCGATAGGGGATACAAAGGAGGAAAACGATGACAGAGAAGCTTTTTTATGAAGATGCTTATAAGACATCCTTTGACGCCTGCATTGTAGACGTTGGCGCGGATGAGGCTGGACGGAATTTTGTGGTGCTCGACCGCACTGTTTTTTATCCGGAGGGCGGCGGCCAGCCGTTCGATACCGGATGGATCAGCGGGGAGAGAGTGCTTGATGTGCAGACGGTTGATGGAGTGATTCGTCATTACCTTGAGAAAGAATCGGAGCTCAAAGGCGGGCAGGTGCAAGGGCAAATTGACTGGGAACGCCGTTATGACCATATGCAGCAGCATGCGGGCCAGCATATTTTATCGGCAGTGTTTGAAGAATTATTTGGTTTAAAAACGACGAGTTTTCATTTAGGAGAAGAGACCGTTACGATTGATCTTGAGGCAGATTCTTTGACGGAAGAAATGCTGGAGCAGGCAGAAAAGAAAGCCAACCAAATAATTTTGGAGAACCGCCCGATTGAAATAAAGTGGATGACGTTAGAGGAAGCTCGCCGCTATCCGCTGCGTAAACAGCCGGCAGTGGCAGAGGATATTCGTCTTGTTATCATTCCTGAATTTGACTACAACGGCTGCGGGGGAACGCATCCGCGCCATACGGGCGAGGTAATGGCGGTTAAGCTGCTGAAATGGGAAAGGCAGCGCCAGCAAGCGCGCTTGGAATTTGTGTGCGGCTGGCGGGTCTTAAAGCAGCTGGGGCAAAAGCAAACAGTCCTTCGGGAGCTTTCGCGCTTGCTGAACAGCCCCCAGCCCAAAATGGCCGAGGCGGCCGCTCAGCTGCTGGGCGAGAAAAAAGCGCTGCAGACCGCCCTTGAAGAAGCGAAGGAAGAGCTGCTTAACTATGAAGCGCAGGAGCTGTTGATGCAAGTGATACAGAAGAAAGGGTATCAGCTGCTCGTTCAAGTGTTTCAACAGCGGCCGATACAGGAGCTGCAAAAGCTGGCTCGTCTGGCGGTCGAAAAAGAAGCAACAGCTGTTGTTCTTTTTGTAGCGGAAAATGGAGAGAAGCTCCAGCTGACAGCTGCGAGCGGGCATCAAGCCGGGCAAGTGGATTTAAAGCAGGCTGCTGCCGCTGTGTTTCCGCTAATCAAAGGCAAGGGAGGCGGCCAGCCCCGCTTTATTCAAGGCGGCGGTCAGCGCGTAATGTCCGGTATGGAATTAGCAGAGAAGTTTGAGCATGCTTTAGAGGAGGCCGTTCCCTCGGCTGATTAAGAAGTGATGGAGAACGAATGAAGAAGCAGGCAGAGCATTCAATGAAACCTTCTGCCTGTTTCTTTCGTAAGTAAAGTAACTTCCATTATTTTTAATAAAAGGAAAAAATCGAAGGGTGGCGAGGGAGTATGAATAAAGAGGCAGCACAACAAATAGCGGCCCGGTTTGCCTGTGATTACGAGCAGCTGGTGAACGCGGTCAGCTGGGGGACGGATAAGCGCCAGTTATTGTCTATCATTGCCCAATATGCAGCGGCCGGAAAAGATTTTTCAGCAAAGGAGTTTTTGCAGCTTTCTGACCATATTAAAGCAAATTCAGGCTGGCTGTCAGGGCTAAAGGGAGCACTCAATTATTCCGTTACCGCTTTATTGCTGACAGGGGCGAGCGATCCGTACGATGCCTTTGACAAGATGCAGCAAAGCTATCAATTGCTTTTAGACAACAAGTTTCGAAAGACCTCCTTTACATATATCGCAGCTATTACATTGATGTCCGCCGCAGAAGATGCAGAGGGCAGAGCGCAGGTGGCCGCACAGGCAAAAGAAGTGCATGAAAACATGAAGAAGAAACATTATTTTTTAACTTCTTATGATGATTATCCATTATCTATTTTGCTGGCGGTCCAGGATCAGGACGGGCTGATGGAAAAGATCGAATTTTATTATGCGGCATTAAGCGAAGGACCCTTCCGGAAAGGGAATGACCTGCAGCTGCTTTCCCACATCTTGGCGCAAGGCACGGAAAGTGATAAGGAGCTGCTGGTTGACAGAGCAATTCATTGGATGGAAAAGCTTCGCAGCGGCGGCCTGAAAATAAAAGGGCTTCATTATCCGATCATCGGTTTGCTTGCATTAATAGACAAGCCTGAGAACTTACTAGAAGAAGTGATGGTACTGTCAGAAGCATTTTGCGAGCAGAAGCTATTTAAATGGTATAAAGATATGGGGCTGTTAATTGCCGGACAGATGGTTGTGAGGCAAAGAACGGCCGGGAATCAAGCAGCCTCCGCAAGTTTGGCCGTATCAATTGAAGCGGTGCTGCAAGCCCAGCAGGCGGCCGCGGTTGCTGCGATTTCCGCTGGCGCGGTCGCGGCTTCGTCCGGCGAATAAAAAAACAATTGACAGAAAAGTTAAAACTGGATAAGATGAGGGTAACGAATGATAAGCGGGCATGGAAAGTCACTTCTGTAAAGACTTCCTCTTTATGATCAAGTGAAATGGCCATTCTGCTGTAATATATGTAGAAACTGTCAAATCTGCTTTAGTCTCAAGAAAAGGAGACAAGAGCGCAGGTTAAGCCAGTAATATCTTCTCTATTAGGAGGGTATTGCTGGCTTTTTTCGTTTCACTTTCCGTCATAAAAAATCGAGGAGGGAAAAGAACGATGTGCAAACAAACGTCCGGATGCGGCAAATGTAAAAACTGCCCAATGGCAGCGGCGGTTCAAAAAAGAAAAGCACAAAAGAAAGCTGCTGTATTGAAAAAAGAAGCATAAAATTGGATACAATCATTAACGAAAATAGTCATCTCTTTAAAGAGATGACTATTATTAATGTCTTTATTTATAAGGTTTTCTAATAATTTATAAAACATTCTTGCAATTCTATTATTTTTGTGTTAAGTTTTTTGTATCCAATATCCAATATGAAAAGACTAATCTTTCTGATCAGGGGGTCCATCTATGAAGTTTCAGCCCTCGAAGGACAAAACAACCGTCGTAAGCTATGTAACGAAAAACTTACGGCAGGCCATTTTAAACGGAACGTTTAAGAAAGGGGAGAGGCTGATCCAGGAAGACTGGGCAAATACCTTGAATGTCAGCCGGATGCCGATCCGCGAAGCGCTGGCCCAGCTTCAAACTGAGGGACTGGTAAAGCTTGTTCCTCACAAAGGAGCCATTGTGACTCCGATTACCAAAGAGGATATTGAAGAAATTTATCATTTAAGATCCTATTTGGAAGGAAAGGCTGTCGAGAAATCCCTTCCGTTTTTAACAGCGGAAGATAAGCAGGAGCTAAAAGCAACAGTAGAAAAAATGGAAGCTCTGCAGCTATCGGATGAAACAAACGATTCCTATATTGCTTTAAATGAGAGCTTTCATAAGCTGCTGCGGAAAGGCTGTCCGTGGCCGCGGCTGACAAAGGCGGTAGAAAACCTGGGGATTTCGCCGATCGCTCCTAGCCTGCTTGCGGATTACTATGCGGAAACGCAAAAAGAACACCGGTTTATTTATGAAGCGGCCGTCCGGAATGATCCTGCCGAGCTGCGCGCCGCAGTGGAATATCATCTTTTGCGGACAAAAAATAATTTGATTTCTTATATGGCCAGTCTGGAATCGGCCGAAGACCATTCCTCGAAATAATGATGAAGTAAAAATATTAAAGAACAAACAAGGGAGAAGATAAAATGTACGATTTCGCGATTGTTGGCGGTGGCATTGTTGGGTTATCTACGGCAAAGGCATTATATGAACGGTATCCAAATGCAAAAGTGCTTTTGGTAGAGAAAGAGGCCGAATTGGCTGCTCATCAGACAGGTCATAACAGCGGGGTTATCCACTCTGGAATTTATTATAAGCCAGGAAGCTACAAGGCGCGCTTTGCTCGTCAAGGCAGCAAGTCAATGACTGAGTTCTGTAAGGAATACGGCATTGAACATGATATTTGCGGGAAAGTAATTGTTGCAACAAAAGATGAAGAGCTGCCGCTTTTGGACAATCTTTATGAGCGCGGTCTGGAAAATCAGCTCGATGTGATGAAGATCAGCAAGGAAGAGTTGAAAGAGATCGAACCTCATGTCAATGGAAAGGCTGCAATTAAAGTAGCGGCTGCCGGCATCGTGAATTACAAGCAAGTCACTGAAAAATTCGCAGAAATCGTTCAAGAACAAGGAGCGGATATCCGCCTGAATACAAGAGTGGACAATATTGCTGAATCTAGTGATGGCATTACCATTGAAACAAACCGCGGCACATTCAAAGCAAGATTCTTGATTAACTGTGCCGGGCTGCACAGCGACCGTGTAACGAAGCTGGCTGGTTATAAGACAGATGTCAAAATCATCCCATTCCGCGGCGAATATTATAAGCTCGTCCCGGAAAAAAGATATTTGGTGAAAAATTTAATTTACCCTGTTCCGAATCCGAAGTTCCCATTCCTTGGCGTACACTTTACACGGATGATTGGCGGGGAAGTGGATGCCGGGCCGAACGCTGTTCTCAGCTTTAAGCGTGAAGGATATAAGCTATCTGATTTCAATTTAAAAGATTTTGCTGAAGTAATGGGGTATCCTGGATTCTGGAAGCTGGCAAGCAAATTTATGGGTGAAGGACTCGAAGAGATGGCCCGTTCCGTCAGCAAGGCAAAATTTGTAGCAAGTCTCCAGGAGTTAATTCCGGAAATTCAAGCAGAGGACTTAGTGCCGGGACCGGCAGGCGTACGCGCGCAGGCAGTCAAAACAGACGGCGGTTTCGTGGATGACTTCCACATGATTAACGGCGAAAACAGCATCCATGTTTGCAATGCACCATCGCCGGCTGCTACGGCTTCAATCGAGATCGGCAAAGAGATTGTCAGCCAGATTGCTGAGCAGCAGCATTTAACAAGTGCGATTAGTTCGTAAGTTGAAAGGGGAATTCTTATGATTAACTCAAGAGTAATGTTTATTGCAGGGCACGCGCGGCTGCCGCAAGGAATGGCTGCAAAAAGCGTGTTTGACACATTAACAATCACCGCAGAAGTTGACACCAAGTATGGAGTGATCATTGAAGCTTCCTGTACGCTGGCAACTGAGCATGGAAGAGAGTTTATCGGGCAGCTGCTGAAAGGAGTCAGCCTGAAAGATGGCATTGACGAACCGCTTAAACAGCTTCAGCAGTATTATAAAGGCAAGGCGGCCAATGCGCTTGCTGCTGCACTGAACGATCTGCATCTTCATTACCAGCAAGTAGCGAAAAATTCGAAATAAATAATTAAATATATTGACAATTATGTGACAGCCGCATATACTAGTATTAACC
This sequence comes from Pseudobacillus badius, assembly GCF_002189605.1. Classification (NCBI taxonomy): domain Bacteria; kingdom Bacillati; phylum Bacillota; class Bacilli; order Caryophanales; family Bacillaceae; genus Pseudobacillus; species Pseudobacillus badius. The sequence goes on from NZ_MWMM01000005.1 coordinate 104,046, forward strand.
TAGAATTAAATACTCGCCTTTTGAAAACAGCCTTTTCAAAAAACGTGAGTAATACTATAAACCGAATGTTTGAGTTGGAAAATAAAATAACAAACTGAAATATTTACTGTGACTCCATTTCCATGGAGCAATGAAGTAATTATTGGCCAGTTTACTACCCTTGGACGCAAAGGGTGTAAACTGGCTTTTTTATTTTTCCGGCTAAACAAAACACTCATTATAATTAAAAATAGCAGGAGGAATGAAATTATGAGTACTTTAGAAACGAAAAACAAAAAATTTGTTCAAAAAACAGCAAATTATGAGGTGAAGTCGCATCCGCAAAGCGATCGTCTATACCACATTGAGTTAAGCCCGCAAGTGATCAGAGAATTTTTGGCGAAAATCAAAGAGGAAAACGTTTCTGTTCAGCATTTAGAGTACACGCCTTATGCAAGACGCATTGTTGCTGACTACTTATTGCAGCTGACAGGAAAAGAGTTCCAGGATATTTTAAGAGGCATCGTCCATGACCGGGAAACAGGCGGCTTTACAATCGGTCTTCAAGGAGAAACATTAGATACAGATGACTACGTTATTTTCTCTACGGCGCTGACTCACCTGGTTGGAACGCCAAACTTTGATGCAATGACAGGCAAATATTATGCACGATTTACAGTAGCCCATACAGACAACAGTGATTCTTACCTTCGTCAAGCGTACCGCTTATTTACGCTCCATACAGATGGAACGTTTGTTGACGAGCCGACTGACTGGCTGTTAATGATGAAAATGAAGGAAGAAAATGCGGTAGGCGGCGAATCTCGTTTGCTTCACTTGGATGACTGGAAAGAGCTTGAAAAGTTCTCTACTCATTCATTAGCTACTCATAAATTTACTTACAAAGCGCCAAACAGCAAAAATGTTGGCCAGGAAGTACAGCGCGCGACTTTCTTTAATGATAACAATGCGCCTTGCATCTGCTATATCGATCAGTTCGTTTACCCGGATACTATTGAAGAAGCGAAGTATCTGAAAGAACTTTCGGATTCCATGGAAAGTGATGAAAGTGTTATTGAGCTAAAACTTCCAGTAGGCGACCTTGTTATGCTGAACAACTTGTTCTGGCTGCATGGCCGTGCGGCATTCGAAGTAAATCCTGAATTAAATCGCGAACTTCTTCGCCAACGCGGAAGATTTGCTGAAATTTAAATAAAAGACACGAAGATGCAGGAATATCCTGCATCTTCTTTTTTTGTTATTCGGAAAAAACATCGCTATGTAAAACGGAATGAATTATGCAATGGTGAATAAAAAACTTCTGGATCAAAAAGTAAAAAAAGTTTACCTTTACCTTTTATCGCTTTAATCTCCTAAATAATTTATTTTCCTGTTAATAGCAAACGGACAGTCAGCTCCGTCGGTAACCGCTTTCTTTGTTTTGGGAAAAAATATGAAAGTTTTTGCACTTTTTTGTATTTTTGGCACGGAACTTGTATGAATATTTTAATAATTAACATTTTAAGCGGTTACAAACAGGAGGAATGATATATGCAGGAAAACGTTCAATTGAAAAGATCTTTAGGTTTATGGGCGATTGTCATGCTGGGTGTCGGCTACATGACGCCAATGGTGGCATTTGATACATTTGGAATTGTATCGCACGAGACGGGAGGGCATGTACCTGCTTCTTATGTGATTGCGTTAGTTGGGATGTTATTTACAGCAGCCAGCTACGGGAAAATGGTAAGAGTTTATCCGGTAGCCGGCTCGGCCTATACGTACACACAAAAAACGATTAGCAAAAAACTTGGATTTTTCGTTGGATGGGCCTCGTTGCTTGATTATTTGTTCTTGCCAATGGTCAATGCGCTTTTGTCGAAAATTTATTTATCAGCACTATTTCCAGAAGTGCCCGGCTGGGTCTGGGTCGTCGGTTTTGTGGCGGTTGTGACCATTGCCAATTTGTTCAGTGTAAATCTGGCAGCTAATTTTAATAACTTTCTTGTATTCTTTCAGTTTCTGGTCATTATTGTGTTTGTTGTGCTTGTTGTTAAAGGACTTGGCAGCGGGGAAGGAGCCGGCACAGTCTTTTCGCTCGTTCCGTTTGCAGAAGAAGGGATGTCCATGGACGCACTGGTCGCAGGAGCCACCGTTTTATGCTTCTCCTTCCTTGGCTTTGATGCGGTGACGACTTTATCAGAAGAGACGCCTGATGCCGTCAAGACCATTCCAAGGGCCATTTTCTTAACGGCGCTTGTCGGGGGTGTCCTGTTCATTACGGTTTCTTACTTTACGCAAATGTATTTTCCGGATGTGTCCCGTTTTTCCGATCCTGAGGCAGCTTCTCCTGAAATCGCTTTATTTGTAGGCGGAAAGTTATTCCAGGCATTTTTCTTAGCGGGAACACTGACAGGTACACTTGCTTCAGGGCTTGCTTCTCACACGAGCGTTTCCCGGCTCCTGTACGTCATGGGACGGGATAACGTGATTCCTGCCAAGTTTTTTGGATATATCCATCCGAAATGGCGAACTCCGGCACTGAACGTGGTATTGGTTGGCTTCATTTCGCTGATTGCTATTTTCCTTGATTTAGAAACAGCTACTTCTTTAATTAATTTCGGGGCGCTCATTGCCTTTACGTTTGTTAACTTAGCAGTTATTTCTCACTATGTGATTAAAATGAAAAGGTATAAAAATATCAAGGATTTCATTAACTATTTAGTCTTCCCGCTTATTGGGGCCGGCATCGTCATGATCCTATGGGTGAATTTAAATATTCATTCACTGATTCTCGGAATCATCTGGTCAGCCATCGGAATCCTGTACTTAATGTATATTACAAACTGGTTCCGTTCACCTGTTCCGCAGATGCATATGGAAGAAGTGCACGAATTATAAACTGCAGATAGCAAAGCCGGAAGGGCTGGCGACAGGAGAGTCGCTGGCTCATCCGGCTTTTTTTATGGAGGAAACGTCAGCAACTGCAGGTTGAAAAGGAAGGAGATCAGCCATGTGAGACTATCCGGCTTATGCGAAAAATAATAGGCTATGCAATTAAGCATAACTATAGTGTAAGGAAAAGGAAATGGAAAGCGGCGGGAAGCCCGTCTGCCATGTGCAAAACAAATTTTTGAATTTTTTGAAGCTTTGGCACGAAAATTGCTTCTATATAAAGCAATAAACAAGAATGAGGTGTGATGAATTGAGTACCAATGTACAAGCAACAGAGACTGAGAAAACAACAGGACAACATCATAAGGATAATCCGCAAGAAGAATTTCAATCCATTTTAAAAGAAGCGGTAGAGATTCTTGGTTACTCTGATGAAGTATATGAATTCTTAAAAGAGCCGATGAGATTTTTAGAGGTCAATATTCCCGTCAAAATGGATAATGGTCAAACACAAGTCTTTAAAGGCTATCGTGCCCAGCATAATGATGCGAACGGTCCGACAAAAGGCGGCATTCGCTTTCATCCGGATGTCACAGCTGATGAAGTGAAAGCGCTCGCTGGCTGGATGAGCTTAAAGTGCGGCATTACCGGCATTCCTTATGGCGGAGCCAAAGGCGGCATTATTTGCGAACCGAGAAGCATGAGCATGAATGAACTGGAGCGTTTAAGCCGCGGCTATGTCCGGGCGGTCAGTCAGCTTGTCGGCCCAACGAAAGATATTCCGGCGCCGGATATGTATACGAATTCTCAAATTATGGCGTGGATGCTCGATGAGTATGATCATATCAGAGAATTTGATTCGCCGGGATTTATTACTGGAAAGCCGCTTGTTCTGGGGGGCTCTGAAGGGCGCGAAACGGCCACTTCTAAAGGTGTCTTATATACATTGCAGATGGTCAGCGAGTTAAAGAATATGCCTTTGGAAGGAATGAGAGTCATTGTGCAGGGGTTTGGCAACGTTGGCGGCTACCTTGCCTACTACTTGCATGAATTAGGAGTAAAAGTAGTCGGTATTTCAGATGCTCTCGGTGCGATTTATGATCCTGAAGGACTGGATATTCCTGACTTGCTTGGACGCCGCGACTCATTCGGAATTGTCACTGGCTTGTTTGAGAACGTCATTACAAATGAAGAGCTGATTGAGCAGGAATGTGATGTGCTGATTCCGGCAGCGGTTGGCGGAGTCATCACGACTGAAAATGCCGATCAATTGAAATGTAAGTTTATCGTTGAAGCTGCCAATGGACCAACAACGCGAGAAGCGATCCAAAAGCTGGATGAGCGCGGAATCTTAGTCGTCCCAGATATTCTTGCCAACTCCGGCGGCGTGATTGTTTCTTATTTTGAATGGTGCCAGAACAACCAAGGGTATTATTGGACGAAAGAACAAGTGGAGGAGCGGCTGCAAGAAAAAATTCATGCGAGCTTCTTAAACGTTCAGAATACCGCTGAGCAGTTTGGAATAAATATGAAAACAGCGGCTTACGTCGAAGGAATCCGCAAGATTGCTGAAGCTTCCGGATTGCGCGGCTGGATTAATCTTTCATAAATGAGCCAGCTATAAAACAAGTATAGGGGATGAGGTGGTTGGATCAGGGGAGTTCCGTTCAGGCAGGCAAGGCAAAATGATCGGGAAATCATTAGCAGAAGGCAGAACAAATGGGAAAAGACTGCCTGCGGAACACCAACTGATCGAATCCGGGGAGGGCAAAATAAACATACAGCAGCGGCTGAATGACGACACGGCCATTACTATAGCTTGAAAGAAAAGGAGATGAGTACCATTGTTTGAAGAATTGATTACAAGCCCATATAACGGAGTTGTTCAGCAAGTTCTCGTACAAGAAAGCATCAGAATTTATGAATGGGAGCCGCTGTTTTTAATTAGAGATGAGCACGGCGAATTGCTGCCAGTGAAAGTGGGCGTCAGCGGAGAAATCCAGTCGCTGGAAGTCCAAGAAGGAGACAAGGTCATTCCCGGCATGGTACTCGCCTATGTGAAAGAAGAACTGGTAGTAAGCGCTTGTGATTGATCAATAAGCAACGGAGGAAGATGGTGTTTCCATCTTCTTTTTCTATTATTCTGTAAAAAGTTTGTTAAAATAATAGAAAGGGGACAGCTGAGAGGGGGATCGAACATGTTTACGATTGATGAAAACAAATTGAATCCGCTTGTTTCCATTGCGGTGGAAGATCAAGAGGAGGACAACTTCATAGACATCAGTGCAATCAAAGAACCATTTATCTTTATGAGCGAGAAGGGCAAGCTTATTTCTTATGTTCATTTAAAGAGCAACCGTCTGGCTCATAAAGGAAAAGTGACCTTCCAAACGCTGTTGTCTCAGTCCATTCCGATTGAACAAGTCTATCACGTAAACAAAATTATTTCATTGCCTGTTATTTTTCAGGTAATTGGGGAGCCGTTAACCATCATTAATGATGAAACAGGTTCGCCCAGCGGTTATTTAAAGCGGGAAGAGCTGCTAGCCGAGCTGTTTAAACAAGAAGAGCACGGCGTCAATTTATTTAAAACACTTCTTACCTCTATTCCGATGGGGATGTTTGTAGTAGATCGGGAAAAGAAAATCATTAACTGCAATGATGCTGGTTTGAAAATGATCAAGTCAACGGCAGAAAAGGTGATGAATAAACCGGCTGAGTCTATTTTTGACAGGGAGCTTATCGAAAGCGTATTCGCGACCGGGAAAACCATTCTGAACCAAGTGCAGCTGACAGATGAGATGGGGGTTTTGCTTGATTATTGCCCGATTTCAACTCAAGATCAAAAAATTGAGGGCATGCTCATTGTTGTTCAGGATATTCCGACCATTGAAGACATGGCAATGGAAATTGAAGACATCAAAAATCTTAATACCGATTTAAACGCCATTTTATCCACTATTTATGATGAACTGCTCGTTGTTAACAGCAAAGGTGAACTGATTCGTTACAGTGAAAACGTCATTAGCGGATTTTGGGATACGGATTTAAAAGATATGATAGGAAAAAGTCTTCTTGAGTTAGAGAAGAAAGGGATGTTCAGTCCTTCTGTAACAAGGCTCGTGATGGAAAAGAAGAAAAAGGTATCTGTGGTGCAGGAGGCGAGAAGCGGAAGAAAGGTGCTGGCAGTCGGCAATCCTGTTTTTAATGATAAGGGAGAGATTGACCGCATTATTATCGCTTCCCGCGATATTACAGAAACATCGCGCTTAAAAGACGAATTAAAAGAAATGAAGAAGATTTCCGAGAAATATAAAAAAGAGCTCGATACATTCAAGAATCAGGATCGCACCTTGAAAAAGCTGATGTACCGCAGTCCGAAAATGGAGAAAATTATTCTCCAGGTGAAGAAAATTGCCGAATTTTCTTCCACTGTGTTGATTACCGGTGAATCGGGGGTCGGGAAAGAAGTCATCGCTCAGGCGATCCATCAGCTTGGCCGCCGTTCAGATAAACCGTTTCTGAAGTTAAACTGCGGCGCTATTCCGGAAAACCTGCTTGAAAGCGAGTTGTTCGGCTACAAGAAAGGCGCTTTCACGGGAGCAGATAAAGAAGGAAAAGACGGCTATTTTAAAATGGCTGACCAAGGGGTGCTTTTCCTTGATGAGATCGGTGAAATGCCGCTTCATTTGCAAGTGAAGCTGCTGCGTGTGCTGCAGGAGCAGGAGGTCATTCCGGTTGGCAGCACCATTGCTGAAAAAGTGGATGTGCAAATTATTGCGGCCACCAACAAAAAACTTGAACAAATGGTGGAGCAAGGCACCTTCCGCGAAGATTTGTTTTACCGGCTGAATGTTATCCCGCTTCATATCCCGCCTTTACGGGAGCGGATCGAGGACATTTCGGTGCTAGCTTTTCATTTTCTTCAGCAGCTCAACGAAAAGTACGATAAAAGCTTTTACTTAACACCTGATGCCATCAATGTGCTAGAGTTCTATTCTTGGCCGGGAAATGTGCGTGAGCTGCAAAACATCATCGAGCGGCTTGTGGTTTCTTCGGATGATCAGGCGATCGACGCCGAGTTTGTCAGCCAATTCCTGTCGCTTGGTTATGATTTCAAAAAGGCACGGCCAATCATTACTAGAGTCGTGCCGCTTCAGGAAGCTCTGGAAGATGTGGAGGAGCAGCTGATTGTTCTGGCAATGAAGCAGTATAAAACGACAACGAAAGCAGCTAAAGCACTCGGAGTCAGCCAATCATCTGTCAGCCGCAAGTATCAAAAGATTGTGAGCAGCAGAAAAACAGAAAACGAAGCGTCTCTTTATTAATAGAAACCGTTCAAAAGTGAGAGAATACTTGCTTTTGAACGGTTTTTTTGTATGGCGAGCATGAGTACTATGCGAAGATGGATGATTTATTCAATTAAACATACATTATTCAATTTTGCATAGAAAAGAACCGTTCCTCTGCGCTTATCATATAAAAAAAGCTTAATAGGACGGGTTTTTCAAAAATATTTAAAATATTTAAACTTGGCACGTTAATTGCATTATATAAAACAAACAAAGAATAGGAGGATGAAAAACATGTTAGAAACGCAAAACACGCAAGCAGTGAAAACTCTTGATTTGAAAATGTATATTAATGGGGAATGGACAAACTCCAGTGACAATAAAACACGTGAAGTAATCAATCCGGCTACTGGAGAGGTAATCGCTCAAGCAGCTGAAGGCACGGTGGCAGATGCAAGAGCGGCTATTGCTGCAGCCAAGGAAGCTTTTGAAAGCGGTGTCTGGTCAGATCTTCCGACAGTTGAGCGCGCTGCTTACTTATTGAAAATAGCGGATAAAATTGATGAAAAAGCGGAAGAGCTAGCTGCTTTAGAAACAATGAACAACGGCAAGCCGCTTCGTGAAGCCGGCTTCGACATGGGAGATGCGGCCGCTTGCTTCCGTTATTATGCAGGCATGATCACTCAGCCGGATGGCGAAACGTATCATGTAGCGGACCCAATGCAAGCAATGGTTGTCAGAGAACCAGTTGGCGTGTGCGGATTAATCGTTCCTTGGAACTTTCCAATGCTGATGAGTGTTTGGAAAATCGCTCCGGCATTAGCGGCAGGGAACACAATTGTTTTCAAACCTTCTGAAGTCACACCAGTTACACCTACAAAATTGATCGAAATCATGGAAGAAGCCGGCGTGCCAAAAGGCGTTGTGAATATGGTGCACGGTGCGGGCCCTGTTGTTGGGAACGAAATTGCTTCTCATAAAGATGTGGACATGGTGTCCTTTACCGGCGGTACAAAAACAGGTAAGCACATCATGAAAGCGGCAGCTGACAACATGAAAAAGATTTCTTTAGAGCTCGGCGGAAAATCACCAAACATTATTTTTGCGGATGCTGATTTTGAAGTGGCAGTTGATTACGCCTTGTTTGGCATTTACTGCGGATCAGGCCAGGTATGTTCAGCCGGATCAAGAATTCTCGTAGAAGAAAGCATTTATGATAAGTTCATTGAACGCTTCACAGAGCGTGCAAAACAAATTCAAGTAGGAAACGGTGCAGATCCGGAAACAGAAATGGGACCGCTTGTGAGCCAGCAGCACATGGAGAAAGTATTAAGCTATATTGAAAGCGGTAAACAAGAAGGGGCTCGCCTTCTGTTCGGCGGAGAGCGCTTAACAGAGAACGGCATGGACAAAGGATTCTTCGTTGCTCCAACAGCGTTTGCTGATACGACACAAGAGATGAAAATCGTTCAAGAAGAGATTTTCGGACCAGTTGTAGCAATTCAAAAATTCAAAGACGAAGCAGAAGCCATCCACCTTGCGAATGACACAGACTACGGATTAGCCGGTGCAGTATTTACTGTTGACGGAGCAAAAGCGCTTCGCGTCATCAAGAAATTGCGCGCAGGGATTACATGGATCAACTCTTATCATCCGACTTACAACGAAGCTCCATGGGGCGGCTATAAGCAAAGCGGCATCGGGCGCAGCTTAGGAACGTACGGACTGGATGAATTCCAAGAAATCAAACAAATCAACATCAACTTAGAAGTAGAACCAGTAGGCTGGTTTAAAAACTAATCAAATTGCAGGAGTGAAGATAAATGAGTACAAAAACAGAAGTGAAAAACAACGAGCAAGTAGAACAAGTAAATGAATATATTCAGCAGGTTCTTGCGTTAATCGAGAAGCAAGAAGTAACAGCAGAAGAAGCAGCATGGGTAACGAAAGAAACAGTAGATAACTTCCGTGATCACGTGAATCCGGGATTCCTTTCCTACCGCAAGACAGTAACAGAAGGCGGCCAGTTCGCAGCTGTTGAATGGTCTGACGGTGGTTCTTGCTTCACTGACATCAACGGCAAGAAATATATCGATTGTTTGGGCGGCTTCGGTATTTACAATGTCGGCCACCGTCATCCAAAAGTGGTGAAAGCCGTAACGGATCAGTTGAATCGCCAAGCGCTTCACAGCCAAGATTTGCTTGACCCGCTTCGTGCAATGCTTGCTAAAATTTTGGCAGACATTACACCAGGCGACCTGCAATATTCTTTCTTTACAAACAGCGGAACGGAAAGTGTGGAAGCGGCATTAAAGCTTGCAAAAATGTACAGCGACCGTTCAACCATTATTTCAACAACACGCTCTTTCCATGGAAAAAGCTTAGGCTCGCTTTCCGGTACAGCTAAAGGAATCTTCCGCAAGCCATTCCTTCCGCTGATTCCTGGATTCCGCCATGTGCCGTACGGCGACATTGATATGATGAGAAAAACATTCGAATCTTGCGCGCTTGTCGGCGAAGATGTAGGAGCAGTTATTTTAGAACCAATTCAAGGTGAGGGCGGTATCATCATCCCTCCTCAAGATTACTTAAAACAAGTAAGAGAATTGTGTGACGAGTACGATGTTGTCTTGATCTTTGATGAAGTGCAAACAGGAATGGGACGTACAGGAAAAATGTTCGCGGCGGAATTATACGAAGTGACACCTGACATTATCTGTCTTGCAAAGGCATTCGGCGGCGGTGTCATGCCAGCTGGAGCGGTAGTAGCGAACGAAAAAGTGTTCAAAAACTTGTTCGACAACCCATTCATGCACACAACAACATTCGGCGGCAACCCGCTTGCTTGCGCGGCAGCTATCGCAACAATCGGCGTGCTGATCGAAGAAAACCTTCCGGAAAGAGCAGCGGAAGTTGGCGAGTACTTCTTAAAAGGCTTGAAAGAAGCGGCTGCTGAGCATGGAGATAAAGTATTGGAAATCCGCGGTCAAGGGCTTATGATCGGTATTGAGTTCCACAAAGATGAAATTGGCTACGAAGTATCCAAAGGCATGTTTGATCATGGCATCCTTGTGGCTGGCACACTTGTTAACTCAAAAACAATCCGCATCGAGCCGCCATTGACAATCAGCTATGAAGAAGTAGATACAGTGATCAATACATTCAAAGAAGTATTGGCTAAAGTAGCAATATAATAAAGTTAAAAAAGAATCTCCGCCGTTTGCAAACGGCGGAGATTCTTTTAATTAAGAAGTAAATTTCAATCCGGCTACGCCAAGCATAATGAAGGCCAATGAAAGAAATTGAAATTTATTTAATTTTTCTTTAAACCAGACGATGCTGACGAGGGTAATGCCAATCGATCCGATACCGGTCCAAACCGCGTAGGCAATTCCGGCGGAAAGCTCAGTCATCGCTCGTGATAAGCAATAGAAGGAAAAAATAAAGCCAACTACCATGATGGCAATCGGTAATTTTCGCTTTGTGCCATTTACATATTTCATGGCAATTGTCGCAATGACTTCTTCAAAACCAGCTAATACTAAAAAGACCCAACTCATTGATATTCACCTCTATTTTCATCTTCCTGCGCCGATGTAGATAGTTTCATGCCGGCTACACCTGACAGCAGCAAGGCAACGAATAATAATTGCACAAGAGAGAAAGGCTCTCCTAAGTAGATTCCCATAAAGTATGTTCCTGCTGTTCCGATACCGACGAAAACGGTGTAAGCAGCGGCCAGCGGGAGCGTTTTATATGAACGGATGAGCAAAAGGAAGCTGACGGCAATCAGCACGGTGATCACTGTCCAATCCGCCAGAGAGTCGGCGTATTTTAAGCCTGTGGCCCATACGACTTCCAATGCACCTGCGATAAATACAATAAACCAATTCACTGTAAGCACCTCAATTAAATTTGTGAATGACTGTCATTCATTTTTTTATGAAAAGTGAAACGCCTAAGAAAGCGCCTCTGGATTACCTGGAAAGCGAACGCTGCAGAAAAGAAAAGGCAGATTGTTTATAAGCAGTTAAATCTTTTCCCTCTTCGGCAATATAAAAGCGTTCAGCCGCATTTTCAATTAAGTTAATAATGAGACGGGCTGTCCATTTCACATCAATATCTCCGATGATCGTTCCTTTGCTGATAGCTGACTGTAAAACCTCCTCTAGCCAGTCATAGTAGGGGGTATAGATCGTTTCCCATTTTTCCATTGAATGCACGATCGCCAGTCCTGAGTAGCACAAAATAATGACGTCCTTATAGGATTTCGTTAATTCAAAGGTTTCATCTATTAACGTTTGAATGATGTCCCAGAAATCACTTTTAAGTTTTGTCTCGCTTTTGATTTTCTCTAGCGTCAGGCTAAGCAAATCCTCCGCGATCGCAGGGATTAAATCTTTTTTTGAGGGAAAATACAAATAAAAGGTCCCCTGTGCAACCCCTGCCCGTTTGACAATATCAGTGATCGATGTTTGGTCCAATCCCTTTTCGGAAATGACCTCGATCGCTGCCTGAAGAATTTTGTTGTATTTCCCATCACTCTTTACCCGCATAATAAAATCCCCCGATAATAATGACTGAATATCATTCATTTTACAGTATTTTCTTCCTTCTGTCAAGTTCGCTAAAAAAGTGAAACTTCTTCTTGAGATTTCGGCGCTATACTTTATAATGAGAAACTGGGTGTAAACTTATAGTTTGATAAAAATAAACTTTGTTGATTAAAAGTTTACTAAAACTAAACAAAATCGAGGATTAAGAGGATGGAAATCGGCAAGAAAATCAGGAATTTAAGATTGAAAAAGGGGTTAACACAGGAAGAACTCGGAGAAAGAACTGATTTGAGCAAGGGATATATCTCGCAATTAGAGCGGGATTTAAGTTCTCCTTCGATAGAGACGTTTTTTCACTTATTAGAAGTGTTGGGCTGCTCCCCGAAGGATTTCTTTGATGAGGAGAAACGGGAACAAAAGGTTGTTTACAGGCAGGAAGACCATACCGGTTACATGGATGAAGAAAAAGGATATGAAATTCAATGGCTTGTGCCGGAGTCCAACGAGAAAGAGATGGAGCCGGTGAAGCTTATTCTCCAGCAAAACGGCGAATTTAAACAGTTCGAGCCCTCTTTGGCTGAAACATTTGGCTACGTTCTGAGCGGACGGATTAAAGTGCTGCTTGGCAATCAGGAATATGTAGCTAACGCCGGTGAAGCGATCTATTTTCACTCATCTGAAGCCCATCAAATTGTCAATTGCTTCGAAGGGTCATCTGAGCTTGTTTTGACTGTGACTAAGTCTTATTTATAAGAGAAAAGGGAGGGTACTATGACAAAGGAAGTCATTATTCGCTTCGATCATGTAACGAAGCGCTATGATAACGACGCAGTCGTATTAGATCATGTAAGTTTTGAAATTGAGCGGGGAAAATTTTATACGCTTCTCGGTCCTTCAGGCTGCGGAAAGACGACTATTCTCCGGCTGATTGCCGGTTTTACGGAAGCGTCAGAGGGCGACATTTATTTTAACGGCAAACGAATGAATAACGTGCCGGCGAACAAGCGGCAAGTAAACACGGTATTTCAAGATTACGCGCTCTTTCCTCACTTAAATGTATATGAGAACGTCGCTTTTGGCTTGCGGATTAAAAAAGTCAAAAACTCGGAGATTGACCGCCGGGTAAAAGAAGCGCTCCGCTTTGTCAATTTGAGCGGCTATGAGAACAGGGAAATTACTGAAATGTCCGGCGGGCAGCGCCAGCGGGTAGCCATTGCGCGCGCTATTGTGAATGAACCGGAAGTCATTCTCCTGGATGAGCCTTTATCCGCTTTAGATTTAAAGCTGCGGACGGAGATGCAATATGAGCTTCGCGATTTACAGAAGCGTCTCGGCATTACTTTTATCTTCGTTACCCATGACCAAGAAGAGGCGTTGGCCATGTCGGATGAAATCTTTGTGCTGAATCAAGGAAAGATCCAGCAGAGCGGCACGCCGACAGATATTTATGATGAGCCGATTAACCGCTTCGTAGCCGACTTTATCGGGGAATCCAATATTGTGCCCGGGAAGATGATCAGAGATTTTGAAGTGGAATTTGCCGGGAAGGTATTTGAATGTGTAGACCAGGGGCTGAACCAGAATGAATCTGTAGACATTGTGATCCGTCCGGAGGATTTGGAGATTACTTCATGGAACGAAGGCAAGATTCAAGTAAAGGTGGATTCCCAGCTGTTCCGCGGTGTCCATTATGAAATAATCTGTTATGACGAAGCGCAGAATGAGTGGCTTGTCCACTCCACTAAGAAGGCGACAGTAGGCGAGAAAATCGGTTTGAACTTTGAACCGGAAGCCATTCATGTTATGCGCCTCGGCGAAACAGAAGAAGAATTCGACAAGCGGCTAGAGTCCTATCAAGAGGCCGGCTATGAACAATAAAGCGCGCTGGTTTTATCTTCTGCCGTACGTCCTGTGGATCGGCTTGTTCGTCGTTACGCCTATTTTGCTTGTTGTTTATTATTCGTTCTTTGATTTGCATGGAAACTTTACTCTCGCCAACTATGAAAAACTGTTTACCTTTGTATATATGAAGATGATTGCCAGTTCTTTCTGGTACGCCTTTTTAATTACCGCTTTCTGCTTAATCATTGCTTATCCGGCAGCTTACTTTATTACGAAAACAAAATACAAGCAACTGCTTCTGCTGCTTGTTATTTTGCCGTCATGGATTAACTTGCTGCTGAAAGCTTATGCTTTTCTGGGCATTTTCAGCACGGATGGCGCGGCGAATAATTTTCTTGAAGCGGTCGGCATCGGCGCGCAGCAAATTCTGTTTACCGACTTCAGCTTTGTATTTGTGTCTGTTTACATTTTTATTCCATTTATGCTGCTGCCGATTTTTAACGCGCTTGATAAGCTGAATCCTGCTTTAATCGATGCTTCCCGCGACTTGGGGGCTTCCGCATGGACAACATTCCGCAAGGTTGTTTTTCCGCTTACGCTGAGCGGGGTCAAGTCGGGGGTGCAAGCGGTATTTATTCCGGCATTATCGCTGTTTATGATTACCCGCTTGATTGCCGGCAACCGGGTTATTACTCTGGGAACAGCCATCGAGCAGCATTTCCTCGTTACCCAGGATTGGGGGATGGGATCAGCGATTGCGGTGTTTTTAATTATCACGATGGTCGTTATTATGATTGTGACCGGCACGAGAAAGCGGGGGGTTCAATAAAATGAAAAAGAAGTCTGTTTGGCCAAGAGTTTATTTGGCTTTTATCTTCATCGTTTTATATGCGCCCATCTTTTATTTAATGTTTTATTCATTTAACAGCGGCGGCACGATGAACAATTTTGAAGGATTTACGCTGGAGTGGTATAAGGAGCTTTTTGGTGACAAGCGGCTTTTGATTATTGTGCTCAATACAATTATTATTGCCTTGCTATCCTCGGCAATTTCCACAATTATCGGCGTGCTTGGCGCGCTGGCTATTGTGTATATGAGAAAAAAGACAGCGAAGCAGGCGCTTTTGTCGTTTAACAATGTCTTGATTGTTAGTCCCGATGTCATTATCGGCGCTTCCTTTTTAATTTTGTTTACGATGGCAGGAATTAAGCTGGGCTTTACGTCCGTGCTGTTATCGCACATTGCTTTTTCGATTCCGATTGTGGTCATCATGGTGCTTCCTAAATTGCAAGAGATGAGCAGCTCTTTGATTGATGCCGCCCGTGATTTAGGGGCAGGCCACTGGGATGTGCTCTCGAAAGTTGTTCTGCCGTATATCTCGCCAGGGGTGTTTGCCGGCTTCTTTATGGCGCTCACTTACTCGCTTGATGATTTCGCGGTTACCTTCTTTGTAACGGGCAACGGCTTTAGTACATTATCAGTGGAAATTTACTCACTGGCCCGCCGCGGCATCTCCTTAAATATTAACGCGCTGTCCACGCTGTTATTCCTGTTTACAATCATTCTTGTGGCCGGGTATTACTTTATTATGCAGCGAAACAGCCGGTCAGCTGGAGCGGGGGTGCAGAAATGAACAAATTAATCCGTGCATTTGCAGCCATCTTCGCCATTGCTTTTTTGCTGATGTATGCCGTGTCTGTTCTTAATGGACCCGAACAAAAAGCAGGCGGCAATGTATTGACCATCTATAACTGGGGAGATTACATTGACCCTGAGCTCATTCACCGGTTCGAAAAAGAAACGGGTGTCAAGGTTATATATGAAACCTTTGATTCCAATGAAGCGATGATGACAAAGATTGAGCAAGGCGGCACTGCTTACGATATTGCGGTGCCTTCCGAGTATGCCATTGACAAAATGAAAAAGGCAAACCAGCTGCTGCCGCTTGATCACTCTCAGCTGCCAAATTTAAAATATATCGATCAACGGTTCATGGATTTGCCTTTTGATCATGACAACCAATATTCCATTCCTTATTTCTGGGGAACGGTTGGCATTATTTACAACAAAGATTTAATGAAGGGCAAAGAAATTAAAGCATGGAACGATTTATGGAGCCCGGAGCTGCGCAACAATATTTTGCTGGTGGACGGTGCCCGCGAAGTCATGGGAATGGGACTGAACTCGCTCCACTATTCATTGAATGATACAAACAAACAGCACCTAATTGAAGCAAAGGAAAAGCTGGATCAATTGACTCCTAATATTAAAGCGATCATCGGTGATGAAATCCGTCTGCTGATGGAGAATGATGAAGCGGCTATTGGTGTTGTCTGGTCAGGAACTGCTTCAGAAATTATGTGGGAAAAGGATAATCTGGAATATGTCGTGCCGGAAGAGGGATCGAATCTTTGGTTTGATAACATGGTTATTCCGAAAACAGCCAAGAATATAAAAGCCGCCCACCAATTTATCAACTTTATGCTGGATCCGAAAGTAGCCGCGCAAAATGCGGAGTATGTCGGCTATTCGACGCCCAATCAAAAAGCTCTCGAATACATGCCGAAAGACGTGGTGAATGACCAGCGCTTCTATCCAAGTCCGGAACAAACAGAGCACTTGGAAGTATATGAAAACTTAGGGGCGGACATGCTGGCCTACTATAACGAACTGTATCTTGAATTTAAAATGCACAAGAAATGAGCCAGAGCATCCGAAGTCTCACTTCGGATGCTTCAGCTTCTAAACAAAATAGAAATCAGCCTCTTTGTAAGAAAGAAGAAGGAGCCGCCCCAACAAGTCATGTTTCATGATCGGTTGGGGCGGCTCCTTTTTATTTGCTCTTTAGGAACGCTATTTTCTTTGGGGCTTTTACAGTCTCGGTCTTAAGGAGGAGGGAAAGTTCAATCCAGGGCTCGTTATAGAAAAGGGCAGTACGAGGTAAGATGAAATCAAGATATCGAAGGGAGGAAAAAATAAATGAAAAAGGTGATGCTGTTTTGTATCGGAGGTCTTGCAGCGATCATAGCGATTGCAAGTGTCGGTCCGATACTGGGCCTTGTGCTATGTGCCGCTATTATGTATGTGGCGTGGAAGCAATACAAACAAGCTGCTTCAAAGGGTCTCAAGTTCTTTTGGGGAGCAACCGGAGTGATCGCGTTCTTCGTGGCAGTCGGCAATGTGCCTGCTTTGCTTGGTGTAGCTGCTTTAGCCGTTCTGTATGTTGTATATAAAAAGTGGCAGGAAGAAGAGGAAGACTTTGTTGACGTTGCCAAGGAAAAAGACCCATTCGTTAATTTTGAAAAGCAATGGAATCAATTGAAAAACAATTAAGCGAGGAGAGATCAAGATGACAAGCATTTTTACAAAAATGAAACGAACCATCGAAGCGGAGCTATTTGATTTTGTAGAACAGAAGGAACAAAAGAATCCAATCGCCATGCTTAACCAGTATTTGCGCGAGGCGCAGAGAGAAACGGAAAAAACAATGAAGCTGCTTGAACGGCAGCAGCTGTTGAAAAACGAATTTGAACGGGAGCGCCGTGAGGCCCTCCGTATGCAGGATAAGCGTTTGAAGCAAGCGGCACTGGCTGCGGAAGCAGGAGAAGAGAGCCTTGAGGAATTTGCCAGAAAAGAAGCAGACGTCTATAAAGAACGGGCGGATCGGCTGCAGCAGTCAGAGCTCATTGTGAGTGAACAAATTATCAAGCTCGAAGAAAAAACAGAAGAAATGAAGCACAAACTGAAAGACATGAACGTTCGGCGCCTGGAATTAATGGGCCGGGAAAACGCTGCAAGGGCTCATCATAGCATGAACAAGGTATTGAATGAAGAATCGGGAGACCATTATCCATTCGGACGATTTGAAGAACTGGAGCAATACATCGATAACCTCGAAGGAAAGGTAAATAGAAAGTATGAAATGTCACTGATGGATGCCCGCCTTGCAGAATTGGAACGTCAGTCTTATAAGAAAGAAAAGCACACACAGTCTATGTAAAACGTGCTATGATTAACAATTGAAGAGAGTGAAACAAACCCGTAACAGCGGGTTTGTTTCACATTCCAGCGTTGCTGGGCCGGGGAAGGAGGAAAAAAGAATGTCACCATTTAAAAGAACCGATATGCTGACGATGTTTTTGCTTGCCGCTTTCATTATTATTTTAATTGAAGCGACATTTTTTCATAGTGATTTTGTGTTTTCCCTCTTCTTCGGGATAGCAATGATTTACTTTGGCAGAAAGTGGAACTCAAGTTGGTTTGGCAAGCTGCTGTTCTGGTTTGGCGTCTTTTTGTCAATTATCATGGTGCTTAGTATGAGCAGCTTGCGCATGCTTGTTCTGGCTGGGGTGATTTATATATTTTACCGGTTTTTTCAGTCCAAAAAAGAACCGATACGTTTTTCCTTATCAACAGATGGGGTCAAGTCGATGCCAATGGAAGCCGGTGAATCAATTAAGCACTCTTTCTTGAAAAATAAGCTGTTCTCCGTTCAATCTACTCCGGAGCATTCGTATGAATGGAAGGATATCCACATTCAGGGGGCTATCGGGGATATAACGGTTGATGTAAGCAATACAGTATTGCCGAAGGGTACGGCCATTATTTCTGTTAGGCAAATAATTGGAAAAGTGAAAGTGGATATCCCTTATGAAGTGCCTGTGCGCATTCGCTTTGCAACAGTAGTTGGGAATGCCCATTTGTTTCAGCGTTTTCCAATTCCTTTGTGGAATGACACGTTGTATTTTGAAGATGAACATCATAGCGAGCAGGAAGGAGCAGAAACAACTGTCGTGCTTCTCATCTCCACTATGATCGGCGATGTGGAGGTGAATCGAGTATGAATATCTTCGCCAAGCAAATCCGGCAGGTGTTTTTAGCTGTTCTTTTTGTAACAGTTGTATTGATCTTTGCGTTTGAAATGAGTTTTCTGCACTCGACGTGGCGGATTTACTGGGAAGAGAAGGTATTTGATCTTCCGCTTGCTGTGTTTATAGCGGCAGCTGCGGTCGGTACGGCTTTCCTGTTCGGTGCATTGTATGGCTGGGGTCAATGGACGTCAGTTAAAACACTTGATCAGCGGCTGGACGCGCTTATTTCTGGAAAAGAGCAAGAGGAGAATCACCCGGTATGCGCGGAATTTTCGATTATTGAACAGAAGTTCCAGCAGCTTGAACGTGTCGTTGCTGAGCAGAAGCAGGCGGCCCGCCGGCTGGCGAGGGAAAGAGCTGAAAGCCAAGAAACGCTTATTCAAGAAATGGTGTCACAGGAGAGGCAGCGCCTTGCCCGGGAACTGCATGATTCCGTATCGCAGCAGCTGTTTGCGGCTTCCATGATGATGTCGGCGATCAATGAAAACCGCGAGCCGGCATCTGCCATCGAAACGAAGCAGCTGGCTATGGTTGAAGAGATGATTCAGCAATCTCAGTTGGAAATGAGGGCGCTTCTTTTGCACTTGCGTCCTGTCGCGCTGAATGGAAAGTCGTTAAAAGAGGGAATTGATGATCTGCTTTTGGAATTAAGGCAAAAGGTTCCATTGGCCATCCACTGGACGACAGAAGAAATTCAAATGGATAAAGCGATGGAAGACCACTTGTTCCGGATTGTGCAGGAGTCCGTCTCGAATACGCTGCGCCATGCCAAAGCGAGCCGGCTGGATGTATTGAATGTTTGGCGGAATGGCTTTGTGATCTTGCGGATCAGCGATGATGGAGTTGGATTTGATCAGGAACAGACGAAGCTGGGGTCTTACGGTTTGCAAAATATGCATGAGCGTGCAATTGAAATTGGCGGAACATTAAAAATCGTTTCGTTGCCTGCCAAAGGGACGAAGCTGGAAGTAAAAGTTCCGCTTGCAAAGCAGCACCGCGATCAGACACAAATAGAAAAAACAGAAGAAAAGGTGGAAACAAATGATTAGAGTTCTTCTCGTAGATGATCATGAAATGGTGCGTATTGGCGTATCCGCCTATTTAATGGCCCAGCCGGATATTCAAGTAGAGGCTGAAGCAGAGGATGGAGAAAAAGCCGTATCTGCCGCTCTTGAATTAAAGCCGGATGTTATTTTAATGGATCTTGTCATGCCAAAAATGGACGGAATTGAAGCGACAAAACGCATTATAGAAAAATGGCCTGAAGCCAAAATCGTGATTGTAACGAGCTTTCTGGATGACGAAAAAGTGTATCCGGCGCTTGAAGCAGGAGCCATTAGTTATATTTTGAAAACCTCAAAGGCCAGTGCCATTGCTGAAGCTATCCGCAAAACGTATGAAGGCGAACCGGTGCTCGAACCGGAAGTAACGGGAAAAATGATGAAGCGCATGCGGCAAGGGCAAAAGGCGGCCCTTCATGAAGAGCTGACCGAGAGGGAGAAAGAGGTGCTTCTGCTGATTGCCCAAGGCAAGGCGAACCAGGAAATTGCCGATGAGCTATATATTTCGTTGAAAACAGTCAAAACACATGTCAGCAATATCTTATCCAAGCTCGAAGTGAACGACCGGACACAAGCGGTCATCTACGCTTTCCAAAACCATCTTGTCCGATAGATTGAGATCCAGCAGGCGCCGCTTTTTGCGGCGCTTTTTTTATATAGGGTTCTCCGGCATTTTTGATGGCCAAGAAAGCGGATGAGCAGAATCCTTTGTGAAAAATGCATGGATTTTCCCGTTAATTCTTTGGGCATTTTTGTACAAAAAGACCATAGTCTATAAATGTAAAAGAAGTTAAAGTAAGAGTATGAAAACGCTTGCTGATTTTTCTCATAAATGTAAAGAGGTGGTGGTGACTATTCATGCGCTATCAATCACAAAGAATAGCTCAAATTCCGCCGTATATGTTTGCGGAGTTCAACAAAAAGAAACGAATGATGCAAGAGGCGGGAATAGATGTGATTGATTTAGGAATAGGCGACCCTGATCTGCCGACACCGCAGCACATCATCGATAAGCTGGTAGAGGAAACGGCAGATCCGCAAAACCTGAAGTATCCGAGCTTCATTGGCTGCACGGACTTTAGAAAGGCGGTCGCCGCTTTTTACCAACGCCAGTTTCATGTGGAGTTAGATCCGGAAACAGAAGTGCTGGCCTTGATCGGTTCAAAAGAGGGGCTTGCCCACCTAGTGCCGACGGTCATTGACCCGGGAGAAACCGTATTGGCTCCAGACCCCGGTTATCCTCCTTACCGAATGGCCATCTCTCTTGCAGGCGGGCAATTATATCCAATGCCGCTGCTTGAGAAAAATAATTTTGAGCCTGAGTTTCAGAATATTCCTGAAAATACAGCGGCTAAGGCAAAGCTGATGTTTTTGAATTATCCGGGCAACCCGACAGCTGCGACGGTAGATGTTGATTTTTTCCGCAAAGCGGTGTCATTCGCCAAACAGCATAAGATCGTTATTGCCCACGACGCGGCTTACAACATGGTTACCTTCGACGGTTACCAGGCACCAAGCATTTTGCAGGCGGAAGGGGCAAAAGAGGTGGCTGTTGAGTTTGGCTCCTTATCGAAAACATACAGCATGACTGGCTGGCGGATCGGCTACGCCGTCGGGAATAAAGAGGTCCTTCGGGCGTTGTCTACTTATAAGAGCAATACGGATACCGGCCAATTTACTCCGATTCAAAAAGCCGCTGCCCATGCCCTGACAGCGAGCCAGGAGTCCATAAAGACCAGCAACGAAATTTATGCAGAGCGAATGAAGGCAATGACGGAGGCGTTAAAAACCATCGGCGTGAAAACCGGCCGGACGCGCGGAACTTTCTTTATCTGGGCACCGGTGCCCGATGGATATACATCCGCTGAATTTGCCGACCGGGTACTGGAAAAGACAGGAGTCATTATTACACCCGGCCATGCCTTTGGCGCGGCGGGTGAAGGGTATTTCCGGCTTTCGCTGTCCGTGCCGACCGCCCGGCTGACTGAAGCCATTAACCGCATGAAAAAAGAACTCACTATTATGACCAATTAAGAGGAGTGATCGCGCTATGAATAATCAAACCGTACAAGACACTGTTCAAAAAAATAAAGCAGTAAAAAAATACTTAAACTTTATTAACGGGGAATGGGTAGAATCTGAATCAGGAAGATATACGCGGAATACAAATCCGGTCAACGGAGAAGTATTGGGGGAAGTAGTGGCTTCGACAAAAGCAGATGTGGATAAGGCGGTTCAAGCGGCAAAAGAAGCGCAAAAGAAATGGCGCAACGTTCCGGCGCCTGAACGGGCGGATTTCTTGTACAAGGTCGCGTATCTGTTGAAAGAGCGCAAGGAGGAATTAGCTCAAACGCTAACGCTGGAAATGGGGAAAGTGATCTCGGAAGCGCGGGGGGAAGTGCAAGAGGCGATCGATATGGCGTTCTATATGGCTGGGGAAGGGCGACGTATGTTTGGCGACACGGTGCCTTCCGAGCTTCGCAATAAATTTGCGATGAGCGTCCGTGTGCCAGTTGGCATTGCTGGATTGATTACGCCTTGGAATTTTCCGATCGCCATCGCTTCCTGGAAATCGCTTCCGGCGCTTGTGACAGGCAATGCTGTCGTTTGGAAGCCGGCTTCTGAAACCCCGTTTTTAGCTGGAGAATTCGTCAAAATTTATGAAGAGGCCGGCTTGCCGAAAGGCCTTGTCAACCTTGTATATGGCTCAGGAGGGGAGGTCGGCAACGCGATTGTCGAGCACCCGGAGATCGATATTGTTTCCTTCACCGGTTCCAACGAAGTCGGCAAACAAATTAACGGCCGCGCCGGCGAGCTGTTAAAACGCACATCGCTGGAAATGGGCGGAAAAAATGCGGTCACTGTGCTGGAGGATGCGGACATCGATTTGGCTGTGGACGGAATTATCTGGAGCGCATTTGGCACGAGCGGACAAAGGTGTACAGCGTGCAGCCGGATCATCGTGCATGAAGCTGTGAAAGAAGAGCTTGAACAAAAGCTGCTGAAGCGGATGGAGACGCTAAAGGTAGGCGACGGCTTGGATGAATCGGTAGATGTGGGGCCTGTTATCAACCGTTCCTCCCTAGAGAGAATTCATAGCTATGTGAAAATCGGCAAAGATGAAGGAGCTAAATTATTAAAAGGCGGAGAAATCCTGACTGACAACGGTTTAGACAAAGGGAATTTCTATGCGCCAACCTTGTTTACAGATGTAAAATCTGACATGAGAATCGCTCAAGAGGAAATCTTCGGGCCGGTTGCTTCCATTATTCCTGTTCAAAGTCTTGAAGAAGCGATTGAAGTGAACAACAGCGTAGAGTTTGGCTTATCAAGCTCCATTTTTACCGGTGATGTCAACCGGGCGTTCCAAGCTATGCGGGACTTAGACACCGGAATTGTTTATATTAATGCAGGGACAACAGGTGCTGAAATCCATCTGCCATTTGGAGGAACGAAGGGAACTGGAAACGGCCACCGTGATTCCGGGGTCGCTTCACTAGATGTATATACTGAATGGAAGTCCGTGTATGTTGATTACAGCGGCAAAATTCAGCGGGCGCAAATTGACAACTATTGATTCCTTTCGCTGAATAGAAAAACAAGCAGGAGTGCTCGCAGTAGGCTGCGAAGGCATTTCTGCTTGTTTTTTCAAAAAAAGCCCTTATTTTGAGCGGGGGATCCCCTCTTTCTTTTCTTCATAGCAGCGGATCGCCATGTAAAGCAGCAGGCAATCTTGGAAGCTTCCCGTGTCGAGACCGGTCGCTTCATTGATCTTCTCCAGTCTGTAAATAATCGTGTTCCGGTGAATGAACATATTGCGGGCGGCTTCGCTTAAATTTAAGTTATGCGTGCAATAGCTGAGAAAAGTCGCGGCGAGCACCTCATAGCTGTCTAAATGAGTGAGCGGCTGAATAATATTGATCAGCTTTCTTTGAAGCTCAGGGGTCATTTCTTTCGGCAGCAGCTGAAAAGCAGCCTGCTTTTCGTCATAAATAAACACCCCTGGCCCGTTAGCTGTTCCCTTGCCCAGAGACATGGCTTTTTCGGCGTTACGGAAGGATTCGGCGATGCCGCTTATTCCTTTTTGCACATCACCGATGGCAAGAGAGGCAGATAGGTGGTACTTCGCCTGCAAAAAGCTGTTCAGCTTATGAAGCTGCTGTTCCAGGGAAGAAACGAGAGCTGCATAAGCTTGCTCTGTGGCGGCTGGTTTTACAATCATCAATTGTTCAATATTAATAAAGGAAAGGATGTCTTCTTTAGAGTCGCGGAAAATCAAATGGAGGTAGTCTAACAAATCCCTTTGAAAATAGGGCAGTGAGTGGGAATCATTGGATTCACTCGAGCCTGTCCGGATCGGCAAAGGGCGGTGAATATCTATTAAGATGCAGGCCCGGCAAATTTCCTGGTCGTACCCAAGGGTTTTAGCATACTGAATAATCCGTTCATCTTGTTCATCTGTATCATAGTGAATAATCTGCTGGATAAACACCTCAACCATCTTGGTTTCCAGTTCTTTCATTTCTTTATGAAAGGCATCCTGGCACATCATTTCCACTTGATTTTTCACGAGGTGAACGTACTTTTCGACCTCCTCCGGCTGTCCGATAATGCCAAGAACACCGATGGCTTTGTTGTTAATCATAATTGGGACAGAGCTGCCCGGCAGCACCTGGCCGAACTGTTCGCCGCGGCAGTGAATCAGGCCTTTTTTTCGAATAACATCCAACGAAGGACGATGGAAGAGGCCAAGTCTTTCTTTGTCGGTTGAGCCAATAATATATCCTTCATTATCGGTGATGCTGATTGGATAGCCTAACACAGCGCTTGTTTTTTCGGCGATGTCCTGAGCGATATGCTCTAAAATTTTCACTGACAGCACCCCTTGTTTGACAAAAATGTCCAGTTTGAAAGAGAGAAGGTTGACCAGAGTATACCATATTTTAAAATTCAATAGACAAACAATTTGGAATTTTATTGATTACTTTATTTGAACAAGAAAGCGGGGCGTTGAACATGGCTAAATTATCCGGCGGACAGGCAATTGTGAAAGTAATGGAAAGGGAAGGAGTGAAAAAAGCTTTTTGCGTGCCGGGGGAAAGCTATCTTGGAGTGATTGATGCCCTTTATGAACATCCGGACATTCAGCTGGTCGCAACCCGCCACGAAGGGGGAGCCGCTTTTATGGCAGAGGCATATGCGAAAGCGTCCGGCAGCACGGGAGTTTGCATGGCTACCCGAGGGCCTGGGGCTGCCAATCTTTCCATCGGTCTGCATACAGCGATGCAGGATTCTACCCCGCTTGTTGCTCTGATCGGGCAGGTAGAGAGGCCGTTTAAAGGCAGAGAAGCTTTTCAGGAAGTGGAGTTTACGGCTTTCTTTAGCCACTTATGCAAATGGACAGTAGAAATTGAGTCGGCGGACAGGATTCCTGAGCTCCTTCATCGGGCGTTTTACATGGCAAGATCGGGGCGGCCGGGACCTGTCGTTGTCTCCCTGCCCCACGACATGCTGGAAGAGACAGCAGAATATATCGAACGACATATTCAAGCGGAACAGGTGCCTGAGCCTTCTGAAGACGCTGTCCGGGAAGCATTGGAAAGAATTAGGGCAGCTGAGAGGCCAGTTGTGATTGCCGGCGGGGGAGTGACACGGACGAAATCAGCCGATTTGCTTGCCCGCTTGGCTGAAAAGCTGAACGTGCCTGTTGTTACGGCTTTTCGCAGGTTCGACGCTTTTCCTAACAGCCATTCGCATTATGCCGGGTGGCTCGGCTTTGGCTCGGAGCAAGGGCTGCTGGACTATATTAAAGATGCCGATCTCGTCGTGGCGCTTGGTACCCGCTTTTCACAAGTCACTGCCCAAGACTACACGCTCCTTGGAGAACAAACGGAGCTGATTCAAGTAGATGTTTGTCCGGATAGTATCGGTAAAGTGTATGCTCCTGTATTAGGCATCACAGCCGATGTCAAACGGTTTCTAGAAAAAGCGCTTGATATGGCTGTCCCTGCGGAAGAACAGGAGAAACAGCAGGCTCTTCAAAGGCTGCACGCCGCTTATCTTGCCTTCTCATCACCCCCAAAAGATTATGAGGAGCAGCATGTCGATATGGATGGCTTATTGCATGACATGGTAAAGTCATTCCCGCCAGATGCAATTTTAACAAGCGATGCCGGTAATTTCTTTGGCTGGCTGTCCCGCTATTACCGTTTTGACCGCCAGGGTACTTATATTGGCCCGACATCCGGTGCGATGGGATATGGGCTGCCGGCAGCAATCGGCGCGAAGATGGCCTGCCCGGATAAAATGGTTGTGTCTTTTTCGGGAGATGGAGGGTTTATGATGACGATGCAGGAGCTGGAAACGGCTGCCCGCCTTCAAGTCCCTGTCATCGCCATCGTTGTAAATAACAATATGTACGGAACCATTCGGGCTCATCAAGAAAAGCATTTTCCGGGCCGGGTAGTGGCTACGGAGCTATCCAATGCGAATTTTGCCGAGCTTGCCAAGCTGTTCGGCTGTTATGGAGAGCAAGTCAGGAAGAATGCGGACTTTTTGCCGGCATTGGAAAAAGCGAAGGCGAGCGGGCGGCCGGCTGTTATTGAAGTGTTGACCAATCCCGAGATTTTGTCTGCGAGCCAATTAAAGACGGTTCAACCGAATGCGGAAAGGGTAAACAAATGAAACCGGGAGAAACCAATATGGATGGGCGGTACTCGAAAGGGGTATCGCCCTTTTTGATTTCAAAAAAAAAACAAACAATATAATAGATTAGCAGGAAGTGGAAATGATAGAGTAGTACATATACTGTAGAAGAAGGGGGTTTTAACGTGTACGTTGTTCACTCCACATTTTCTGTACAGGATCATCAGGCAGAAGAGGTTATTTCCATCTATAAAAATCGTTCGCGATTTGTCGATAAAGCGGCTGGCTTTCAGCATTTTCTCTTGCTCCAAAATGATAAAAAACCGGGAGAACTGACCGTGCAATTAGCTTTCCAATCCAAAGCTTTGTATTTATCGTGGGTGCGGAGCGAAGAGTTTAAGAAAATTCATGAGCTGGAAAAAAACTATCCGGATCAGGAGCTGGCCGCTGTTATTCCGACAGTCCGCCAATTTAAGGTGGTGGCTACATGAAGCAAAGCTGGAAAACAGTCTTAGCAGAGAAAGCAACGGATGAAATATATAAGCGTGAGCCTGCTCTTCTTGTCCGCTTCGGAGAAGAAGGAAAAGCTAAATGTCTGGAAGATAATCATCATCATATGAAGCAGCTGGAAACGGCTTTGCTTTTGAATAACCAGCAGTTTTTTGTTGATTATGCGCTCTGGCTCAACGGCATTTTAACGAAGCACGGCATGAGTACGAGGCATTTGATTGATAACTTTGTCATTATTCAGCAGCTGTTAATGGAAAGCGGCGAACAGGAAAATGAGAAAGGGTGGTCTTATTTACAGGAAGCCATATTAGCCTTGCAGCAGTGAAGCTATTAAACAGGCAAATGAGGTGAAGAAGATGAACAAGGAAGTGCACGAGTTAGCCGGTTATCTACTGGAAGGGGATGCACTAGCCTCCATCGATTTTGTGAAAGGAAAACAGGAGTTGACGACACTGGAGGTATTTGATCAGCTTCTCACCCCGGCGATGCAATATGTCGGCGAATTATGGGAAAGCAATAAGATCACTGTAGCAGATGAGCACCTGGCTACTGGTACTTGCGATTTTGTTTTATCCAGCTTGTTTCCTTGGCAAAAAGAACACTCTTCAACAAATAAAAAAGCGATGTTTTTGTGTCCGGAAGGAGAGCGCCATTATCTTGGACTAAAGATGGTTAGCAGCTTATTTGTGGAAGCGGGCTGGAGTGTCCGGCTTTTTGGTTCAGATTTGCCGCTGGAATCAGCATGGAAAGCGGCCGAAAGGTGGCAGCCCGATGTCATTGGCTTGTCCGTAGCGATTGTTTATCATCTTCCGCTTTTGCAAGACTATATTCAGCGGTTGTCCGGGCTTTCCTCCCAGCCGTCGATTATTCTTGGAGGAAGGCTGGCGGGAATGTATGATTTGCAGTCCTATTGTTCGGAGAAAACAGTGATTTTTCAAGATTTGCACGCTGCTCATTTATGGCTGCATACTCAGAAAGTAGAAGGTGAACCCAATGTCTCTTTATAATCAGCCGCTTCCTATTCCTTATATTCAGATTGACAAAGAAGGAAATATTTTAACATGCTCGGGGGCGGCTTCCCGTATGTTTGATCTTCCCGCAGACAATATTGTTGCGCTGGCAGATGTGGCAAGCAAAGAAAAGCTAGTCAAATTCATTGTTTATCAAGAGGAACCGTGCCAGTTTGAAGTGAATTTACGGACAAAAACGGCTCCAGCCCAGTTGTTTGATATTCATTTATCGTGGGATGGACAAGCGAACGGCCATATTGCGCTGCTTCCTAAAGATCAGCAGAATGAACATTTGGAGGAGCGGTTACTCTCCTTGCAGAACCGTTTATCTTCTACTAATTTTGAACTGCTGGCAAAAAAGGAGGAGCTGGAGAGAGCCCTCATTCGTTTAAGAGAGCTTTCCGGCCCCTTTATTGCTCTGTCTCCGACTTTGGCGTTCATCCCGCTTTTCGGAGACATAACAAGGGAAAAAATGGAGTCGATCACGAAACAGGCGCTTCATACGGCTTATGAGGGAGAGTACACTCATATTGCTGTGGATTTCACGGCTGTCGGGCAAATAGAAGAGGAAGGGGTAGACAAGCTGCTTGCGCTTTTTACGATGCTTCAATATATGAACGGAGCAAAAATTGAAGTAGTGGGAATGAAGCCTCAGCATTCACAGATGCTGCATTCCTTTCATCGAGAATGGCCCTTCGCTTTTTCGCCTTCCTTAGCATACGTGCTGCATGGAAAAGACAAGTAAAAACGTGCCAAGCAACAGCTTGGCACGTTCGTTAAAATTCTACTTGGACTTGTTCCAGTTCTTTTTCCGTTTTCTCCGTAAATGTGTAGCCGAGCTCTTTTAATTGGCTGCATATAGCGGCGGCAGCATCGTCCTCCACGATAATAAACGTTTGATCGAATTGCATTTTATCTTTAATGGAGGAGAGCAAATGAAACAAAGCGCTTGTTTTTTCTTCTTTCAAGGATTGGGTAAGCGCGGAGGTTTCTGTCGTCACTGGCACAATCCATAGTTCACATTTGCTGGGCACGTCCAACAGCTGCTCGAATACCTCTGCTTTTTCAAGCGGGGTCCGCAGTGTTTCATCGTGAATTTCATATACATGTTTCGATGACAGGTCTTTTCCCTTAAATGGAAAGCAGCCCTGTTCATCAAATACTTTAATCTCTAATTTAGAAGCTTGAGGCAATTGGTGTTCCTGCTCATTTTTCGTTAAATGGCTGGTCATCTTTCTCTCTCCTTTTCCTTCTTCCCTTATCTATATGTAAAGAGGGATCTGCTGGTCTATTCCCTTTTTAGGAAGAAAGAAAACCTGTTAGACGCTTGTTAATTTTTGGAGAGTGTCAGCAGCCTCGCTTAGTGTGCGAACAACGTAGGTAGGTGTGGCCCCATCTACTTTTCGGCCGTCACCGTGATCGATCAGGATAGATTCCATGCCAAGACGGGTAGCTCCGAGGATGTCGGTTCCTAAGTTGTCACCGATCATCATCGCTTCCTCTGCGCGTACGTCCATTAACTTGAGCGCATGAGCAAAAATGGCAGGGTCCGGCTTTCCAAATCCAAAGTTCCCTGAGATGACGATATGTTCGAAGTAAGGTACGAGCTCTGGTGTCATCGTTAGTTTTTCTAGCTGAAGAGAAGGCGCCCCATTAGTTAAGAGCAGCAGCCGGCAGCCATTTTCTTTGAGCTGATCCAGCACAGCGATCGTGTCCTCGTACAGGAAAGGAGAACGGCGGCGAACTTCCCGGAACCGTTCTTTTGCCCAGTCAGCTGCTCCTTGGATTCCAACAGCCGCTAATCCTTTTTCCCATGTTTTTAATTGATAATCGCTGATGTCCTTGCCCATCTGGCGCAGCTGCCAATGATGCACATCGCCAAAATCTCCCCACAGCCCTTCAAAAGGGTTAATGCCGAGATGAAGAGTCACTGGATAAAAAGAATACTGCTGATATTGTTCCCGTGCTGCTTCTCTGACAGAGGCTTCAATTTCCGCCTGGCCAATTCCGTATTTTTTTTCTAAGTCCCCGCAGGTCACATCGAAGGCGGTTTGAATGCTTTTGCGGTCATTTAACAGTGTATCGTCTAAATCAAAGAAAACTGCTTTTTTCATTATGTAAAGGCTCCCTTTTAAACGTGATGTTTGACCTAATTCTACACAAACCTAAAAAGTCCTGCAAAGAAAAAAATGAAGCCGCTTAATTAAAAGTGGCTTCATTTTTTTTCCCTCTAAAAATAGAAAACAAGGAAGGGAGCCGGTATTTAGGAGGCTCTCTTTTAATCGGCGGAGGCTGAAGGCTGTTTAACAGCAGGCGGTCACGAATCTCTATCTCCTGATGCTCTAATTTCTCCTTCATCCACCTTTGGTATTGAGCAAGCTCTTTAACAAGCTCCTTGTTCACTTGAATGAGGGTTTCCTGCTGCTCCTCCAGGCGGGCAATCCGTTCAGATAATTCATTGCTTTCGGCTTTCGGCTGTTCCGCTTGTTTCTGCTCTATGTGTGTATCCGGCTCCGTTTTCATCGCTAGTTCGATGGCTGCTTCAAGCGGCAAGTTTTGCTCTTGGATCAGCTTTAAGAGACGCTGGACCGTAATAATGTCTTTTTGGTAAAAAACACGTGAGTTGTTGATTCCCCTGTCAAAGCGGTAGCCGGCCGCTTCCAGTGCTGATGAGTATTTTCGCAGCGTGCTTGCCCCCACACCAAGGCTTTTGGCTACTTCTGAACTAAAATAAGCCTGTTCCATGTTCATCCCTCCGTTAAATAATGATGTCTCATTTCCTCAAGCGGCTGTTTACGGGATAATAGACTGTTACTACTACTTTCCATGAAAAAGGCCAAAGTCCTTTCACTAGTTTTGTTGATTGATCAGTAGTTTTGTCGAGAAAAGCGACAAGGAATTTATCGTTGTCCGCAGTTGAAAAAGCAGAGAAGAGGGTATATAAAAGATATTATTCTAATAATAGGTGGCTAATTTATGAGGCTTGAGAGATGGGCATATTCCCGCCGCTACAATATCAAGGCGGTATTTGATAAGTTTCCCCATTCAAATGTGATTTTTCGAACGATTAACCATTTTTATTTTATTTATATCGTGAACTGGTCAGAGAAAGATCCTGTCGTGACAAGGTCAGATCTGGAGCAAATGGAACTGCTTCTGAATGAAGAGCTGGGAACCGGCTCTTTTTACCAGCAGCGCAAGTCGCAAACAGAGAACAGCCAAGGCGGAGCAAATGGAGGGAAGGCCGAATGAAAAAAGCTATGATTATCGCTAATCCTTCTTCAGGAAAAGAAGAGGCGCAGGGGTATGTGGAAAAAATCCAGCACCAGCTGGCGAACATAGGCTATACAACCGATATCCGGTTAACAAGCCAGGCTGGAGATGCTGCTGCATGGTCGGCGGAGGCAGCTGCAGCTGGTCTTGACATGGTTGTTTCAATCGGTGGAGATGGGACGTTAAATGAAGTAGTCAATGGCCTCGCGGAAAAAGAACACAGACCGACGCTTGGAATTATTCCGCTCGGCACAGTGAATGACTTTGCCAGGGCATTGCAGGTGCCTCTTGAACCGGCGGAGGCGATGGCTGTCATCGGCCGAGCCAGGCTGCAAAAGGCGGATGTCGGAAAGGTCAATGAACGCTATTTTTTAAATATTGTTGCACTGGGTGATATAGCCGAATCTGCAGCGGCGGTATCTCCTGAGAAAAAAACGGCGCTCGGTTCGTTTGCTTACTTTCTGGAAGGGGGCAAAGGGCTGGTGAATAAGCAGCCAATGGCCATCTCAGTGACGGCGGATGAGGAAGAATGGAAGGGAGAGGCGCTGCTTTTTCTAGCTGCTTTGACCAACTCTGTCGGCGGGTTTGAAAGTATGGCACCTGATGCGGAAGTTCATGATGGCAAGCTTCATTGCTTTATCATTCATAAAGCATCCTTGCCAAAGCTTGTGCGGATGACGGCCAACTTGCTGAAGGGGGAATTGAATGAAGACCCGGATGTCGTGTATGTTCGTACAAGCCGGGTGAAGGTTGCTTCAGAGGCTCTTTTAAAAGCAAACGTTGACGGCGATATCGGAAGCAGTCTCCCGCTCACGCTTGAAGTCTTGCCGCGACACATTGAAGTATGGGTTCCTTGATTGCCAAAAGCACTGTTCGGGCAGCCGAACAGTGCTTTTTAGCATGAATGGACCAATTATCCGATCACTTTTGGTGATATGTCTGCTTCAGGAGATTCTTTTATATCGCGGGCGCTTTCCTTGGATGGGAAGAGCAGGCTGAATACAATGCCGAAGAAAGCAGCGATCAAGAATGTGGTAAAGCGGGAAGAAATAATCTCTTCAAGCGGCGTGGAAATCCAGACGATGGTGCTGATGAATCCGGCCAGAATCGTGGCGATGACGCCAGCGCCAGAGTAGCGCTTCCAGAAGAACGTGAGAATAATAGCGGGTGAAAGGGTGCAGCCTACACCAGCCCAAGCCCAGCTTACAACAAGATATACGAGAGACTGAGAGGTTAAGGCGATCAGCAGCCCAAGCAGCCCCGCACCGATAATGGTGAGCCGGGAAATCGTCACTAGTTGTTTTTCAGTCAAGTTTTTGCCGAGCGCATGGTTGACGATATCTTCGCTGACTGAGCTTGTAATGACGAGAAGCTGCGAGTCGGCGGTAGAAATAATTGCGGCCAAAATCCCTGAAAGCAAAATTCCGGCGATCCAAGGCGGCAATAAGTCTAAAACCATGAAAGGCAGGATCGTTTCTACATCGGCGAAGTTTTGCCCTTGATATAAAGTAAGGGCGGTTAAGCCGATCATGAAGGCTCCGCCGTAAGCGAGAATGGTCCAAATAATGGCGACCCTGGTAGCTGTTTTTGCTTCTTTGTCATTTTTTAATGCCATAAAGCGGGCACTCAGCTGCGGCTGGCCGCCGAGAAAGCCGAAAAACCAGGCGAAATTGTTAAAGAGAAGAAGGCCAAGAGCAAATCCTGCCGCCCCGCCTGTCCACGAATCCATAGCCGGGCCAGAGGCGGCAAGGGCTGCGCTGATGGAGAGGCCGGCTTCCTGAATATGAAAAAGAGCGATGATGGGCAAGACAACAAGTGTGACAAGCATCATTAGGCTTTGAATCATATCGGTCCAGACAACAGCCGTGAACCCGCCAAGGTAGGAGAGGAGAATAACAATGCCTAGACTAAGCAATGCCCCTGCAGTGGGATGGATATGAAACACAGTGAATAATGTTTTGCCGGCACCGGCAATTTGTGCGCCGAAATAAAACATCATAAAACTAATAATTAAAATGGCAGACATCCAAAGAATAATTTTTCCGTGGCTGCCGAATCGCTTCGCCAGATAGCCGGGAAGGGTCATAATTTGATATTCTTCCGCTTCCTTCATAAAGCGCTTTGCTAAAAACAGCCAGGAAAAAACAATTCCTAATGAAATGCCGACAGCTACCCATATGCCGGACAGGCCCGTAGCGAAAACAAATCCTGTATAGCCAAGGAGGAGCCAGGCGGATTCGCCGGTGGCTCTTTCTGAAAAAGCGAGCGCCCAGCCCGGCAATTTTTTGCCGCCGAGCAGGAAGGAAGCATGATCCATTTCTTTTCGGCTGAATAAGTAGCCGGCTCCAAGCATCAGCAAGCAATAAAGAATGAACTCAACCATGATGATTGTATGCATATTTATCATCCTCTCCAAGGTTTTAGGCTTAACTTTTACAATTCAATTTCCAGTCCGATCTGCTGCTGAACAGCTTTTTCATAAATAGCCCGGGCGGCAATGACATCGAATAAAGCCATCCCGACCGATTTGAAAATCATGGGGTGCTTCTCGCTTAATTGCGGGCGCATTTTGCCGGCGATTAAGCTGGAAAATGGAATGACCTGCGACGGGCTTAACCAGCCGTTTTTGAGCGGGTCGGCCACATCGCCCGATTCTTCGATCGCATCAAGGGTATCAATAAAAAGGTGATTTGCTTGTTTAAAGAGCTGTTCAGGCAGCTCGCGCATCTGCGGCTGAAAGGATCCGACGGCGATCATGAGCTTGCCGTTGTATAAATCAGGTTCGTCTAGAAGAACAGGTATGCTGGATGTTGTTGCAGTAACAAGAATATCTGACTGGCTGATTACTTCATTGGGGTGATGTTCAATGTGAATCCGGATGTGTGAAGGCAAGTGCGATTGAAGGTTGCCCGCAAAAGCAATCGCTTTTTCAGGTGTTCGGTTATATAAATAAATGTTCTGAATATTGCGCTCCAGGCAGATGGCCAGGAGCTGGTAGAAGCCTTGGGCGCCAGTGCCGATCAAGCCTGCAGAGCTGGCGCCGGCCGGTGCGAGATGCCGGGCAGCCAATCCCCCGAGAGCGCCGGTACGGAGTGCGGTTAAATAGGTGCCGTTCAATAAGGCTTTCGGCGTCCCCGTGTGGGCGTCAATCAGCACCATCAGCCCTTGTACAGCCGGCAGAGACCGCTGATGATTAGCAGGAAACACACTGACTATTTTTGTTCCGAATAACTCGCTGGCTTGGCAAGGCATAAGCAAAAGTGTGTTTTCTTCATGAGCGATCTGTGTTCTTGCGTCCATATGAAACTGCTCTCTATCGTAAAGTTCATAGGCAGTTTCTGCAGCTGCAATGATATCTGCCATGCCAGCAGCCGCTCGCATGCTGCTTTCAGTTAATATTAGCAAGCCGTTTCCTCCTTTGATAAAAGTCAATTATACAATTGCTTGCTCCAGCACTAAGTCATTTTCCGCAAAACGTTCGACACGCAAAGGAGACAGATTGAGGGTTTCATAGGTTCCTTTATAAATGAGTTCAGCTAATCCGAGACCGACGCCAGGCGCTTGCTGCATGCCATGTCCGCTGAATCCAAGAGCAACATAATAGCCTTTCATAGACGGATGTTCGCCGATGATCGCATTTTGATCTTCGGTATTAAAGTCGTACAGCCCCGCCCAGCCGGATTCCAGCTTCACACTTTCGAAGTTTGGCACACGGTGGGCCAGCACCGGCCAGAGCTCTTCAAAGTAAGAACGCTTCCAGGAAAAGTCAATTCCAGGCTTGACATCTTCTGCGTAGCCTGTAATTACACGGTCGCCTTCGTGGCGGAAGTACACGCCGGTTGGATCAATCGTAAGAGGCAGCGGTTTTTCCAGCGGGACAGCCGGATGGAATTGGAAAATTTGCCGTTTTAACGGCACGACCGGCAGAGAAAGCCCGATTTTTTCACTGAGAATCGCACCCCACGCCCCGGCACAGTTGACTACGATTGGGGCCGTATATTCTTCTCCGTCGACCAAGCGTACTCCTCTTATGCGGTCATTCTCCGCCAAAAAGGTGGCCACTTCCTTAGAGACATAATCCACATTCAGCTTTTGGGCATTTTTCTTATACGCCTGCATAACTGAATAAGCATCAAGGTAACCGTCTTCTGCACAATAAAGCCCGCCCGCGAGATCTTCCAGCTGCAGCTCGGGAATGACGTCCTGAAGTTCATCGGGAGAGAGAAATTGGGAAGGCACGCCGAGCTCGTTTTGCAGCTTTCTTTGGCGCTCGATCGCCGGGACCATTTCTTTTTTTGCTAAAAATAAATAGCCTCTTTGTTGAAAGTCAATTTTGGCCGGCTCGCCGTCAATCGCCATATCTTCAGCAAACGTTTGATATTTTTGCAGGCTGAACCGGCTTAATTGAATATTGATGGCTGTGGTAAATAGCTGGCGAATCCCGCCTGCGCTGCGGGGTGTAGAGGAAAACTCATAAATTGGGTCTTTTTCAAACACTGTAATTGTTCCTTCAAAACCAATCTTGCGCAGGGAATAAGCTGTACTTGATCCCATAACTCCGCCGCCGACGATAATGATATCTGCTTTATTCATATAAAAACCTCCCTCAGGCGTGATATAGCTCCTTTAAATTATTTACCATTATATTCGGAAAGCGCTTTCAATCAATGTACAATTTATACAAAAATCTGGTAGAATAATAACGAATATTAATCAGAAAATTAAGAAAAATATTAAAAGATTAGCTAATGACTGAGGTGAAGCAATGAAGTTTTTTGAACAAATTGCCCAATCTATCGTAGAAAAAACATCCACTGTCCTGGGGGTATCTATGAGCATTACAGATGCCAAAGGAACAATCATTGGCTGCAATGACTTAACAAGAATCGGTTCTCATCATGAGGTGACAGAGGAAGTCACAAAAGCGGGCAGAGCGGTTATTTTCACAAAGGAGAACATAACAGGACGGAAAAACGTATTGCCGGGTGTGGCTACACCGATACGCTTTCAGCGGCAAATCATTGGCGTTTTAGGGATCATTGGCGAGCCGGAGGAGGTGGGGAAGTATGTGGAGTTTGTCCGGACGCACGTTGAAATGCTGCTGCAGCAGTCTTTCCGGACAGAATCATTTTATTTGCAAATGAAAACGACCGAGCTTTTCATTCAGCATCTTATCCACTTTAAAGAGTGGGAAAGTGAAGACACCCTGCAAAATTATTGCAGCATGTCGGGCTTTCATTTCGATTGTCCCCGAATGTGCATTCTAATCGACCTCTCCTCCCTGCATACGGCGAAAGGGGAAGAAGGAGTGCTCCGGATTTCCCAGTATGATTTGTTTCAAGTCATCAGCCATTATTTTCAAGTTCATGATGAAGACATCATCAGTCCGGTTCACCAAGGACAGTGGATAGTCCTAAAATATATGGATGGTGCTGACATGAAAAAAATGAGGCGGCAATGTGAGCATGCGCTGAAGGCCTTAAGGAAATTTTTTAGAAACCAGCAGGTAGCCGGTTCTGTTTCTATCGCTTATGGAAAGAGCTGCAGCGGCTTTGCAGGTGTCAGCCGTTCGTACCAGCAGGCATTGCAGGCGCTCTCAACAGGGAAGGAGCGCGCGAAAGGCGCATCGGGTGTTTATGCATTTGATGACTGGAATATTTTATTAAGTGCGCTCGTGCAGGACATTCAGCCGGCTTTGGCAGAGACGCTGGATGACTACGCTGAAAAATTAGTCTCCCATTCCAATGCTTCGGCACTCATAGAAACATTTCTTGTCTACTGTGAGCAAGGGTTAAATGTCAGCCGGGCGGCCAGAAAGCTGTTTGTTCATCGCAATACCCTGTTATACCGATTGAATCAGCTAAGCGAAATTCTTTCCATTGATACACAATCTTTTGAGCAATGCTTGCTGCTTTACATGGCCTTAAAAAAACGAAAGGATCAGGCGATAAAGGTGCACACCTGATAAATATCGATGATTTACCAAGCTTAATTCCCATAAAAAAAACTGCTCTGCAGCCGGTTGCAGAACAGTTTTTTTGCATTACAGTGTCGCTTTCTCCGCGGAAGGAATCAGTTTTCCCGGATTCAGAATATGGTCGGGGTCAAGCAGACTTTTAATGCCAGCCATGACGTTCAGCGCTTCGCCATGCTCTTGGATCTGGTATTTCATTTTGCCCAAGCCGACGCCGTGTTCTCCTGTACACGTTCCTCCAAGCGACAAAGCAAACGTAACAATCTCTCCGTTTAATATTTCTGTGTTGCGAACTTGTTCAGGGTCCTGCGGGTCAAACAAAGTAAGTGTATGAAAATTTCCGTCTCCAATATGCCCAAGGATCGCGCCATCCATCCCGTAGGCTTCAATTCGCTCACGCGCGTAAGTAACCATGTCCGCAAGCTTTGATATTGGTACACACACGTCCGTGTTAATCGTATGCAGCTTCGGATTGCTGTGGCGGAAAGCGTAGGATAAGTCATGCCGGGCTTTCCAAAGCTGAG
Source organism: Pseudobacillus badius (assembly GCF_002189605.1). Classification (NCBI taxonomy): domain Bacteria; kingdom Bacillati; phylum Bacillota; class Bacilli; order Caryophanales; family Bacillaceae; genus Pseudobacillus; species Pseudobacillus badius. The sequence continues at coordinate 141,479 of NZ_MWMM01000005.1, forward strand.
CTCTTTTCAAGCTGTTTTTTTCAAAGGTAAAGGTCTGGCATTGATACTCCTCTAACAGTTCCTGCACGAATTGGGCATCGGCTTCATTGCCTGCTTCATTCCCGTGAAACTCAAGGAACAGCGAAGGCTCCTCGGGAAAGTCTGTTCCGCTAAACTGATTGACTTGTGCAATGGAACGGTCATCTACAAGTTCCATGCGGGCGATTGGGATGCCGGCGGTTAAAATGGCGGCAGCTGCTTCTACGCATTGCTTGACGGAAGGGAAGCAGGCTCTGGCTGCAATGATGGATTCGGGTATGCCATGCAGCTTGAGAGTAATTTCGGTGAATAGGCCAAGTGTACCCTCCGAGCCGGTGAACAAACTATTTAAGTTGTAGCCGGAGGAGGATTTTTTAGCAAGTGATCCGGTGTGAATGATCCGGCCGTCAGCGAGCACGACTTCAAGGTCCAAAATCTGGTCTTTCATGACACCGTACCGAACAGCTTGCGTGCCGCTTGCATTGGTAGCAACCATGCCGCCGATTGTGGCATCGGCTCCGGGATCAACCGGGAAGAAGAGACCATGCTTATTTAATTCTTGATTTAATTGCAGCCGCGTTACGCCGGGCTGAACTTTGACGAGCAAATCCTCTGGACGCATGTCAATAATCCGGTTCATTTGGCTGAAGTCCACGGATATTCCCTTATGTATTGGAATGGCATGACCTTCAAGGCCGGAGCCAATGCCGAAAGGAACAACGGGAATGTGCTGTTCCTTGGCAAACCGCACGATCTTTTGGACATCCTCAGCAGAAGCGGGAAATACGACAACATCGGGAAGAACCGCTTCAAAATGTGATTCATCTTTGCTATGATGCTCCAATATAGTTTCATTCACTGTGACTTTTTCCTGGCCAAGCAGACTGGCTAACTGTTCAACGAGATTCATCCTGTCACCACTTTCAACTAAAATTTTTTAAATATTCATTTATTTGAATGATAGCATAATAGGTAATTGCTGTATACTTGATATTGACTATAATTCCCAGCAGGGAAGGCACATTCATTGGAGAGGCTGGTTTATTTGTAGAAACGGATGAACCTGATCAGTTGCTGTTCATAAAAAAAATCGTCCGCTAAAGCGAACGATTGCTGTTTTTTCATGCGTCTTATTTAGACAAGGCGGCCAGCTGTTGATTCAGTTCCTTCAGCTCATTTTCCATGCGAATGAGCTGTTCTTCCGCTTTTGTTACAGCATTACCTGTGGATTCGAGTTTTTCAATGTCTCCTTGTACACGGATATAGTCCATTTTTAATTCAGCAATTTTTGATTCGATTTCTGATTTCGTCATGATCAGTCTCCTTTGTTGTTTTCTTATTATATTAAAGGAGAAAAATCTTTGATGGCAACTTTAAAGAATGGAGGATGACTATGCTTGGATTAACTTTAAAGCTTCCGGTATGGCAAGCTCCCATGGCGGGAGTATCCACACCAGAATTAACTGTTGCGGCCTCAAATGCCGGTGTTCTGGGCAGCATCGGTGCCGGTTATCTATCGGGTGAGAAGACGGAAGAATTTATCAGACGCGTGAAACAACTGACAACGGCTGATTTTGCCGTTAATTTGTTTGTTCCTGAGGAAGGAGAGGCGAGCGCCGAACAAGTGCAGGCCGCCCGCCAATTGCTGGCGCCTTATCATAAGGAGCTTAAGGCAGAGGAGAGTCTATCTTTCGGATCTTCCGCTTTTAATGAGCAGCTTGCGGTCGTGTTGCAGGAGAGAGTCAGGGTATGCTCCTTTACTTTTGGGCTGCCTCCGAAGCGAGCGCTGGAGCAATTAAAGGAACGAGGCATTATAACGGTCGGCACTGCCACAACGGTAGAAGAAGCGGTTGCTTGTGAACAGGCAGGGGTAGACGCTGTTGTGGCACAAGGATGTGAAGCAGGAGGGCATAGAGGGTCATTTCAGCCGCCTGAAAGCATGATTGGTTTAATGGCGCTGCTTCCTCAGGTTGTGCAAGAGGTGAGTATTCCGGTTATTGCTGCTGGCGGGATCATGAACGGGCAAGGCATAGCTGCTGCTCTATGTCTGGGTGCTTCAGCCGCTCAGCTCGGCACGGCGTTTCTAGTGACTGAGGAAAGCGGGGCTCATCCCCTTCATAAAGAAGCAATCTTGGCAGCCGATGAAAAGGAAGCTGTGCTGACGAAGGCTTTTTCCGGAAAAACGGCCCGGGGCATTTCCAATCAATTCATTCAAGACATGCAGGGGCATGAAGAGGTTTTTCTGCCGTATCCTCTGCAAAACACATTAACCCAATCTATGAGAAAGCAGGCCGGAAAGCAAAATAATAAAGAATATATGTCCCTTTGGTCCGGACAAGGGACAAGGTTGAGCAAAAGGCAAACGGCTGATGAGCTGGTTGCTCGTTTGCTGGAAGAAACGGATGCAGCGTTGCTGGCAGCTAACCGCTCTGTGCAAAATATTAAAAGAACCAGCAGGTGACGAGGGACCAGTTGACACCGGGCTAACGCGTAATTAAAAAAGATCAGCCATCGGGCTGATCTTTTTTAATGACTGGCAATGCTTTAATGTTTCCTGATCCTTCATTGCCAGCTATGAAGGAGGTTCGAAAATCAGTTTATATATTTAATAAAATTGCACGAAGTCAAAAGCTAAGTTTAAAAAGAATAACGAATGAATAGTGACGAAGATCAATCCTTGCTTATTTAATTTTTGTGTTATTACCTGATCCATAAATATCACCTCGTTAAAAGTTTGTAGACTTATTATATAACCAATTTTCTAAAAGTTCAAAACATTTTTAACGAATTTGTCACATTTTTTTTGCGAATAGGCTTGACTTGTATTTTTTATATGGTATAAAGAACCATTTTTTCAAAATAGATGGATGTGCGCTGGCAAAACAACCTGCTTGTTGTCAGGGCTCTATGAAAGAACATCGTTAGTTTTTAGGCTGCCTCGCTGCGCTCGCTCTTCCTTTAATGGAGATCAGCCTGTTCCAGAGAAGAAAAAAGCCGCCCCCAAAAGTCATTTTTCATGACTTCCTGGGACAGCTCAACGATGTTACAAAATAGGTGACAGCAGCCTTGAAATAGATTCTTTAAATTTAATGAGTGTTTTCCGGTTGTTATAAATTTCGAGCGTCAGCTCTGAGCAAAGCTCCATATCCTTTTCGAATATCTCCGCAAGTTTTTGGCCCGTTTCCAGGTGGTAAATAAAAGCATTCACCTCAAAGTTTAACCGGAAGCTGCGCACATCAATATTAGCTGTGCCCACAGAACTCAGTTTTTTATCGACGACAATCATTTTTGCATGAATGAAGCCGGCATCGTAGATATACGTTTTCGCTCCTGCTTTCATCAGCTCGCCGATGTAGGAGTAGGTGGCCCAGTAAACAAAGGGATGATCTGGTTTATTCGGAATCATGATCCGGACATCTACGCCTGAAAGGGCCGCAATGCGCAGAGCATCCAGCAGGCTGGCATCCGGGATAAAGTAAGGGGTTTGAATATACACAGACTCTCGTGCAGATGAGATCATTTTAATATAGCCGTTCTTAATTTGTTCCCACTCTGAATCCGGGCCGCTTGTAACAATCTGCATCGATACATCGCCAGCAGCCGTCTTATCGGGAAAATAGGCTTCAGCGTAATGGAGATCATGGTGATCTGATGCTTGGTTCCAATCCAGGATAAACCGCGTCTGGATGGAGTGCACTGCTGTTCCTTTGATTCGCAAATGGGTATCCCGCCAGTAGCCGAACTTTGGATCAAGTCCAAGGTACTCATCACCAATATTAAAACCGCCTACATAGCCGATCTCACCGTCAATAATAACAAGCTTGCGATGATTGCGGTAATTGAGACGCAAATTAATAAAGGGGATTTTGGAAGGGAAAAAGATTTCCACTATGCCGCCAGCCTCAATTAATTCTTTGAAGTGCCGCTTATGGACTCCGCGGGAGCCCATTTCATCATAGAGAACCCTTACTTCCACGCCTTGCTTCGCTTTTTCCGTCAATAGCTGGACAATCTCGGTTCCAAGGTTGTCCACCCGGAAAATATAATATTGCAGATGAATGTGATGCGTTGCTTGTCTGATGTCTTCAAGCAGGGAATTGAATTTATCTTTGCCGTCAACAAAAATGTCTACATCGTTGTCTTCGGTGAGGACAGCATCATTGTTGCACAGCAGCATATAGACCAAATCTTCATTTTCCTCTGTGTGAGGGTTGCGAAACCGGAAGAGCTGGTTTTTAATGGCATGCATTTGATTTTGAATAGCCGATTCAGTGCCAATCTTGACCTTTTCGTCCCAATCAAATAAACGCCGCCTGCTTAAATTCTGGCCAAAAATTAAGTAGAGAATGAAACCGAGAATTGGGATGAAGAACAACACCATCAGCCAGGCCCAAGTGGCTGCGGCATCACGCCTTTCCAAAAAAATAACAGCGACTGAAAAGGAAAAGTTTAAAAACAAAACAACGTAAGCGATCCAGCTCCACATAGGTATTTCCATTATTTCCACCAGCTTTATCCATAGTATTTGAATGATGTTTCATCTATTAAGATACGTCTATGTTACCAAGGAAAGGAGAATATTTCTATAAAGGAAAAAAAGAGAGGAATTAAAAACCCACTTGACACATAGGAATAGATGATATAGGCTATTCGTTAGTAAAAGGAGGAAGCATCCATGAATTCATTTCTTATTATTGTCAATGTTGCAGCTCTGCTTTTGTTAGCAGGTGTTTTATATTTTATGCAGAAAAAGCATATTTCATTTTCAAAGAGGGTATTTACCGCCCTTGGACTGGGGATTGTTCTTGGTTTTGTTTTGCAGCTGATCTATGGCTTGGAATCAAATACGCTGCTTCAATCCACCGAATGGTTTAACATCCTCGGCACAGGCTATGTGAAACTGCTGCAGATGGTCGTCATGCCGCTTGTGTTTATTTCTATTGTGTCGGCTTTTACAAAGCTTACTCTGACAACCAATCTTGGCAAGATTGCTGGCCTGATTATCGGTTTGCTTGTCGGCACAACAGCTATTGCAGCAGCCATCGGCATTAGTGCGTCTCTTGGCTTCAACCTCGAAGCGGTTCAAATCCAAGGAGGCGAAACAGAGCAGGCGCGCGGAATGGAGATTGAGCAACAGTACTCTGAAATTGAAGGACAGTCTTTCCCGCAAAAAGTTATTGAATTGCTGCCAGCTAACCCGTTTCTTGATTTAACGGGCCAACGGAGCACTTCCACGATTGCTGTAGTTATCTTTGCGGCATTTGTTGGATTTGCCTATCTTGGGGTGAGAAGAAAAGAACCGGAACAAGCCGAGTTTTTCAAGAAGATGATCGACTCGATTTACAGTATTGTCATGCGTATTGTGACACTCGTTTTGCGTCTTACACCTTATGGCATTTTAGCGATTATGGCTAAGACGGTCGCAACAAGCAACTTTACGGCGATTGCGAAGCTTGGAGAATTCGTTTTAGCTTCCTATGTAGCGCTGGCAGTTATGTTTATTATTCACTTGCTTATCTTGACTTTAGTCGGATTAAATCCGCTGACATATGTAAAGAAAGTGCTGCCGGTGCTTTCATTTGCCTTCACTTCCCGCTCAAGCGCAGGAACCTTGCCTTTAAATATTAAAGCGCAGACCTCCTCATTAGGAGTGCCGGAAGGAATTGCGAACTTTGCCGGCTCGTTCGGGCTGTCAATCGGCCAGAACGGTTGTGCAGGTGTATATCCGGCTATGCTGGCGGTCATGATTGCGCCGACGGTCGGCATTGACCCGCTTTCGCCCACATTCATTCTGACGTTAATTGCTGTAGTAGCGATCAGTTCATTTGGCGTAGCCGGTGTTGGCGGCGGAGCGACCTTCGCAGCGATCTTGGTGCTATCGACAATGAATCTCCCTGTAGCGCTGGCGGGACTGCTGATTTCAGTGGAACCATTGATCGATATGGCGCGGACAGCCGTGAATGTCAGCGGAAGCATGACAGCCGGGGTAGTAACGAGCCGCGTGACGAAAGAGCTGGATACAGCTGTTTACAATGAACCACAGAAAGAAGCTCTTTACAGCTAAGGGCATCATGAAAAAGGCAAACTTGGAAGCCGGCAGCGCCGGCTTCTCAGACTGTAGACAAACTCAATGAAAATTGAGCGTGGTCCGCAGTCTTTTTTTAGTTTGCCTGTAGAGGAAGGCTGTTGATTTCCATTCCAAATTAACAGAGTGGACAAAGTTAAGGTAGCCGTATAAGGATGCCTGTTTTAAAATAAATAGATCAAATACTTGAGGTGAGGAAGGGATTGATTTCTCTTTTATTTATGGTTGGCAGGAGCCGGCTTTAGCCGCAAAAAAATCAAAATTTCATGGATTAATTGCTAGAGAAAAGGGAATGTTAAAATTAAATAAAACAATAATTTTTTTGAAACCATTTTTACGATCGGACGTAGAAAAGGTAAGAAAAAACTTTTAAAGAGGTGTGTAAATTGGGGAAAGACCACGATAGAGTGTTAAAAATGATCGACCGGCTCGCTCAATTAGGTATTAAAGTGTCAAAAACCAAGTCCCGCATCGAAGTGTTCAACTCTTTAAAAAGCTATCAAGAATTAGCCGATCATGCAAAGGCCTGAAAATATAAGCTATACATAACAGATATTGAAACATCCCGGCTGCCATAGGCACCGGGATGTTTGTATAAATAAGTAATGATAGAGATGGCCCGGTTTTGGATCCAAGCTCTCTAGACGGTTTGTTTTCTTTTTTGCAGCAAACGGTATACAACGTAAATAACAATGATCAGCAATCCGCCTGCAATGGTCAGCAGCGTAAAGTTTTCTTCAATAAATGGTTTCGCCTGATCGCCCAGCCAGAAGATAATAATTCCTTCAAGGAAAAAGCGAAGCCCGCGCCCGATCAGCGACCAGATGAGCAGGACCCTGATGCGAATTTTTGCCACACCGGCAAAAATCGTGAACACTTTGTAGGGAATCGGTGTAAATCCGGCAATTAAAATGGCGAGAGGACCGTACTTTTTAAATAGATGCTCCACTCTTAAAATTAATTCTTCAGATACGAATTTCAATAAAATAGGCCGTCCCAGCTTGCGCCCGATCAGCCAGCCAAGTAAAGCCCCCAAAACAGAAGCTACAGTTGTATATAATGCAAAGAGAATGGCGCGGTCAGGATCGGCAAGAGCTAAAGGCAGCAAGATGACGTCTGGCGGAATAGGGAAGAAAGAAGATTCAGTAAAAGCCACAACAATTAATCCCAAAACCCCGTACTCCAGCAGCCACCCTTCCAGATGGTGAATCAAATCAGACATGTAAAAGAATTCTCCTTTAATTAAATTAACCACAAAGATTATACCATTATTCATTTAAGCGAACCAGCAAGAGCCCCATGAAGAAAATCAGCCGAGATAAGGATTCCAGGCTGATTTTTTTAATGACGGAGCATAGGAAGGCTCCTTGCTTTTAAAGACTGCCAGCAAGCTGTTTTTAATTTCTGCATCTTTTTCAAGCTGGTAACAGGCTAGGCGTTTGCGCCATTTATTCATCTCTACTTCATTGCCGATGACATCCAGGATTTGCTGTTCAACCGGCTGTTGCAGGTCAAGTGTATATATGAGGTGCTGCTCCCCTAAATACTGGCGGTTAATCTCTTCCTGTCCCGGCAGCGTATCAAGAATAAAAACGGGCAAAGATTTCTCCAGCACCTCGGTGATCGTCACTCCGCCCGGCTTGGTAATAATCGCGCAAGCTTCCTCATAGTAGCGATTCATCTGCTTCCGGCAACTGGTATAGGCGATCGCGTCTAGTTTTTCATGATTAAGAGAGCGAATTTGCTCATACAGCTTTTGGTTATGGCCGCATAGCACTTTGTAGCGATAGCGCAATTCGGCCTTTGACAATTGATCAATCAAGGCGGTTAAGTTCCCTAAGCCGCTGTTCCCGCCTGCAATTAATACATAGCCCTCAGATTCAGGGCGGGAAGCCTTTTGAAAAAATGGATGCACCGGAATGCCCGTTACAAATATCTGTTCTTTTTTCAATGAATAAGCTTTAATTAACTGCTCTTTTGCTTGCTGGTGCGGTACAAAATGAAAGTCAATGTGTTCCTTTCCCCATACATCATTCATGAAGAAATCAGTGTATACATTGATGACAGGAACGCTGACTTTTCCTTTTGCTTTAAGCTGATTAAGAAGTTTAGAAGGATAGCAATGCGTGCAAATCACAAAATCCGGCTGTTCTTCTTCCATCAGCTTTTCCAGCCGCCAGGCCAGATAGTTATCCCAGAAGCAAAGGGAGAAGCGGGGAGATGACGCACTTCTCGTGCCGTATGAGTACATAAATGTATGGTAGAACTTGCTATACAAGGCTGGTTTTCGGCTGATCCATTTTAAATAAGCGTTGGAAATGACAGCCTCTAGGCCACTATGAAAATGGCTTAAGCAATCAATCGTCTTCACTTCTATCTCCGCTTCCATAGTGGACAAATGGCCAACGATGGCTTCGGCCGCCTTATGATGGCCGGACGGCATGCGGAAAAGAGGCAGTAACAAAATTTTCATAGTCGAGAACTCCTTTAGCATTCGGTGTTAGCAGCTTTGTTTTTGGATTTCCTCCATTTGTATAGCAGCTGGATGACAAAGATGATGAAAAAGATGACACCAGCGATAGTTAAATAAACAGGCTTAATAGCAATATATGAACTCACTACATAACCAATCATTACATAAAACAATACCCATATCAGTGAGCCAAAAACAGAAATAAGGAGAAACAAGGGCCAGGGAAACTTGGCAACTCCGGCAAAGTACGGGTTGAACTGCCGGATGCCAGGGATAAAGAAGCCTGTAAACAAAGATTTCTTCATGTCCCAGTGGAGAACGAATTTCGTTACCTTGCTTTTATTCATTCCTAAATACTTCCCATAGCGGTCAAGCAAAGGCTTTCCGACTTTGCGCCCCAGGATGTAGCTTGTTATCATGCCGCAAAAAGCACCTGAGGAAATAGTCAGCCAGGCTGAAACAAGAGAGATTCCGTGAGTTTTTGCCAAAATGCCGATATAAACAAATAAGCTTTCTTCCGGAACCGGAATTCCTACAATGCCAAAAAAGCCGGCGATAAATAAAATAATGAACCCGTATTGAGATAAATAATCGAGAATTTGAGACTCCATATTACTGTTTGCTCCTTCTGGATGCCTGCAGCAAGGTATCGACGGTTACAAATTGATAGTGAGCGGATCCTTCATCCGCAAAAAAGATTTCCAGGGCTTTTAATGTATTGGCAGGGGCATGTTCATCAGCGCCGAATGTGGTTCCGCTGTCGTGCAGAGTAATGATGGCCCCGCTTTTTCTTTCTTTGAGAAGCTTGCCGGCCAGTACAGCTGGCTGAACCTGTTCTTTCCAATCACCTGGGATCGCTGTCCACATAATTATGCGCAGCGGCTGAGCATCGCGAAGTGTAAATAAATTAAAGTGTCCCCAAGGCGGCCTGTAATAGAGGGGGAGTTCACCTGTAATTTCTTTCAAAGCAGTTTGTGCTCTTATCAACTGCTTTTTGAATGTGAAAGGAAGGAAAAACCAATTGGATCGGTGGATGTCGTTATGAATCCCGACGGTATGGCCTTTTTTATGGATCATCCGGACAATGTCAGAGTGAGCGCGCGCCTTTTCGCCAACCAAGAAAAAGGTGGCTTTCGCGCCATGCTGGTCGAGCAAATCAAGCAACAGCGGTGTATATAGGGGGTCCGGCCCATCATCGAACGTTAAAGCGATCATCTTTTCTGCTGTTTCATTTCCGCGCTTGCATATCCCTATTCCGAATATTCGGATGAACAAGGTCGCTCCGGCGCTATAAATCAAAAGGAACAGTAAAATCAAAGTTGTTGTTATCAGCATCGTTATCCTTCCTTCACAGCAAACTGTTGGAGCAACTTTTCTTACATTCTCTATTTTACAAAAAAATCCTCCCGAAAAAACAGTCTTCAGACTGAAAAAAGAAAAGAGAATGAGCCGGATGATCATTATCCGGTTCATTCTCTTTTCACAGGAGACGGCTAAATTGCTTTCGATTCAGTTAATGAAAGAGAAGGCTGCTTATCCGCAAGAATCTGTTGATCCAGCTGCACCTGCGGCTTTTTTCGCACTTCTACATATTTAATTTGATGATCTTCCATCGCTTTAATGGTAAAAAGATAGTCATGGCAGTCAACTGTATCGCCTTGGGCAGCCTCGTAATTCTCTGTAAGAATCCAGCCGCCGATCGTATCGATATCTTCATCATCCAGCGAAAGCTGAAGAAGGGCATTTACCTCGTTGATCAATACTTTGCCATCGATGATATAGTGGGCCTCAGCAACCTTCTGTATGAGCGGCACTTCATCCGTGTCAAACTCATCCTGAATTTCGCCGACGATTTCTTCTAAAATATCTTCGATGGTGACCAGGCCGGATGTTCCGCCGTACTCATCCATTAACACAGCCATATGAATCCGTTCCTTTTGCAGTTTAACGAGCAATTCATGGATCGGTACAGAATCAATCACCCGGATGATTGGCCGGACATACTGCTCAAGCAAAATAGGACCGATTTCCTTTTGCTTTACATAATCAGTAAGCACTTCTTTAAAATTGACAAGACCGATAATATGGTCTTTGTCGCCAGCAATGACAGGATAACGGGTAAAACGCTCCTCCCGAACCACTTCAATGAATTCTTTGATCGTCATCTCTTTGGGCAATGTCACCATTTCGGTGCGGGGAACCATGATTTCTTTAGCAATCCGGTCATCAAACTCAAAGATTTTATTTACATATTTGAACTCAGAAGGGTTAATTTCTCCGCTTCTCAAGCTTTCTGATAAAATCAGGCGCAGTTCTTCTTCAGTATGCGCGGCTTCACTTCCAGAAACAGGCTTTATGCCAAACAAACCAGTAATGAGCCGAGCCGTTCCATTTAGCGTCCATATAAAAGGGTACATTGCTTTATAAAATATAATTAACGGCCGGGCAAAGAGAAGCGTGAGGGCTTCTGCTTTTTGAATAGCCAGCGTTTTTGGCGCAAGCTCCCCTACTACCACATGGAGAAACGTAATAATGAAAAATGCTGCTCCTATGATAATGATGTGGGACAGAGAAGGCGGGATATGGAGAAACTCCATAAACGGCTTCAGTATGCCGGCCATAGCCGGCTCTCCAATCCAGCCGAGTGCAAGCGCGGTGATCGTAATGCCGAGCTGACAAGCGGACAAGTATTCATCAAGGCTGGAAATAACAAGCTTGGCGGCAGGCGCCCGCGGATGTCCTTCCTCCAGCAATTGATGAATCCGCGAACTGCGGACTTTCACAATAGCAAATTCCGAAGCAACAAAAAATGCAGTTAAAGCTATAAGGATCACGATGAACACCAGGTTAAATATGTCCAAATAAATTCCTCAGTCCGTCAGCAGACAGACAAGGAGTCACCTCCTGCAGAGTAAAGTTACCTGATTGACGAGCCAATCTTTCACTTCAACGAGCCGCGTCTTCAATGAAGCGGGCTTACGGGAGAATTCATATTGAACCTTCATTGTCCCATCGAATCACCTCTTAACGCGCTTAAATAGTTACTAACAGTATAATGAATACTGATTTTTCAGTCAAATCTAAAGAAAAGATACTACTTTATATGCGGTTGGTGAAGGGAATATGCCTTAAACTGTTGAAAACGCCTGTTTTTGCGGCTTCCGAATCAAATACGGCGCTTCGGCAAACAGGCGTCGTCAATCAGTCTGATCATCAGAAAAAAGTTTCTTCATATATTTTAGAAACGGTGTATGTGTACCTTACATCAACTGCTGCAGAAACCAGGAAGCAATTGAGAAGTAAATAATTAAGGAAAAAATGTCATTAATCGTTGTAATCAGCGGTCCGGAGGCGACAGCCGGGTCAATATTCAGCTTATAAAGAACCAGTGGAATAACGGTTCCGGCAAGCGTGCCGATAATCAGAGTAATCAGCAAAGAGGAGCTGACAACGATGCCTAATATGGCGCTGCCCTGCCAGAAAAAGGCGATCAAAAAGATTAAAACAGCGCATACAATACCGATAATAAAGCCAACACCAAACTCCCGGCCAATCAAGCTTAATACAGTCTTCATGTCAATGTCCCGGGAGGCTAAGCCGCGGACGACGACAGCAAGGGATTGGGTGCCTGTATTCCCGGTCATTCCGGAGATCATCGGCATGAAAAAGGTCAGTGCCACAACTTGCTGCAAGGTGTTCTCGAAGCCGGAAATGATGCTTCCGGAAACAAGCCCGATAAATAGCAGAAGAATCAGCCATGGGAGACGGCGAAAAGCCGCGGTGGACGCTTTTGTATCGAAGTCGATCGATTTACCGGAAGCAGAAAGCTTCTCGATGTCTTCGTTTGCTTCTTGAATAACAACGTCAATGATGTCGTCAAACGTCACGATGCCGACAAGCATATCGTAATCATCCACTACAGGAATAGCGAGGAAGTCGTAGCGCTCAATTAAGCGGGCAACCTCCTCCTGGTCTGTATAGACAGAAACGGAAATAACTCGTCCGTACATGACTTCGTTTACTTTGTCGTTCGTATCCGCTAAAAGCAAATCGCGGTATGACACGACGCCGACCAGCTTTTTTTGCGCGTCAATGACATACAAGTAGTTGATCGTTTCTGCAAATTCAGCGAAGGTCTTTAATTTATCAACAGCCTCGCGCACGGTGTAAGTGTCCCGGATCCAGACAAATCGGTTTGTCATAAGACGGCCGGCCGTTTCGGCAGGGTACGCCATCATGCTTTCGATGATGGTGGACTCCTCTTTTTTCATTCCGGCTAGAAACGATTTGATTTTCTCGGGGGACATGTCATCGAGCAGCGAAGCCAAATCGTCGTTATCCATATCATCAAGAACTTTTCGGGAACGCTCTTTCCCCACTTTTTTCAGTACATCCAGCTGGTTTTCATTATCAAGCTCTTGAATCATGTCCGTCAAAATAGGAATGCTGAGCTGAAGCAAAAACCGTGTCTGGTGTTTGGGAGGCAGGTTTGTATAAATAGCTGCCATATCATAAGGGTGCAGCTCATCCAGCAGCTTTTGAAGCTCTTTCTTTTTTCCTTCTTTTAACGCTTTTATGACAAGAAGAGTCATTTGATCTTCAGTTAAGTTTGTCAGCATAAGCATCCCTCCTTGTTGAAAAACTCATTCTTTCCCATTATAAAACGAACAGAAAAAGAAAGTGAAAAAGAATCTCATATTTCTTAGATTTTAACATACGAGTTTTTCATTTCTTTTGCTAAAATAGAAAGTATAACATATTGATGCGGAAAAGATGTCGTAATTTCGAGAAAATCGGAGGTCATCGCTTTGAAGAGCCAAGGGACTATGAAAGAGCTGATTTATGTTCATTTAAATACAGCTCACCAATATGCAATTTCATATGGAATTGATTTTCATGATTTCGTTCAGAGCCTTTCTCAGGAGCTGAATCATTTATTGTTGCTGAAACATGAATACGGCGGGGCAGATTTTAACATGCATACGAGGTTTAATTACGTGGATGCTGGGGAGGTCAGGAGTCTTCTTAAAGAGCCGATTGCTGAGTACGGCGACTTTTGCTGGCTGGATTTCGATGATATGGAGGGGTTGAATGAGCTAGAGGATCAAGAGATTGCTGAGCTTCTTTACCTTGGCCATTGCAAGCACCATTTACGGGTCCCGTTCTACAGCAAGTTAAATAACCGGTATGCTTATCTTTCAGAGGAGGACGAATGGTTTAACAAAACATATTATCGTTATCTTCCTGATTTTTATTTTATGCTGGGGAGAGTCATTTCGTTCAAGCTTGGCTATTTCCGCAGCGAGAAGACCTTTTTTTCTTTGCGGAAAGGAACTTCTTTTCCGCCGGTTCCAAAAGAGATGGTGGCTTCCTTTATTGATAAAATGAAAGAAGGCATGGTTATCTCTTTGGCAAAGTCCGTTCAGAGCCGGACAAAGGTAGAGATACCGGTATGGGTAGTAGGCGATTATATCAATATGGATGAAATGTTTGATGAATATATGAATTGTTATAGGCAGCCGCCGGATGGCCGATTTGAATTTGATAAAAAGACGCGGGAATGGAGTGTTTGTTTTTAAAAAGGATACCGGTTATGCATGAGGTATTCGAGCGCCTTCACCTTGCCTGAAAAAGCCCTGGATACGCTATGTATTCAGGGCTTCAGACTGCCGTTTTTTGTTTGGATAGGAAGCCAGTTGATGTCCATTCCAGGCGCTTCGCTTTCCGCGGGGCGGGCGGTGAGCCTCCTCAGCGCCAAAGCGCCTGCGGGGTCTCACCTGTCCCGCAGATCCCGCCGGAGTCTTCGCGCCTTCCATTTCAATCGAGGGGGAAGAGGAAAGCTAGAGGAGCTGTTCGAAATAAAAACACTTTGACCTGCTTTCGTTGATCAGCGTAATGAACAGTGATTTCGTCTGCCATCCTCTGTCTGTTGCTTGCAGGATAGGAAGCCAGCTGATTTCCATTCCAGGCGCTTCGCTTTCCGCGGGGCGGGCGGTGAGCCTCCTCAGCGCCAAAGCGCCTGCGGGGTCTCACCTGTCCCGCAGATCCCGCCGGAGTCTTCGCGCCTTCCATTTCAATCGAGGGGGAAGAGGAAAGCTAGAGGAGCTGTTCGAAATAAAAACACTTTGACCTGCTTTCGTTGATCAGCGTAATGAACAGTGATTTCGTCTGCCATCCTCTGTCTGTTGCTTGCAGGATAGGAAGCCAGCTGATTTCCATTCCAGGCGCTTCGCTTTCCGCGTGGCGGGCGGTGAGCCTCCTCAGCGCCAAAGCGCCTGCGGGGTCTCACCTGTCCCGCAGATCCCGCCGGAGTCTTCGCGCCTTCCATTTCAATCGAGGGGGAAGAGGAAAGCTAGAGGAGCTGTTCGAAATAAAAACACTTTGACCTGCTTTCGTTGATCAGCGTAATGAACAGTGATTTCGTCTGCCATCCTCTGTCTGTTGCTTGCAGGATAGGAAGCCAGTTGATTTCCATTCCAGGCGCTTCGCTTTCCGCGGGGCGGACGGTGAGCCTCCTCAGCGCCAAAGCGCCTGCGGGGTCTCACCTGTCCCGCAGATCCCGCCGGAGTCTTCGTGCCTTCCATTTCAATCGAGGGGGAAGAGGAAAGCTGGAGGAGCTGTTCAGCCGTGGTGGTTAAAGTAAAAGGGGCTGTTACAGAATACGGCTGCTTTTTCTTTTAGTGGCGGGCTTATGAACGAGTTGTATTCGGAAGCAGGTCCCCCGAGTACGGCCCCTGTCACCTTGATTCCACTGACATTGATTCAACCTTCCTTTAAGATCCAGTTCACGCCAAGGGTGCTTACCGGCGCTGTCATGAACGGCCGGATCAGCGGAGCAGGGTTCGGGATAAGGTTATCCTGACTCTCTTTTGCCGGCAAACTAAAGTCCTGAATACGCATGTATTCAGGACTTTTCGTTATTCCTTATTTAATTTGTCAACGATGGCAGTAAGAGCTCCGTCGCCTGTCACGTTACAGGCTGTTCCAAAGCTGTCTTGCGCAAGGTAAAGGGCGATCATCAGCGATACCATGGTGGCATCAAAGCCTAACATCGTCTCAAGTAATCCAAGAGCCGCCATCACAGCCCCGCCCGGAACGCCAGGTGCTGCGATCATCGTAACGCCGAGCATCAGAATAAACGGCAGCATACTAGCGAATGAGTAGGCTTCCCCTTGCAAGAGCATGACCGCCATTGAGCAGCTGACGAGTGTAATCGTGCTGCCGGATAAATGGATGGTTGCCAGTAAAGGAACGGAGAAATCGGCAATGCGGCCTTTCACTCCCATTTGCTTCGTTTTTTCAAGGGTCACTGGGATCGTTGAAGCGGACGATTGTGTGCCGAGTGCTGTAAAGTAAGCCGGCAGCATCGTTTTCAACATCCGCAGCGGGCTTTGCTTTCTGATTGTGCCGGCCGCCGTGTACTGAACGCATAAGTACAAGATGTGAAGAATAATAATCATAATGAATACTTTCGCGAATACGCTCATAATAGCGCTCACTTGCCCGCCCTGTGTCATATTGGCGAAAATACCTAAAATATGGATCGGCAAAAGCGGGATGATGATTTTTTCAATAATGATTTCAATGATCTGCCGGAATTCATCCATTGCTTTTTGAAGGGTATCTCCTTTGATAGCAGCCATTCCAAGCCCCAGAGCGAAGGCAAGCAGAAGGGCGGACATTACACCCATAATCGGTGTCATTTCCACTGAAAAGAAAGGCTCTAACAAGGCTTTTTCAGGGTTTTCAAACGCCTTAGCCGCTTGGTTCGATAAGATAGATGGATAAATGGCTTTTGCTGTGAAAAACGCTACAAGTCCAGCAATAATGGTAGAACAATAAGCAATCAATGTGGTCATTCCGAGCAGTTTGCCGGCGCCTTTGCCGATGGATCCGATACCCGGAGCGATAAACCCGATAATAATTAACGGAATGACAAATCCGAGAAAGTTTCCGAATAAGCCATTAAATGTAGCCAAAATTCTAATGAATGCATCAGGCGCAAAGGTGCCTGCAATAATCCCTACTATAATAGCGACGATAATTCTTGGCAGTAAGCCAAAGCTTTTCATATGTTGTCCTCCTGGTGTGAACATTTGTATTTACCAAAAGAATTATACCTTCTATAGAGCAGAAAGTTAATAGAAATGAAAATAGAAATAAAATTCAGATTAATCTTTTGGGAAATATTTAAAGAAATTACCTAATTCAAGAGTTTATTCCAGAGCTTTGGCGGGCTGAATTTAAATCGGGAGGATAGTTGCATGGAAATTTAGTTTTTCTTTGCTTAAAGCATGATAGAATGGAGATAATGAAATCTTTTCATTTATTTATTGGAGGGTTACTATGAGAACGAAATTGTGTTTATTATATGGAGGAAAATCAGCTGAACATCAAGTGTCCTTACAAACAGCAAAAGCAGTTATCCGTGCACTTGATCTAAATAAATTTGATATCTACCCAATTTATATTACGACAGAGGGAAATTGGATTGAAGGAAACAAGCTTACGGCTCCGGCCAACGAAGTATCTGAACTGCAGTTTGCCGGCGATGGACAGTCATCGGCGGTGGCTCAAAGCTTGATTTCAAAAAAATATGATGTTATTTTTCCGCTTTTGCATGGGCCGAACGGTGAAGACGGAACGGTTCAAGGACTCCTTGAAGTAATGAACCTTCCTTATGTCGGCAATGGCGTGCTGGCCTCATCCGCTGGGATGGATAAGGTCATTATGAAAAATATTTTTGCCCAAGCGAATTTGCCGCAAGTAAATTATGTGTGGCTGACACGCAAAATGTGGGTGGAAAATAAAGAGGCGGCTTATGAAAAAGCGGAAAAAGTGCTTGGTTATCCGTGCTTTGTCAAGCCGGCCAATCTCGGTTCAAGCGTTGGCATCAGTAAGTGCACAAACCGTGAGGAACTTGAAGCCGCTTATGAGGAAGCGTTCCAGTTTGACCGCAAAATTATCGTTGAAGAAGGGGTTGTAGCAAGAGAACTGGAAATCGGCTTGCTGGGCAATGAGGACCCGCAATGCTCGGTCATTGGCGAAATTGTTCCTAAAAAAGAATTCTATGATTATAAAGCTAAGTATGAAGATGGAAACACAGCGCTAATTATCCCGGCTGAAATTTCCGAAGATGTACAAACTAATATGAAAAGAAAGGCTGTTACTGCGTTTCAGGCATTAGATTGCTCCGGCCTTGTCCGCGCTGACTTTTTCTTAACAGAGAATGGCGAGCTGCTGATTAATGAAATTAATACAATGCCTGGGTTTACTCCTTTTAGCATGTTCCCCCTTCTTTGGAAGCATGCAGGCGTTGAATATCCTTTGTTAATCGAAAAGCTAATTGATCTTGCAAAAGAACGTCATGAGGAAAAACAGCAACTTAAATATACTTTCTAAAGGTGGACATTGATTTTATGATGCGTAAGACCATTGAACAAATAGCCAATATAATAAAAGTAGAAAATAACATTGAAGCATTTAAAGAACGGATGGTGTACGGGGTAGCTATTGACTCCAGAAAAGCAGTAGCCGGCCAGTTATTTGTTCCTTTTAAAGGGGAGAACACGGATGGCCACCAGTATGTCAAACAAGCGCTGGAGCAGGGGGCGGGCGCTGCTCTCTGGCAAAAAGACAGACCTAATCCTCCAGTTGATTTGCCGGTGCTGGTAGTAGAAGACACGCTGAAGGCTCTTCAGCAGCTGGCGAAGGCTTACCGGGAAGAGCTGGATGTGAAAGTCATCGGCATCACTGGCAGCAACGGAAAAACGACAACGAAAGATATGACAGCGAGCCTGCTTTCTTTAAAGTTTAAGGTCCAAAAAACAGAAGGAAACTTCAACAATCATATCGGTCTTCCGCTTACGATCCTTTCTTTAGATCAAGAGACGGAAGCGGCTGTGATTGAAATGGGCATGAGCAGTAAAGGAGAAATCGACCTGCTAACGAAGATTGCTTCCCCGGATATAGCGATTATTACGAATATTGGTGAATCGCATTTGCAAGATTTAGGATCAAGGGAAGCGATCGCTGAAGCAAAGCTTGAGATTATTAACGGTCTTGCTGCTGATGGCATCCTTATTTATCATGGCGATGAACCGCTTTTGCAGGAAGCTTTACAAGAGACAGAGGTGCAGACAAAAACTTTTGGCCTTGCTGAAAGCAATGACCTGTATCCGATTAACATTGACACGCTTCAGGATGGAAGCCGATTTAAGATCAATGGTGCGCCCGGCACAGAGTTTTTCCTGCCGATTATCGGGCGGCATAATGTGCTGAACGCAATGGCGGCTATGCTGGCCGCCCGTGAAATGGGCATTGACTTTGAAGCGATGAAAACAGGTCTGTCATCTGTAGAACTAACGAAAATGCGCATGGAAATGATTGATGGCATCAAGGGAACTAAGTTAATTAATGATGCCTATAATGCCAGCCCTACTTCTATGAAAGCGGCTATTGAGCTAGCTGAAAGAATGCCGGGATTTCAGCGAAAAATCCTTGTATTGGGGGATATGCTTGAACTTGGGCTGGATGAGGAGCTATTCCATTATCAAGTAGGTCAAACCGTGAGCGGTGAAGCGATTGATTACCTTTTCACGATCGGACGGTTAGGCCAGTTTATTGCCGCTGGTGCGAAAAACTCTTTAGGAGAAGACCGCATCTTTGCTTTCAATGATAAGCAGGAGTTGATTGACAAGCTCGAATCTCTGCTTGAAAGCGGAGACTTAGTCGTTGTTAAAGCCTCTCGCGGTGTGCGGCTTGAAGAAGTGATAGAGGCCCTGGAAAAGAAGTAACTGGGCAAGAGCAGCCAGAAAAACAGTAAGATAAAGAAGGCTCCGTTTGGTCTGCACCCTCACACCAGGCAGATGCCTGGTGTTTTTCTTTTCATTCATAAACAATAACCAGTTATTATTAAAAGATCTTCAGCTTCTGAGTTGTACCAGTTTTGTTAATGAAGAAGGAGACCGGGTAATAATTACAGTATATAAAGGAAAATAATGAAGAAAAGGAAATGGTGAAGATGATTGGCTGTTTGTGCATTCATGGGTTTACGGGTGCGCCTTATGAAGTCGAGCCGCTCGCTAAGTACTTGCATAAAAGGACAAATTGGAAAATTGTCGTTCCGACGCTCCCAGGCCATGGAACAACGCTGTCACTGAAAGGAATCACGTACCGGCAGTGGCTGGAACATGCGGAAGGTGAGCTGAAGCAGCTGTTGACTGAGTGCGAAACGGTTTATGTGATTGGTTTTTCGATGGGCGGGCTGATTGCCGCCTATTTAGCGGAAAAATATCCTGTAAAAAAGCTTATATTATTAAGTGCTGCCGCTAAATATATTAATGTAGGGCAATTGTCCAAGGATATTAAAGGGATGTGGCACGACGCGAAAAAAGGCAAGCTGAGTGAGAATGAGCTATTTTTGCGCTATAAGAATAAGCTTTTGTTCACTCCCTTGTCAGCGGCCTGGCAGTTTCGGAAAATGGCTGCTTACAGCAAGCCGCTTTTCGCTAAAATCCAGATACCCACCTTTATTGCCCAAGGGTTGGCTGATGGCATTGTGCCGCCGAAAAGTGCCGAGTATATTTACCGCCGTCTTCCATCTGTCCAAAAGGAAATTTATTATGTGCCGCATGCTAAACACCATATTTGCCATACGGGAGAAAAGGAGCTGCTCTTTGAAAAAGTCTTTACATTTCTAACTGAACGTAGTAGAGTGATTTAAATATCGAGTGTGTTGTAATGAAGCGATAAAAATGATATGATGACAATAACTTTTGCTCTTCATATGGAAGAGTATTTTTTGTTTGATACGGCAAACGAAATAGAAGGAGAAGAAAATATTGACGAAATTTAAAGATCTAAATTTAAGTGAAACCACTTTAAAAGCTATTGATAAAATGGGATTTGAAGAGGCGACGCCTATTCAGGCTCAAACGATTCCGGCTGGCCTTGAAGGCCATGACATTATTGGGCAGGCGCAAACAGGAACAGGTAAAACGACAGCTTTCGGCGTACCAATGATTGAGAAAATTGATACTAACAACCATCTGATTCAGGGCTTGGTTATTGCTCCAACCCGGGAGCTGGCCATTCAGGTATCTGAAGAGCTTTATAAAATTGGCAGCGGCAAGCGCGTTGGTATTTTGGCTGTATACGGCGGCCAGGATATTCAACGCCAAATTCGCGCACTGAAAAAGCGTCCTCATATTATTGTAGGGACACCAGGCCGGATTCTTGACCATATTAACCGAAAAACACTGAAGCTTGATCATTTGCAAACGCTTGTGCTGGATGAAGCGGATGAAATGCTGAATATGGGATTTATTCAGGATATCGAGGCTATTCTTTCCCACATGCCAGTTGAACGCCAAACTTTGTTGTTCTCAGCAACGATGCCTAAGCAAATTCGGGCGATAGCTGAGAGGTTTATGAAGGATCCTGTAAGCATTCGTGTGAAAGCAAAAGAAATGACGGTTTCTAACATTGAACAGCATTATGTGAAAGTGCATCAGCGCGATAAATTCGATGTGCTCTCCCGCTTAATTGATGTTCACTCGCCAGAATTGGCTATTATTTTCGGCCGTACCAAAAGACGTGTCGATGAACTGGCTAATGCATTAAGCCTCCGCGGCTATCAGGCAGAAGGAATTCACGGCGATTTAACTCAGGCGAAACGCTTAACAGTGCTAAAACGCTTCAAAGAAGGAAAAATCGACGTTCTTGTGGCAACAGACGTAGCTGCACGCGGCCTTGATATTTCCGGGGTCACTCATGTATACAACTATGACATCCCGCAAGATCCGGAAAGCTATGTTCACCGGATTGGCCGTACGGGCCGTGCCGGCAAAGAGGGCGTTGCGATTACATTTGTTGAACCAAGAGAAATGGGCTATTTAAAAGAGGTCGAAAAAACAACGAAGAAAAAGATGTCGCCAATGGCTGCTCCTACATGGGATGATGCATTGGTTGGCCAGCAACAGGCAGCTGTCAATGAGCTGGAAGAATCTGTTGCCAAAAACGACCTTTCCCAATATAAAGCATTGGCAAAAGGACTGCTTGATCAGTATGATGCTGAACAGATCGTTGCTGCTGCTTTAAAATTGATTACGAAGGAACCAGATCGGACACCGATCCATATCACAAGTGAAGCTTCTCTTCCGCAAAAGAAAGATAAGTTCCGCTCTAAAAATTCAAGTTCCAAAAAGCCGTATGGCAGCCGTCAAGGCGGACGTTCATCCGGTGGCAACCGCTCATATAACCGTGATCGCAAAAGCAATCCAAGAAGAAAATATACTTCTCAATAAATAAGCAATGACAAGGAGCTGTCCCTTTAAGTTAGTGAAACGCTGACTTTTGGGCAGCTCCTTTTTTTAGGATTGATGTAAATTCCAAAAAATGAAACCTTTTCCTGTTGTGAAACGTTATAACAGAAAAATGATAATAAAGGCTGTGAATATGTGATGGATGAACCTGCAAAAAGAATTTCAAAGAAAGCTTTAAAAGTATGGAGAATATCAGGAATGATCGGTTCGGCTTTTATATGGCTGCTCCTTGTAGCGGCCGCTATATTGGTCCTGATCAAGCAATGGCCGCTTTGGATTTTATTTGTTCTTGGTGCGGCCGGAGTGTTAGAAGTGCTGGCTGTTGTCGTTATTTTGCCGACCATGCGCTGGAAAAGATGGAAATATGAAGTTAGAGAGCAGGAAATTGAGCTTCAGCGAGGGGTATTCATTGTCCGCCGCACGCTGATTCCGATGATTCGCGTCCAGCATGTAGACACGGAGCAGGGTCCGCTTCTGCGCAAGTATGGGCTTGGCGCCATTAAAGTTTCAACAGCCGCTACCGTGCATGATATACCGGCTGTTGAAATAGAGGAGGCGGAGGAAATGAGAAAAGTCATTTCAGCTCTTGCAAGGGTGGCAGAAGAAGATGTCTGATCCGCAAAAGCTTCACCCTATTGCTGCGTTATTAACGTTTCTTAAGGAATTGAAGAACCTTGTCTTTCCGGTTGTTTTTTTAGTTCTCATGGGCAAAGGCCAAAAGAACGGATTTTGGGATTACCTGCCTTTGGCGGGGGCCGGAGCGATGGTCTTATTTGTTCTCATTGCCGGTATTGTGAAGTGGCTGCGCTTTACTTATAGATTAGAAGAGGGCGAGCTGAAAATTGAATATGGATTGTTTATAAAGAAGAAGCGTTATATTCCGATTGAACGCATACAAAGTTTACATATATCCGAGGGGCTTTTGCATCGTGCCTTCGGTTTAGTGAAAGTGAGCGTCGAGACAGCGGGAGGAGCTGAGTCAGAATCAGAAGCAGAACTGACCGCTATTAAGAAAGAAGAAGCGCAGGTTCTTCAACAATTTATCAAGCAAGAAAAGAAACGGAAAAGCGAGTCGGCTGTAAATAGCCACGCGGATGAGGCGGAAGAGGCTGAGCATGAAGACTTGATCTTTTATCGGAGCCGTCTTTCCGAGCTGCTGCTGATGGCCGCCACATCAGGTGGAATCGGTGTCGTTCTGTCAGCTGTATTTGCTTTTTTGAGCCAGTTCCAAGATGTGATTCCGTATGAGAAAATTTTTAAAGAAGCTTCCCATTTTATTGAAATGGGCGTGGCTGTCATAGCGTTTATTGTTTTTTTAGCTTTATTAATTGCATGGGGCGTGTCTATCGGCCTCACCTTGCTGAGATACGCCGGCTTTACAGTAAGAAGAGGAAAAGAAAACTTAATGATCCAAAAAGGGCTGCTTGAAAAACAGCAGTTGACCATCCCCGTAGACCGGGTGCAGGGAATTACGATTTCAGAAAATCCGTTGAGGCAAATTCTAGGTTATTGTTCTGTACATCTTGAAAGCGCGGGGAGCAGGGGAGAAGCGGAAGAAAGTGCAAGTATGATGATTATGCCAATGGTGAAGAAGGAGCGGGCGCTGAATATGCTGGCGGAGCTGTTTCCGGACTATTGCTTCTCCGCAGAGTTTACGCCTTTGCCGGCGCGGGCAGCGAGCCGGTATATCGGAAGGGCTTGTCTTTATGTACTTCTTCCCGTTGGAGCAGCGGTTTGGTTTTTTTGGCCGTTCGGACTAGGGTTTCTTGCCGCTTTCATGCTGGCCGCTCTTTATGGCTTCGTTAGTTTTAAAGGAGCTGGATGGCGTATTGATGGCCGCCAGCTTACGATAAGAACGAGAAAAGTGTCTTTGCAAACCGCCTTTGTATTGAAAAATCGGATTCAATCCTTGGAGGTTATACAAACGTGGAGGCAAAAGCAAAAAGATTTAGCTTCGGTTCATGCGGCTATCAGAAGCGGAATCGGCGGCAAAAGAATAAAGGTTGCAAATGTTTCATTCAATGATGCGCGAGAAATTTATCGCTGGTATGAGCTGAAGAAGGAGGAGGACTATGATCCAGGGGATCGGCATGGATATTGTAGAGATTAGCAGGATTCAAAAATTAATAGAACGGCAGCCGAAATTTATTGAGCGGATTTTAACAAAGAACGAACAGCTGGTGTTTCACAGCCGAAGCGGCCGCCGGCAAGTTGAATACCTGTCCGGCCGCTTTGCTGCCAAGGAAGCTTTTGCAAAAGCAATGGGCAGCGGAATCGGCGGGCAGCTCTCCTTTCAAGATATTGAGACGGCTTCAGACAGCAATGGAAAGCCCTGCGTTACAGCCCCTTTTTCTGCAGGCGTGCATTTATCTATTACGCACAGCAAAGACTATGCGGCTGCCCAGGTCGTTATTGAACAAATAAATTAAAAAAGAACAGCCCCTTTCGGACAATCATATTTTAAAAGGTTGTCTCATATATTTTTAATGCGAAAGGGGTTGTGATGACATGACAAAAAGAAGGTTAGTCTGGCTATTATGCCTGGTTGCTTTATTTGTTCTCTCTGCTTGCGGCGCAAAATCCAAGGAGGATGTCACAAAGGATTTAAATGAAAAAGCCGAAGAGATGAAAGGCTACAAGGCAACCGCCCAAATGACGCTTCAGACAGGAGAAGAAAAACAGGCGTATCACGTGGAGATTTGGAATAAGGACAATCATTTTTACCGCGTGGAGTTATCGAATGACAAAAAGGATCAGAGTCAGATGATTTTAAAGAATGAGTCCGGTGTATATGTATTAACGCCATCTTTGAATAAGAGCTTTAAGTTTCAAAGTGATTGGCCAAAAAACAGCAGTCAGGCTTATTTGTTTGAATCACTAGTCAAAGATATCAAAACAGACCAGGAAGCTGCTTTTAAGGAAACGGATAAGCATTATGTGTTTGAAACAAAGACAAGGTATCCTAACAGCCACATGCTTCCAATACAGGAAATCACCTTTAATAAGCGCGATTTAGCGCCTGTTTCAGTGAAGGTGATGGATCCGGATCGCAAGCCCGTATTGACGGTCAGCTTTAAGAAGGTGGATTTTAAAGCGAGCTTCGAAAAGTCATCCTTTGATGTAAAGAAGAATATGACCGGAGCCCAGCTGGAAATGCCGGTGCTCGCTCAAGAGAAGGAAAAGGAATTCACTGTCTTTTATCCGCAGGCCGAAGCGGTTGGCAGCCAGTTGCTTGAGGAAAATGAGATGCTGACAGCGAATGGCAAACGCATTGTACTCACTTATGGAGGCGACAAGTCATTCACTGTCGTCCAGGAAAAAGCATCGGCTCCGTCGAATGCTTCGGTAGAAACAGCGAGCATGAGCGGCGAAATGGCTGATTTGGGCTTTGCCTTTGGAGAAATTACTGATCAGTCGCTTTCTTGGTCCTATAAAGGTGTGGATTACATGATCGCTTCTAAAGATTTAAGCGAGGCGGAAATGATTGAGGTAGCGCGTTCGATGCAAGCGGAAATGGAGAAATAACTGATTTTTGCATGTGTTCGATAAATGATTCAAGTTGATACTTCAGTGCCGCCTCAGCTAAAGGCAGAGCACTTCGGGAACGGGAATTTGACGTTCCTTTTTTCTTTGTTTAAGGTAGGGGGTACATGGTCATGCTGCATCGTGGAAATTTGAATAAGAAAGGTCGAACTGGATGAGGCAAAGAAAGAATGTTTTAAAGAGCCGGATCATGCTTGTCGGATGTGCAGCATGCATTGTAGCTGCTTTTTTGATTACGGCTCAATCTTATTTTCACCATAAGGAAATAAAGGAGGCCGGCAAAGGCTGTTTAGATCAGGGCGGCACCGCGGTCGTGGAGAAGTCATTCTTGGCGCTCAATTATTCCTTTTCTTGCGAATAATGAAAATTCCCGGCTGGCGCCCCGGTCTTCTTATTGACAGTACTTGCTGTATACTTAAAAATAAGGTTGGCAAGCAAATAAATTTCACAACTTTATGTATACAGACAAGAAAGAAGGGGCATATGTTGACAGTAGAAGCGAAGTTTTACCGTGATACATGGGCAGAGATCAACTTGGATCATATTTCATACAATGTGAGCGAGACACTAAGGCTGCTTCCGGAAAACACCAAGCTATTTGCGGTAGTAAAGGCCAATGCTTATGGGCATGGAGACGTTCAAGTCGCTAAAGCAGCGGTTGAAGCAGGGGCACAGGGGCTGGCTGTTGCTTTTCTGGATGAAGCACTTTCCGTGAAAAGGGCCGGCCTGTCCGTTCCGTTGCTGGTGCTTGGGGCAAGCAGTCCGCAAGCAGCCAAAATGGCGGCCGACCGGCAAATCTCGTTGACGGTCTTTCAGAAAGACTGGCTGCTGAAAGCGGAGAAGCATTTGGAGGAGGGGCAGCTGCTCCGTGTGCATATCAAGTGTGATACAGGCATGGGACGGCTTGGCGTAAAGACCCCCGAAGAGTTAAACGAGCTGGCGGCGTTTATTCATCGTTCGCCGAAGTTTTTCCTCGAAGGCGTCTTTACTCATTTTGCTACGGCGGATGATTTGAGCACGGAGTATTTTGAAGAGCAGTACGGTCTTTTTGCCAGCATGGTGGACTCGCTTGAGGAGAAGCCGCCCTTCATTCATTGTGCCAACAGTGCGGCGACGCTGCGTTTTGGGAAAACCCATTTGAATGCTGTTCGCCTTGGCATCTCAATGTACGGTCTTTCACCGTCCGAGGAAATAAAGCAGGAGCTGCCATTTCCGTTGAAGCAGTCTTTCTCGCTGCGCACGAGAATTGTCCATGTGAAGAAGCTGAAAAAGGGCGAAAAAATCAGCTACGGAGCGACTTATGAAACTTCGGAGGAAGAATGGATTGCGACTTTGCCGATTGGTTACGCTGACGGCTGGCTGCGCAAGCTTCAGGGACAGATTGTGCTGGCCGGCGGCAAAAGGGTGCCGATCGTAGGCAGAGTGTGTATGGATCAATGCATGATTCGCCTTCCTGAAGAAATGCCAGTCGGAACAGAGGTCACACTGATTGGCAAGCAAGGAGAAGAAGAAATTACCATGGATGATATTGCCCGAAAGATGGACACAATTAACTATGAAGTTCCTTGCATTATTACCGCGCGGGTGCCGCGAGTTTACAAACGAAACGGAGAAATTGTCGAGATAGTAAATCCGTTAAGTGAATGAAAGTAACAAGCTGAAGGTTTATTTATCGGCATTTTTCGCCAGAGGTTTAGTGGATTTGCGCTTTTCTGAGCTATTATCAAAGGATAACAGCCGGGAATTTTGAATTCACCTTCCCCTGCAATAGAAAAGATGATATGATGAAAAGGACAGTTAACGAGACGGTGTAGTGATTGGTGGAGGTGTAGTTCGTGTCTGAATCAAGCGCAACAACAGAAGTGTTAATTCGTTTGCCACAACAATTTGTTAAGGAACTAGACGGGTATGCTGAACTTGAGAAGGTTAACCGCAGCGAATTTATCTACAGAGCAACAAAAATGTATCTTCGGGAAAGAAAGAAACGTCAGATTAGAGAATCGATGCGGCGCGGGTACATGGAAATGGCTAAGATCAACTTGGCTATCGCCTCAGAGGCGCTGCAAGCTGAGTGTGAGGCCGGCAATACTGTAGAACGTTTAGTAAGTGGAGGATAATCCGTGTGATAGTTAAGCGTGGTGACGTATATTTTGCAGACCTGTCCCCTGTTGTCGGATCGGAGCAAGGCGGTGTGCGACCTGTGCTGGTGGTCCAAAACGACATCGGGAATCGGTTCAGTCCCACTATTATTGTTGCTGCTATAACAGCGCAAATTCAAAAAGCTAAGTTGCCTACACATGTTGAAATCGATGCAAAGCGTTACGGCTTTGAACGTGATTCCGTTATCTTACTTGAGCAAATCCGAACGATCGACAAACAGCGTTTAACGGATAAAATCACTCAACTTGATGAGGAAATGATGGAAAAAGTGGACGAAGCCTTGCAAATCAGCTTAGGTCTTATTCAGTTTTAAATAGACGCCCGCTAGTATAACTAGCGGGCGTCTTATTTTTTTAGCATAAGGCAGTGGAATGAATATGGCTTTTTTATGAATTTATTCGCGTCTTGATGCCATTTTCTGATAGTATTTTCTGCCAGACAGGACTATCGCTTTTTAATTGCCGAAATAAACATTATAATGTTTAGTAGTGACGATAAATAATAGCGGGCATAAAAAAGAAAGGGAAATCAGTTTAGTTTTATGTTTGAAGTTGTTAAGATGAAGAAAGCAGATTGGGATAATCAGCGGAGGAGACTGCCTTAGAAAAGGAGTAGCTGCCTTCAGTTTCCCGGCATAAAGGTTGCTGTGCAGCGGGTAGCAGAGAAGGAGCCGATTGTTTATGGGACAGTCTCTACATAGAGTCGACGCCGCAGCCATCGAAAAAGAAGAATTGGAGTTGTCTTGATGCGTAAACTAATTTTTAACTATGTACAAACCCATAAAAGTGAAATTCTAGGCGAGTGGATTAACCGGATGAAGCAGGAGGCGGATGAGCGTGCTGTACAAACGATGTCTGCTCAAATGTTTACAAAAACAAGCAGTGAGTTTATCGAGCTGCTGGTTTCCAACTTTACGGAGACGGAAGAGGAATTTCAAT
This sequence comes from Pseudobacillus badius, assembly GCF_002189605.1. Lineage (NCBI taxonomy): Bacteria > Bacillati > Bacillota > Bacilli > Caryophanales > Bacillaceae > Pseudobacillus > Pseudobacillus badius. The sequence continues at coordinate 170,021 of NZ_MWMM01000005.1, forward strand.
CTAAGGTCACCGAATTTGCTGAGAAAATTGTCAGATTAGGCTGGCCGCTGACTGTTATTACACTGGGGCTGCGCATATTTGATCACATCATAACAGACGGCATGCAGGAAGAAGAATTGATTGACCGGCATAACTTTATGGACTTTTCTTCTGAGTTTGAGCGCTGGATGTTTCCTTTGTATAACACCATTATCGATGCTTACGCCTATACATGGGAGCGCACAGTTTCTTTGCAGAAGATTGCTCTTCAGGAATTGTCTGCCCCTCTTATACCAGTCTTTGAAAAAATATCAGTCATGCCTCTTGTAGGGACAATTGATACAGAGAGAGCCAAGCAGATTATGGAAAACTTGCTCGATGGGGTCGTGAAACATCGCGCGGAGGTCGTTCTGATTGATATTACGGGAGTTCCAGTGGTGGATACGATGGTCGCGCATCATATTATCCAGGCCGCTGATGCGGTTCGGCTTGTCGGTGCTAAGTGCATGATTGTGGGCATCCGTCCGGAAATCGCTCAAACGATTGTCACTCTTGGCATCAACCTTGATCAAGTCCTGACAACCAGCACGTTGAAAAAAGGAATTGAAAAAGCCTTAGAGATGACGGAAAGAAAAATCATTGAGGTGGAGGAAGAGCGATGAGAATACCAATTTTAAAACTTCATGATTGTTTGCTGATTTCGATTCAATGGGAACTGGATGATCAGACTGCCCTTCAGTTTCAAGAAGATTTGCTCCGTAAAATTCACGAAACGAGTGCGAGAGGGGTAGTCATTGATTTAACCTCTATCGACTTTATTGATTCTTTCATCGCTAAAGTGCTCGGAGATGTGATCAGCATGTCAAAACTTATGGGAGCGAAAGTAGTGATCACAGGAATTCAGCCAGCCGTTGCTATTACCTTGATCGAATTGGGGATACGTCTTGAAGATGTCTTGACAGCTCTTGATTTAGAAAAAGGTTTGGAGAAACTTCAACGGGAACTGGAGGACTAATCTATGGATTCTTGCGTCAAGATTACAAATGAATGGGACATCGTAGCTGCAAGGCAGCTTGGCAGAAATGTAGCCAAAGATCTTGGTTTTGGCACAGTTGACCAGGCCCGTATCACGACAGCTATTAGTGAGCTGGCGCGCAATATCTATCTGTATGCCGGCCAAGGGCAGGTATGTATAGAAAAGACGGAAAATGCCGGGAAGGTTGGATTAATAATTCTTTCAGAAGATCAGGGTCCTGGCATTCAAGATCTTCGTAAAGCAATGGAAGATGGTTTCTCCACCTCTGGAGGACTTGGAGCCGGCTTACCTGGAGTTAAACGCCTTGTAGATGAGTTTGCGATTGACTCCACTCCGGGTGAAGGGACACTTATCAAGGCAATTAAGTGGCTCCGATAAGGAGGGCAAGTATGGAATTTAGGGAAGCGATGCAAGAAAAGTATAAAGAAATTCTTGAAAGCTATATGAAGGATCAAAACGAACAAGCTTTGTATCTCAGCCAGAAATTCAGCAGAAAATCCATTGAACACAAAATCTCTCCTGAGGAAATTATCATTCTTCATCGAACGGCTCTGCTAGAACTTGGCATAGAAGCTGAGGCTGATATGCTCCAGTCTTTTGATATTTTACTGGAGGTCATGATGGCTTATGGAATTGCCTACCGGGAACATCAGAATCTGCGGACCATTCAGCAGGAGCTGAAAAGTGAGATCGAAGTGGCAGCCAACATGCAGCAAACGCTTTTAGGAACGCAGGTTCCAGAAGTGGATTGTTTGGATATCGGAGCTATCAGTGTGCCGGCCAGACAGATGAGCGGAGATTACTATCACTTTGTCCATGATGAGCAAGGAGCTGTCAGTGTAGCCATTGCCGACGTCATCGGAAAAGGGATCCCAGCCGCACTGTGCATGTCCATGATTAAATATTCGATGGACAGCCTGCCGGAAGGCCGGCATGAACCATGCCGGGTGCTTGAAAGCTTAAACAGGGTAGTAGAGCAGAATGTCGATCCAACGATGTTTATTACTATGTTTTACGGAATGTACAATACAATGAATCATACATTCTATTATTCCTCTGCAGGTCATGAACCAGGCTTCTTTTACAACCATCAGACACAACAATTTGAAGAATTATACGCGAAGGGCTTATTGCTTGGTGTTGATAAGAAAACAAAGTATCGCCAGTTTGAAAAGAAAGCGGAAGCGGGAGATATTATCCTTCTGATGTCGGATGGGGTCACGGAATGCCGGACGAAGGATGGGTTTATCGAGGTAGACACTCTGTTGGGGTACATTAAAAAGTATATCCATCTAGAAGCCCAAGAGATTGCGGATAAAGTGTACAAAGAACTTGAGTTTTTACAAGACTTTGAGCTGCGGGATGATTTTACTTTAATCATTTTAAAGAGAATCAAGTAGCCAAAGGTTTATCTTCTTTTTAGCCGGGTATAATTTAAAAACAGTGGAGTAATAAAGAAGAGGTGGGTTTAAGATGAATATTACAATTGACGTGAAAGAAATGGAACAGCAAACAAAAGTAAAAATCGCTGGAGAAATTGATGCATATACAGCACCAAAGCTTCGAGAAACTGTGTTTCCATATACTGAAAAGGACCAAGCTCGCATAGTCATCGACTTATCAGAAGTTTCTTACATGGATAGTACAGGGTTAGGTGTGTTTGTCGGACTTTTCAAAAGCTTGAATGCGAATGGGGGCACCCTGCAGCTAATTGGTTTATCTGAACGTTTGAGAAGATTGTTTGATATTACGGGTCTGGCAGATATTATGAATATTAATTCCGAAGTAGAAGGTGGCGTTTGATGATGGAAGCGTTTGATTACATCGAGATGAAAATCCCGGCCAAGCCGGAATTTGTGGGCGTTATCAGGCTGACGCTTTCGGGAATCGCGAGCAGAATGGGATTTACATATGATGCCATTGAGGATCTGAAGATAGCTACTAGCGAAGCGATCACCAACGCTGTCCAGCACGCCTACAACGGCGAGGAGGAAGGTGAGGTGGTGGTCGGCTTTGCTCTTTACCACAAGCATTTGGAAGTAATGGTGTCGGATAACGGAAAAAGCTTTAATTTCCGGGAAACAAAAAAGGCATTAGGCCCTTACAAGGAGAATTCTATTGAATTTCTGCGTGAAGGAGGCTTAGGTCTATTTCTCATTGAAACATTAATGGACGAAGTGAAGGTTCATCAAAAGGAAGGGGTTACTTTGTTTATGACAAAGTACCTTGAAGGAGAGCAGGTGGAGAGGGATGCCGAAACCATCTCAACCTAACCAAGACACCAAACAGCAGGTTGTTGAGTGGATCAAAGCCTATCAGACTGACAATGATCAAGAGGCTCAAGAAAACCTCGTTAAACATTATCAGGGGCTAGTGGAATCCATTGCACGCAAATACTCAAAAGGAAAGTCTTACCATGAAGATATCGCCCAAGTCGGAATGATGGGCCTTCTGGGAGCGATCAGAAGGTATGATGATTCTTACGGAAAGAGCTTTGAAGCCTTTGCTATTCCGACAATTGTCGGTGAAATTAAGAGATTTTTACGGGACAAGACATGGAGCGTCCACGTACCGAGACGGATTAAAGAACTCGGCCCCAAAATCAAGTCGACTGTTGAAGAGTTGACCTCATCGCTGCAGCGTTCTCCTAAAGTGGAGGAAATTGCCAGCCACCTTGATATTTCTGAAGAAGAAGTCTTGGAAGCGATGGAGATGGGGAAAAGCTACCAGGCTCTGTCTGTGGATCACTCTATCGAAGCAGATTCTGACGGAAGCACAGTGACCTTGCTCGATATTGTCGGCAGCAAAGAGCAGGGATATGAGAGAGTAGATCAGCGGCTTGTGTTGGAAAAGGTGCTTCACGTATTGTCTGATCGTGAACGTCAAATTATCCAATATACGTATTTAGAAAATATGAGTCAAAAGGATGCAGGGGATAAACTAAACATTTCTCAGATGCATGTATCACGCCTGCAACGAAGAGCAATCAAAAAGCTGAAAGAGGCAATTGATGCTGAATCAATGACATCGGGGCGATTGATTTAATGAACTATTTCCAAAACGAACAGCTAGAGATTTGCGCAAACAAAGCGGCAAAAGGCGGTCAGCCGTTTTGTGGAGACAGCTATTATATTCATACAACAGATGATTATTTAATTTGTGTAATTGCAGATGGGCTTGGCAGCGGCGAGTTCGCTTTTCATTCCTCATCTGCCGTAACAAAGATAGTGGAAGAGAATCATCACGAATCAGTCGACCTCTTAATGAGCTTGAGCAATAATGTTCTTTATCAGAAAAGAGGGGCGGCTGTCGCGATTTTAAAGGTTTACTTCGATACGCAGGAATTCGAATACAGCTGTGTTGGCAATATTCGTTTTTACTTATACACGGACAAGGAGAAGCTTACGTATCCGCTGCCAGTGACCGGCTATTTATCCGGCCGTCCGCAAAAGTATCGGACCCAGCGCTTTAAATACGAGTCAAACTGCAAGTTTCTTTTGCATTCAGACGGGCTTAATATTCTTAACGTCAAAGGCCTGCTGCGAAATCGCTCCATCCAGCAAATTGCCTCGACGCTTGAGGAAGAGACAACGAAGTCTGACGATGACGCTACTTATATTATTGGAAGCCTGCTTTAATAAGTGCAGGCTTTTTTCTTGTGATAAAATAGAGGTCAGAGAAAAAGGAGGAATCCGTATGCCCGTTGAAGCTATGCTTGAGAAAGATAGTTTAATTAAAAAAACAGCCCAAGACGAACAGTTAGATGTTAAAAAGGTGCGTGCAGTCATCGGGCTGGTTGAAGAAGGAAACACGGTGCCTTTTATCGCCCGTTACCGTAAAGAGATGACAGGAGCGCTGAACGAAGTAGAAATCCAGTCGCTGCTTAATCGCTGGAATTACTTGCAGAATCTATCGGCACGCAAGGAAGAAGTCATCCGCCTGATCGGGGAGCAGAACAAGCTAACCTCTGAATTGCAAGCGGCTATTTTGCGTGCTGAAAAAATTCAAACGGTTGAGGATCTTTACCGTCCGTTCAAGCAAAAACGGCGGACCAAGGCGTCCATTGCGAAGGAAAAGGGGTTGATGCCCCTGGCAGAGTGGCTCCTTGCCATGCCGGCTTCTCCTGTTACGGCACAGGCTGAAACGTACATATCAAATGAAAAAGCCGTTTCTTCAGCCGCGGAAGCGATTGAAGGTGCGCTCCATATTATTGCAGAGCAGGCAGCAGATGAAGCAGCGATCCGTCAATGGATTCGCGATGAAACGTTTAAAAACGGCTTGCTTCATTCAACGGCAAAAAACAAGGAAGTAGACGAAAAAAATATATACGAAATGTATTACGCCTATGAAGAGCCCGTTGCAAAAGCTGTTCCGCACCGCATACTGGCTCTTAACCGAGGAGAGAAAGAAGAGATTTTGAAAGTAAGCATTCAAACAGATGCAGAAAAGATTGTTCGCTATATAAGCAAGAGATATAAAGTAAATGAGCAAACAGAAGCAGGCACCTATGTGCGTCAAGCACTGCAAGATGCATATAAGCGGCTCATTCAGCCATCTGTTGAGAGAGAAGTGCGAAATGAACTAACTGAAAAGGCGGAAGACCAAGCGATTCATATTTTCTCTGAGAATTTAAGAAAGCTGCTTTTGCAGCCGCCTTTAAAAGGGAAGGTTGTGCTTGGGGTAGATCCAGCTTACCGTACCGGCTGCAAGCTGGCAGTGGTAGATGAAACCGGAAAAGTATTATATATAGGGGTCATTTATCCGCATCCCCCGAAAGCTAAGAGAGCGGAGGCGGAAGAGCGTGTTCAACAGCTGTTAAAGGAACATGATGTTGAAATTATTGCCATCGGAAACGGAACAGCATCACGCGAAACAGAGCAATTTATAGCAGACGTTATCAAGAAAAGCGAGCGGCAAGCGGCATATATCATCGTCAATGAGGCAGGGGCAAGTGTCTATTCTGCTTCTGAAACGGCGCGTGAAGAATTTCCTGACCTTCAAGTGGAAGAGAGAAGCGCTGTATCTATTGCGAGACGGCTGCAGGACCCGTTAGCAGAATTGGTAAAAATCGATCCGAAGTCTGTAGGAGTCGGACAATACCAGCACGATGTTTCTCAAAAGAAGCTTAACGAGTCGTTAACCTTCGTAGTGGAGACAGCCGTGAACCAGGTAGGCGTTAATCTCAATACCGCTTCCTCTTCATTGCTGCAATATGTAGCTGGCCTGAACAAAACGGTGGCTAACAACATTGTGAAATTCAGGGAGGAAAACGGCAAATTCAGCAGCCGTTCACAAGTAAAGAAAGTCCCGCGCCTCGGTGCGAAAACGTTTGAACAATGTATAGGCTTCTTAAGGATTATAGATGGGCAGGAGCCGCTGGACAAAACAGCTATTCACCCTGAAAGCTATCCGGAAGTAAAGAAGCTGCTTCAAAGCATGAGTTATACCACCAAGGATGTGGGGACGAAAGAGCTCACCGAAGCATTGAACAAGATAACTGTAGAGCAAGCAGCTGAAAAGGCGGGAATTGGCGCGCTGACCATGCAGGATATTAAAGATGCCCTCCAGCAGCCCGGCCGCGATCCGCGTGATGAGCTGCCGACTCCGCTTTTAAAAACAGGAGTTATGAAGCTTGAAGATTTAAAACCTGGCATGGAACTGCAAGGAACGGTCAGAAATGTAGTGGACTTTGGTGCTTTTGTTGATATCGGCGTGAAAGAAGATGGACTTGTCCATATTTCCAAGATGAAAAAAGGGTTTGTTAAACATCCTCTTGATGTAGCCGCTGTTGGTGACATTGTTACAGTTTGGATTGAGCAGGTAGATGAGAAAAAAGGAAGAGTATCATTGACAATGATTTCCCCTGGAAAGTAACAGCAACAGAGAAAGGAGCGGCCGAGTAATGAATAATGAACAACTTCAAGCGCTGACAGAAAAAATCTCATCGGAATTATTCGGCCGCCCTTTTCTGCATAAGGCAGAATTTAATCCGCGGCTAAGAACAACCGGCGGCCGCTATATGCTGCAATCTCATAATATAGAGGTAAACAAAAAGTATTTAGAGGCGTACGGGCTAAAAGAATTAGAAGGGATTATTAAGCATGAGCTTTGCCATTATCATTTACATTTAGAAGGAAGAGGATATAAGCATCGTGATCATGATTTTAAGCAGCTATTGAAAGCTGTGAAAGCCCCAAGACACTGCACGCCGCTTCAAAAATCACCGTCACAGCAGTCGAAGCGGTTGTTTGTTTATGAATGCTCTGGCTGTCATCTGATGTATAGCCGCAAGAAAAAGGTCGATACCAAGAGATATGTTTGCGGAAAGTGCAGAGCACCTGTTATCTTAAGAGAAGAACGGAGCACTTTGAAAAGGTGATTAGCTAGTCATAGATGTCCGTTGCTTTTTCTTTTTTTATTTTGTTATACAAAATTGTTGACTCGACTACTTCACTTTAATATAATACAAATTGTCGATAAAATGAATTTTGTATTCCGCAGTAGCTCAGTGGTAGAGCAATCGGCTGTTAACCGATCGGTCGCAAGTTCGAATCTTGCCTGCGGAGCCATATTTGGAGAAGTACTCAAGTGGCTGAAGAGGCGCCCCTGCTAAGGGTGTAGGTCGCGTAAGCGGCGCGAGGGTTCAAATCCCTCCTTCTCCGCCATTATCTTTATTTAACGAGGCCCCTTGGTCAAGCGGTTAAGACACCGCCCTTTCACGGCGGTAACACGGGTTCGAATCCCGTAGGGGTCATGTTTTTCTGAAAATGATTGGGCTATAGCCAAGCGGTAAGGCAACGGACTTTGACTCCGTCATGCGCTGGTTCGAATCCAGCTAGCCCAGCCATAACGAGCCATTAGCTCAGTTGGTAGAGCATCTGACTTTTAATCAGAGGGTCGAAGGTTCGAGTCCTTCATGGCTCACCATTTGCGGGTGTGGCGGAACTGGCAGACGCGCTAGAATCAGGCTCTAGTGTCCGCAAGGACGTGGGGGTTCGACTCCCTTCATCCGCATTCAAGTAACTTATAGCTTGCATTGCGCAGGCTGTTTTTTGTTTTTTGGTTTGTTTCAAGGCTAATAGCAAAAGATAAATGCACGTCTGATTTTATTTTTTTAAAAAAGTAGTTGACTATTTCAATCGATTGCTTTAATATATTTCTAGTGACGGTTAGTCACAAACAAGTGCCTTCTTCGGATAATAAATACTCTCTTTAAGAAGTAAAATATTATTTTAAAAAAGTACTTGAAATGATAGAGGATGCGTGTTATAATTTAATTCTGTTGCAAGAAACATGCGGTCGTGGCGGAATGGCAGACGCGCTAGGTTGAGGGCCTAGTGGGGGCGACCCCGTGGAGGTTCAAGTCCTCTCGGCCGCATCACGAACATGCGCCCGTAGCTCAATTGGATAGAGCGTTTGACTACGGATCAAAAGGTTAGGGGTTCGACTCCTCTCGGGCGCGCCATATAATTAAACGGGAAGTAGCTCAGCTTGGTAGAGCACTTGGTTTGGGACCAAGGGGTCGCAGGTTCGAATCCTGTCTTCCCGACCAGGAATTTAATATGCGGGTGTAGTTTAATGGTAAAACCTCAGCCTTCCAAGCTGATGTCGTGGGTTCGATTCCCATCACCCGCTCCAAAATTGATCTTTGAAAACTGAACAAAAACATGCCAGTAAGTTAATTCTTATTTTTAAAACATGAGCAAGTCAAACATCTTTTTGGAGAGTTTGATCCTGGCTCAGGACGAACGCTGGCGGCGTGCCTAATACATGCAAGTCGAGCGGACTTGACGGAAGCTTGCTTCCG
>NZ_MWMM01000060.1:0-1075 GCF_002189605.1 Pseudobacillus badius
AAAACGTATCATGATTTATCATTTGTATTCGAGAAAAGAAAATGGACTCCTTCTTAAATTCCTAATTGTAAAAATTAGACATGCGGAAAGTCAGTAAAAACATCCCACTAAATAGAGAAAAAGAAATATCCAAAATGTTGCAGCAATATACTTTAAATTAGCTTTTACCAAAAACAACTCCTTTATGACCGTTTATTGCACCTATTACTGGCAGTGTCGCAAGGAAAATAAATATTAGCCCCAATACTTGTAACATAGTGAGAGATTGACATTGTAATTTTAGAGGTTAATTATAGGTTTTGAATTATCCCATACAATCCCAATGGTAAAATTAACAATCCACCACATAGAATCATAGATTTTACAATCCAATAATTATAAATACCAGGAAGAGGTGTAATATCCTTTAGTACATCAAACTCTTTTAAAAATCGCTTTTTAGTAAGATAGAATAACCCAAAACCCCAAAAGACCAATCCAAAAATTGTAATCAAGATAGCCCAAGTTAATTGACCCTCCATTTATTTCCTCCTTTTTATAGTAAGTCATAGGTTACCTATACTTTTTTAAGATTTTTTCTAGCTCCAGGAAGTCGTACAAACAAAGCATCCTTGCTGTTATTACACTCTCCTGCAATGAGTGAAATTGAAAACGTAGTGACATATGAGGATATCAGCGTAAATACGGAGCTTGATGTGATTCGGGCTTTATCGGAAGAAGCTATTAGACAAAAGAAAAAGCACAAGGTTGTTATCATGGTTGAAATGGAAGAATGAGGGGAAGGCATTTTGTTAAAAGATACCCCCCTCCTGCTCCGTGAAGTGCTGATATCATGATATTGAAGTTGCTGGGATCGGCACAAACTTTGCTTGTTTTGCAGAAATAATGCCAACCGAACAAAAAATGAATAACTTATTAGCGTTTCAAAATTATGGTAACCACTATTTAAGAGGCGTTGCTTTGTCGAGATTTTTTCATTGATTGCTGTTTATTTACTATCTGTACAATAAGGCCGATTAACACCCCAATTAACGCTGGGACAAGCCAGCCAAAACCGGAAGTGTATAATGGTAAT